>CAIMQW010000297.1 GCA_903843705.1 uncultured Holophagaceae bacterium | reverse complement strand
CGGTCTTCCGTGAAGGCGATGAGCCGGGAGCCGAGCCCCTGGCCGCGGAAGGTCGGGGCGAGGCAGATCGCCTGGAGGTAGCCGACGAAGGCGCCCCGCAGGTTGAGGACCAGGACGCCGGCCAGCTGGTCGCCGAGGTGGGCCACGTAGGTCTCCCGGTCCGGATCCCGCAGCAGGCGCAGGCAGGTGGCCCGGTCCCGCCGCAGGGTCAGCCAGGGCTCGGACGCGGCCATGAGCTCCGCGCAGGCTTCGAGCTCAGCCTCGCTGGCGGGGGGATCGATGCGGAGCTCGCTCACGGGCTTTCCTTGCGCGCGGTGAGGCCGATGGCCCGGGCCGTGAGGGTGCCGATCTCGGCATTCAGGGCGCGGGTGTCGCCCTTCCCGTCCGGGTGCAGGCGCGTGGTGAGCAGGATGAAGAAGGTGTCCGTGGTGGGGTCCAGCCACAGCGCCATGCCGGTGAAGCCCGTGTGGCCGAAGGAGCCCAGCGCGAAGAGGCTGCCGCGGGGCCGACTGTAGAGCGTGTCGATGTCCCAGCCGAGACCTCGGCGCTCAAGCATGGTGGCGGGCGTCTGCACGCTCCGCATCAGCCGCAGGGTCTCAGGCTTCAGCAGCGGTCCGCCCCGCAGGATGAAGCGGGCGTACTTCGCCAGGTCGGCCGCGGTGGTGAACAGTCCGGCGTGACCGGCCACCCCGCCCATGCGCCGCGCGGTGGGATCGTGGACCACGCCTCGCAGCACCACGCCGTGCTCGTCCCGCTCAGTGGGCGCGATGCGCGGGAGCAGGCTTGTGTCCGGCTTGAAGGTCGTGCTCAGCATCTTCAGAGGAGCGAACACCTCCTGCGCGGCGAACACCTCCAGGGGGCGCCCGCTCAGGCGGTGGACGAGCTCACCCAGCAGGATGAAGTTCACATCGCTGTAGCGAAACAGATTGCCCGGAGCGGGATTCGGTACGCAGGCGCAAGCCTGGCGGATGCCTTCCGCATAGCCGAGCCAGCCCGGGCGTCCCTCCTGCTTCGGGAGGCCCGAGGGCAGACCGGACGTATGGGTGAGCAAGTGCTTCACAGTGACGCGCGGGTGCCGGAACTCCGGCAGGTAGCGCTGCACGGGGGCGTCGAGCTCCAGCTTCCCGCGCTCCAGGAGCAGCATGACCGAGGGCAGCGTGGCCACGACCTTGGTGAGGGAGGCGGCATCGAACACGGTGTCTTCGGTCATGGCTTCGACCGAGGGTACCAGCGCCCTGTTGCCCTGGGCCCAGTGCACGTCCTGACCCGCATGGTCGCACCAGTAGACGGCTCCAGGCGTGACCTTGGTCTCGATGGCGCGGTCAAGCGCCGCTCGGAGCTCGGCGAGGCCCCGGGACTCGAAGGCCTGGGCCTGGAGCAGCAGGGCGGAGAACAGCAGGACCAGAACTCGCATGCTTCAAGCTAAACAGATCCAGGGGCATTCCAGCGCAGGGAGTGCTGCTTGGCCCGTCGGGGCCCCTCGTCGGCTCCGGGTGCTCGGTAAGGGGAGCCAGGAGGGGGCCACCCAGAGAGCTGGATCATGTCTCGACAATCATTAAAGAATTGGCCGTGATATCAAAATATTCAAAATATTTTGATATCACGACACCTAACTGTAAAGTATTAAAAAATAAGGATTATGATTGTAAAAAGAAGGGCGAATAAGCAATTAAACGTATTGCGAGCCACCTGGCATATGCCGACATTGATCGTTCGGAAAGACTCTTGGACTTTGGTTCCAACACCGGGGGCACCTGGGGAGCTGCCCCGCCGCGGAGAGGGACCCGGCTCACCCTTTTGGGTGGCCTGCCTCCGCGGGGAAAAACCCGGAGGGGGCACGCCCTCCTCACTGGATACCTGGAGGCGACCATGCCTGAGGAATCGAGCACAACCCACACTGGCTATGCGGTGAACTTCTGGCGCAGCTGTAGCCAAGACACCACCGCCTGTGCCTCTTGCTTCAATCAGGACCAGGACCAGGCCGCTGCGCCCAGATCGGCGGGGAGACTCTTCCGGAGCTCCCACCCCCTGCGTGGCGCCTGGGCCCGAAGCGAGGCCCTCCGATACGAGCACCTGGCACTGAAGGAGAGACAGACCCTCCGGGTCTTCACCAATTCCATGAGCGAGTTCTGGGAAGACAAGCGGGTGCTGGACGGGCCCCGGCGGGCTGCTCTGGAGACCATGCAGGAGACCCCGCATCTCGCCTGGATGGTCCTGACCAAGCGACCCGAAGCTATCCTGGTCCTGCTGCAGAGGGCGCTTGATCAGGCTCAAGCGGAGAATGGCCGCTGGCCCACGCCAGCAGGTCACCACTTTGTGCACTGGCTCCAGGACTGGCTGGGGGGCAACCCCCCGAAGAACATCTGGCTGGGCACGACCATCGAGGAGGCCGCGGGCGCCGAGCGCCGCATCAAGGCTCTGTTGAAGGTGCCTGCGGCGGTGCGTTTCCTCTCCTGTGATCTCTGCTGTCCCTGGACGACCATGGGGTGCAGTACGCACTACTACCGCTCGGCGACGGAGGGAGTTGCCTACCGGTGGCTGGCCCACGGTCCCACGGCTGAGACCTTCCTGGTGGGCGTCCTGGACTACCTCAACGCGCCCAAGCGGCGTGCCGCCTCCTGAAGGCAGACAGCGCCTGCGGCTTGGTGATCCCGATCAACCCTGAATGCCACTGTGCCGGTGAGAACATGGATGCTCAGACTGCAAAGACGATCATTGGCCACGACCGGGCCCTCTTCCTGTTCACCGTGGGGTGGCTGGTGGTGGCCGAGGACATGGCTGCACGGCTGGTCTCCTCGGGCTACTTCGTGGACGAGAAGGCACTCCTGGACCCAGCCAGCGAACCCCGGCGGAAGGGCCTGCCTGTGATTGAAGTGGCGGGTGTCGCGGGTCTGTTTTTCCGGCCATCCGCCGTGCTGGCCTTCATGAAGTCCCAGGGCCCGCCCCATGCGGGAGCCCGGGCCAGCCAGTGGCAGAGCCGGCCGGTGGCCGCACCGGAGCAGAGGCCTGGGCTCTAAAGAAATTCACTTGAGCACGGCTGGGTTGACGCAGGTCAGTGGCAGCCCGCCCTGCAGCACGCTCAGGACGTTGTCGACCGCGATCTTGGCCATGGCCAGGCGGGTCTGGATGGTCGCCGAAGCGGTGTGGGGCACGACCACGACGTTGTCGAGCTCGGCCAGGCCAGGGGCGAGGAGCGGCTCATTCTCGAACACATCCAGCCCGGCGCCCCAGATGACCTTGTTCTGCAGGGCATGGACCAGGGCCACCTCGTCGACGACGGGGCCCCGCGCCGCATTGATCAGGACGGCCGTCGGCTTCATGGCCGCCAGCTCCGGGGCGCCGATGTAGTGGCGGGTCTCGGGCAGCAGGGGCAGGTGCAGGGAGAGGAAGTCCGACTCGCGCAGCAGGGTGGCCTTGTCGACGAACGTGGCCCCGCACTGGCGCTCGAACTCAGGCAGCCGCGCCACATCGGAGTAGATCACCTTCATGTCGAAGGCCGCCGCCTTGCGGGCGAAGTTGGAGCCGATCCGTCCTCCTCCCGCGATGCCCAGGGTCTTGTGGTCCACATCCAGGCCGAGGAAGGCCAGGGGCCCCCAGCCAAGCCACTGGCCGGCGCGCACGTAGCGGTCGGTCTCCGTGATGCGGCGGGCGGTGGCGAGCAGCAGGGCCCAGGCATGGGTGGCGGTGGCCTCGTCGAGCACGCCGGGGGTGTTGGTCAAGATGACGCCGCGCTGGGTGGCCGCCTGCAGGTCGAAGTTGTTGAAGCCCACCGCGAAGTTCGCGACGATCCGGCACTGCGGACCCGCGGCGTCGAGCAGGGCCCCGTCGATGCCGTCGGTGAGCATGGAGATGACCGCATCGCGGCCGCGCACCTGCTGCAGGAGCTCGTCGCGGGTCAGCGCCCGGTCATGGGGGCTGACTTCCACGTCGTGGCAGGTGCGCAGGAGGTCGATCATCTCCTGCTGGATCATCCGCGTGATGTAGACGTTGGCTCTCGGCATCGGGTAGTTCCTGTCAAGTCAGGGGTGGTGGGCCTGGGCGAAGCTGGCCCGGGGGCCTCTGCAGTATGTCAGCGCACCCAGGGCGCTCGCGGTGGCAAGGGCTAGCGGCGCACTTCCACCTGGGCCATCTTCTCGTAGTAGCGCACCAGGCTGCAGTGGTCCGCGTCGCCCTGGCCGTCCACCTTGAGTGCCTGCATCATCTCCATCACCGAAGCGGTGAGGGGCAGGGGCACGCCCAGCTCGTGGGAGGTATCCAGGGCGTTGGCCAGATCCTTGATATGCAGGTTGATGCGGAAGCCGGGGTTGAACTTCCGGTCCAGCACCAGGGGCGCCTTGGCGTCCAGCACGGTGCTGCCGGCCAGGCCGCCCCGGATGGCCTGGAACACCAGCTCGGGCTCCACGCCGGCCTTCGTGGCCAGCACGAGCGCCTCGGCCATGGCGGCGATGTTGAGGGCCACGATGACCTGGTTGGCCAGCTTGGTGATGTTGCCGGCGCCGATGGACCCCGTGCGGACCACGGATCCAGCCATGGCCTTCATGATCGGGTAGCAGTGGTCGAACACTTCCTGGGAGCCGCCCACCATGACCGAGAGGGTTCCGTCGATGGCCTTGGGCTGACCGCCGCTCACCGGCGCATCCAGCATCTCCACGCCGTTGGCAGCGAGCTTCCCGGCCACCTCGCGGCTCACCAGGGGGGCGATGGAGCTCATGTCGATCACCACGGCACCGCTGCGCGCACCTTCGATGACCCCCTGTTCGCCCAGGACCACCTGCTTCACCTGCGGCGAGTTGGGGAGCATGGTGATGATGATGTCGGCTTGCTCGGCGACCGCCCGGGGCGTTGGTGCTGCCTCGGCGCCTGCGGCGACCAGCTCGGCCACGGCGGGTTCGAAGACGTCCATCACCACCAGCTGGTAGCCGGCCTTGATCAAGTTCAGGCTCATGGGCTTGCCCATGATCCCCAGTCCGATGAATCCGATCTTCATGTGCGTTCTCCTGGTTGGTCGAGTTCTAGTAGCCCATGGTCTTGATCCAGCCGAACGAGGACTGGCTGTCAGGGGTTGGAATGTATTCGAGGCCCACGTAGCCCGCGTAGCCGAGTCGGTCCAGCTCCTGGAACAGGAAGGGGAAGTTGATCTCGCCGGTGCCGGGCTGATGTCGGCCGGGATTGTCTGCGATCTGGATGTGACCGATCCGGGGCAAGTGCTTGCGCAGGGTGGCTGTCAGCTCGCCTTCCTCGCGCTGGGCGTGATACACGTCGTACTGGAGGAAGAGGTTGGGCTCCCCGGCCGCCTCGAGAACCCCCAGGGCCTGATCGGTGCGGTTCAGCAGGAAGCCCGGAATGTCGAAGTGGTTGCAGGCCTCCACCATCAGCCGCAGGCCCTTGGCTCCGAGCAGCCTGGCGGCGAACTGCAGGTTTTCCGCCAGGGTTCCCAGTTGGAGGGCCTCATCCACCCCCGCGACCCGCTTGCCCGCCAGGCAGTTCAGGTTGCCGACGCCGAGCGCCAAGGCATATTCCACGGCTTTCGGAACCCCCGCGCGGAACTCCGCGACCCGGGCCGGATCGGCGGCGATGCCGCGGTCGCCCTGGCCCCAGTTCCCGCTCGGCAGGTTGAAGAGGACCTGGCGCAGGCCATGCTGGTCCAGCTGCCGGCGCAGCTCTGCTGGATCGAAATCATACGGGAAGAGGTATTCCACGAACCTGAAGCCGGCCTCCTTCGCCAAGGCGAACCTGTCCAGGAAGGGGACCTCCGTAAATAGCATGGTGAGATTGGCGGCGAAGGCTGGCATGGCTGTCCTTTCCAGGAGGTTCGTTGGGTGGCCTGCAGGCGTCCCCATCCCGTGCCGGAGCCGCGGGCCCCGGGCGGGTGAGCGGTTAGTCGAATTCCCTGATCGCGGCGATGCTGCCGCCCATCGCACAGTCGGTCTGCTCTTCGCATACGATGTCAATCACGTACGGCCTTTTCGAGGCCTTTGCCCGCTCGATGGCCGGGGCGATGTCTTCGGGCTTGAAGACCCGTTCGCCGGCGCAACCAAGGCCCTCTGCGACTTTGACGTAGTCTATCAGCGTCTGGTTCTCTTTCATGGAAACAGCGTACTCGAAATCGAAGGCGTACTTCTGATGCTGTCGGATCAGGCCCAGATAGGCATTGTTCACGATGACCACAACCAGGGGGACCTGGTAGGTTGCAGCAACCGCAAGCTCTTCAACCATGAAGGTGAAGCCGAAATCGCCCATGACTGCCACGGCCTTGGGGCCGGGCTGGGCGATCATGGCGCCAAAGGCAGCCGGAATGTCGAAGCCGAGGGTTCCGGAGCCTCCCGAAGGCAGGTACTTTCTTGGCTTGTTGATTTTTTGGAATTGGCCTGACCAGATCTGATTAAGCCCACAGCCGGTGGTGAACATCGTGTCCTCGTCAAACCCCCGATTCATTTCGTAGTACACCCTCTGGGGCTTGATGGGGACACAGTCGTAGAACTCCTTTCGTCGGAGCGACGTCCTGAGCTCGGGTATGGCATTGACGCGATCCGCCGCGTGGAATTCCACGTTCCGGGCGGCAATTTCCTGTAGGAGTGCGTCGATGGCCAGCTTGGCATCGGCCACGATGCCGATCTCGCACTTCACGATCTTGTCGATCTGTTTGAGCTCGATATCCACATGAATGAATTTCCGCTCTCCGGCGTAGACCTTCACATCCCCGGTATGCCGATCGGTGAAGCGGCAGCCGATGCCAAGGACGACGTCAGAGCCCAGGAGATAGTGATTCCCGAGAGGGGTGCCGACCTGGATGCCAGCGTGGTCCACATTGAGCGGGTGCTCTAACGGCACCCCGCCCTTGGCCATGTAGGTGGTGATGATGGGAGCGTGGATGACCTCGGCAAGCTTGATGCAGGCTTCCTCTGCCCGCGCCAGGATGACGCCTCCGCCCATGATGATGATGGGATTCTTGGCCTGCACCAGCAGATCAACAGCCATCCGGATCACACAGGCATCCGGAGCCATCTGCTTGAGGGGGGCGGGCTGGTAATGATCGACCTCGAAGGGAATGTCCGCCGTCTGAATATCCAGCGGCAGATCGATGAGGACGGGGCCCGGTTTCCCTTCCCGCGCGGTCCTGAACGCTTCTCGCAGGATGTCGGGGAGGTCGGCGGCCTGGGTCACGCACCAGGTCGCCTTGGCGACGGGCTTGCAGATCGCCGCAATGTCGACGCACTGGAAGGCATCCTTCCCCAACAATCCCGAAGCCCCTTGGCCAGTGATGGCGATCAAGGGAATGGAGTCGATGTTGGCCGTGTAGATCCCCGTCACAAAATTCGTGGCGCCGGGGCCTGACGTGCAGAGCGCCACCGCCATCCGGCCGCTGGCCCGGAAGTAGCCGTCGGCGGCATGCACCGCAGCCTCCTCGTGGCGAACGGTGTAGTGCTTGATCTGCTTCGAGAGTCCAAGGAATTTGTAGACGGGATTGATACCAGCCCCCGGAATGCCAAACGCATCACGGACGCCTTCCCGCTCAAGGATCTTGACGACGACTTCCGCTACCTTCATGGAGTCCTCCCTCGCTTGGCATCTGGTGAGGCAACGAGCCATCCCTTTTTCCGGTCTGGAGATTGCAAGTCGTTGCAAATGACATCCAGGCTCGTGGGTAAAAAACGAGCTTCAGATAAAATTGAACAACCTCGATTCCCAATATCTCTCCCAAGGTCGTTCGGGACCATGGGGTTATTTGCGATCCTAGGAATCGGAATCATCGATGGAGAAAGGTCTCGGGACCGTTCGTGCCACCAACACAGGCGATTCCCAACCCGCCTAGACAAGCCGGAGTCGAAACGGAGCCGTCCCTACTCCACATAAAAAACCCCCTGATTTCTCAGGGGGTTAGCTGGTGGACCTGATCAGGATCGAACTGACGACCTCTGCATTGCGAAAGTAAATGCTGTATTTATAACTACTTGTGCGAGATTGCGTTGAAGAATTCGAGCAGCTTTGTATGACTCTGTGTATGACACTGGCTCGCTGATTGCTCGGATCTCACTGCGTCAGAGCGGCACATCCAGAAGTAGGTCTATGCGGTTTGGGCTGGTTCCCAGAGTTCGAGGTTGGCCTTCCTCATGTCCTCGAGGCCCATTTCCACGTATCCCTCTGACGTTCTGATGTCCTTGTGCCGCAGGTTGTTTTTCACTATGAACGAATTTCCCTTGGTCGATTTAGCCAGAAGGGTGGCGTAGGTGCCACGCAGACGGTGAGGGCTCAACTTCACTCCGACCACAACACCAGCTCTTACGATCGCCTTCTTGGTGAACTGCTTTCTGTGTGGCTTGCCGTCCTCTGAAGGAAGAACCCAGATACTCTTCGTCTCTTTGGCTTCGTTCTCGTCCTTGGCCTTCTGGAGCCAGGTCTTCATGTCAGTGCCGAAGGTTAGAAGACCGTCCTCTTTGCCCTTGGTACCTGTTCCTTCGCTTCCGACCATTCCGCCAGGGCAATAGGTGTTCTCCTTCCAATCCACGTTCTCCCAGAGCATCTGTAGGGCCTCTGCCTCCCGAAGACCCATGTAGAGCATTGCCCTTACGGCCACTGATACGTGCAGGTTCCCGGTCCTATCTATTTCGGCTAGGAAGTCTGCCGTCTTGTCCTTCACCGCTCTCCAAAACCTAGCCAGTTCTGCTCCCCAGAAGTAGGCCACACCTGAAACAGGGACTGAGCAACTGAAGTTGCAGTCCTCGATCCAGAGCAGCACCCGGAGCGCAGGCCGTAGGCCGGAGCGCGTGCGATCGGCACGATCCACAGATAGGAGGTGAAAATCCAGACCTGAGGCCCTAACGGAGGGAACTCAACACCGACGAGACAAGGGCGTGAACCTGGAGCACCAGGCGTAGTCAGCCCCATCGGAAAGGAGGAAGCGT
>CAIMQW010000296.1 GCA_903843705.1 uncultured Holophagaceae bacterium | reverse complement strand
GCGGAGGGGAACATCCTCACTGCCAACCCGGCTGCCGAGAGCGTCCTCGGGCTTTCCTACGAGCAGATGGTGGGCCGCAAGAGCATCGACCCAAGGTGGAAGGCTCTCCACGAAGACGGCTCCCCCTTCCCAGGAGAGGACCAGCCGGCCATGACGGCCCTGCGCTCCGGCCTTCCTGGCGAAGCGATCATGGGGCTGTTCAACCCGAGCAAGGAACGGACAACCTGGATCACCGTCTCCGCCGTTCCCCTTTTCCGTCCTGGCGAGGACACCCCCTATCAGGTGTTGACCACATTCCTGGACATTACCGAGCGCAGGCGGATCGAGGAAGAGCTGCGTGAGAGTCAGGACCTGTTCCGGGCCATCTTTGACAGCAACACGATCGGCATTGTCGTCTCGGCCGTGACCGGGCCCACGGATGGCTCCGTCCTGACCAGCAATCGCGCCTTCCAGGAGCTGGTCGGATATTCGAATGAAGAGCTGGCCTGCAGAAGCTTCAAGGAATACACCCACCCCGACTATATCGAAGCCGAAGAGGCCCTGATTGAGGGGTTGACCACGCAAACGCGCGCCTTCTATCAGATCGAAAAACGGTTTGTGCGCAAGGGTGGACAGGTTGTCTGGGGGCGACTGCATGGCATTGCCCTGCGGGACCGGGGAGGGCGGGTCACCGGCGGCGTGTGCGTGATCGAAGACATCACTGGGCGAAAGCAGGCTGAAGAGGCTCTGGAGATGAGCCGAAGGACCCTGTTCGAGGCGCAGAGACTCGCCCAGGTCGGTAGCTGGCAGTGGGACCTTCAAACGAACAAGGTTCAGTGGTCGCCTGAGATCTACCGCATCACGGGCCTTGATCCAGAGAACTATGGCGGAAGCCCCGATCTATTCCTGGAGATCGTCCATCCTGATGACAAGGACGCCTTCACCCAAGTGATGAATAAGACGCGCAGCCAAGAGGGGACGACACCCCTCGAATACCGCGTGGTCCGTCCGGACGGTTCCGTGCGCACGGTGTTCGCCACCGGAACCCTGGTCTTGGATGCGGAGGGCCGGACTACCCAATGCATTGGCACGATCCAGGACATCACGGAGCGCAGGCTGGCCGAGGAGGTCAACTTAAGGCTGCAGCAACAGCTCCAGCAAGCCCAGAAGATGGAGAGCCTTGGGAACTTGTCCGGGGGCATTGCTCACGACATGAACAATGTGCTCGGCGCCATCCTGGGAATCGCCTCGGCCAACCTCCAGATCCAACCCAAAGGAAGCCCCGCCCACAACTCCTTTGAGACCATTGTCAAGGCGGCCACCCGTGGCGGGGAGATGGTGAGAGGTCTGCTGTCGTTTGCCAGACAGAGTCAGGCTGAAGAACGAACTCTGGATCTGAATGCCATCCTCAAGGAGGATGCCGACCTCCTGGCACGGACAACGCTGGCCAGGGTGGAGCTGAGACTGGACCTCGAAGCTGACCTCCTGCCGATCAGAGGGGATGCCGGTGCCTTGTCCCACGCTTTCATGAACCTCTGCGTCAATGCCGTGGATGCCATGCCCGAGAACGGCACCCTTTCCATCCGTACCAGGAACATCGGCAGGGAGTGGGCTGAAGTCGTCATTGGGGACACGGGATTGGGAATGTCCAAAGAGGTTCTTGAGAAGGCCATGGATCCCTTCTTCACCACCAAGGGTGTGGGCAAGGGAACGGGACTGGGCCTCACCATGGTCTACAAGACGGTCAAGGCCCATCGGGGGCTGATCGAGATCCAGAGCCAGCCTGGTCGAGGAACGCAAGTGACGATGCGGTTTCCGGCCAGCGAGCCCGTGAGGACTGACCATGAAGTTGATGCCGGGGCTCGGGCGGCTGTGCCTGCGCAAACGCTGCGCATCCTCCTGGTCGATGATGATGAACTCATCAGGAGTTCCACCGGAATGGTCGTTCAGACTCTGGGCCATTCTGTGACTACGAGTTCGAGTGGTGAGGAGGCATTGGCCCTGGTCGAGGCTGGGCTGCGGCCCGAGGCGGTGATCCTGGACATGAACATGCCAGGAATGGGTGGGGCCGGGACACTGCCTCGTCTGAGAGAGCTGCTTCCAGGTGTTCCTGTCCTGCTGTCCTCAGGGCGGACGGACCAGGCGGCACTGGACCTGAGCAAGGTCCACCCCTCTGTTCTCCTGCTCCCGAAGCCATTCAGCATCACTGAGCTGAAGGCGTGCCTTGAGTCGCTTGCAG
>CAIMQW010000295.1 GCA_903843705.1 uncultured Holophagaceae bacterium | reverse complement strand
GTGGTCCAGCAACAGCTTCATCAGTGCCAGGGGGGGTTCAGGCGTCGCCTTGATCATGATCTTGCCCGGGACAGGCGACAGGGCGACGATCACCCCCATGCGGCCAGCAAAGTCCAGGATCTCGGTCGCGGCCATGGTGTCGCTGCACATTGGTCCTCCTGCTGTCCTTCATTCCTAGGTTTAATTCGAGATTACGGGTGGCTAGCACCATGCGTTTAAGACAACCTACTCCTCCGGAAAAGGATGTCCATACGCTTGATTACTTGTTGCCAGGGGTTTGTTGAACTTCCCCAGGCCTGAAGCCAGGTGCCCGGAGCCCCGCATCGGCACCGGCCCGGCTATGCTCGGCTCATGAAGCTGCCGATCCTGTTCAACCCCGCCTCGGGCACTTCGCCCAAGGATCCGGACGCCCTGCTGCGGCCTCTGCCTAGAGACCTGCGGGACCGGGTGGAGGTCATGCCCTTCGGACCGCCCTGGGACTTCGAGCCGGCCATCGCCCAGGCCAGCGCAGCCGGGGGACCGCTCTTCGTCTGGGGCGGGGACGGCACCGTGCACCACGCGGCGCAGGCCCTGGTGGACCGGGGCTGCCCGGTGCCCCTGGCGGCCATCCCAGGCGGCAGCGGCAACGGCCTGGTCCGGGGCCTGCGCACCCCCCTGGAGCCCTCGGGGGCCCTGCAGCGGCTGCTGGAGGGCCGGGAGCTCGTCATGGACCTGCCCCGCCTGGATGGTGTGCCCTTCCTGAACCTCTGCGGCACCGGCTTCGAGGGGGCGGTGGCCCAGCGCTTCGAGGACCTGCCGGGCCGCGGCTTCTCCACCTACGCCCAGGCCTGCTGGCAGCTGTGGCACGCCTGGGAGGAGACCGCAGTCACCTGGGAGGCCGAAACGGCGCCCCTGCCCCAGCTCCCGGGTCGTCTAGCCCGCATCCGCACGGCGTTCCTGGGGCCAGAGCCGGAGCTGCCCGCGCACTTCTGGAACCTCTGCGTGGCCAACCTCCCCACCCACGGCGGTGGCTTGTGGATGGCGCCAGGGGCGGACCCCACGGACGGCCTCCTGCACTGGGTCACGCTGACGCGGCCCGGCTGGTGGGACCTGGCCACCGAAGGTCCGGCCCTCTTCCGGGAGGAGGGCAGGACTCGCCTCCGCCGCCTGGGCTGTGTCCGCCGGGCGGTGCTGCGCCTGGAGAAGCCTCTGGCCTGGCACCTGGATGGCGAGCTGGGACCCGAACGCGACCGCGCCGAACTCCGCGTCGAGCCCCGTGCCTTCCGCATGCAGGTCACCGGCGCCTGTCCTTGGACCTAGTTTCAGCCTTATCCAGAAACGGCCCCGTCGGGGCCGTTTCTGAGATAGGAAAAGACTGGCGCTCAGTGCGGGAAGACCGCCGGGCCGGTCAGGCTGCGGCCTCGGAACTGGGCAGAGACGCTGGGGGTGGCACCCCAGAGGCCCGCGACCATGTTCACCTGGGAAAGATCCACGGAGCTGGGGTTCCAGTCCCGGCGCACCACCAGGGTGTAGGGATATTTGGCGTCGGACCACCAGGCGGGATCGTCCACGATGATGTAGATCGCGGTGGCCTCCTTGCCGGGGTTCTGGTAGGTCACGAGTACCGGTTGGTGGGCGATGGCCGGCTGCAGCATGCCGGGGCCGGGCGTGCCCCACTTGTCCACCAGCATGAGCCGGAACCAGCCCAGCTTCTCGTGCTGAACCTCCACCTGCACGGTGCCGCCAGCGGGCACGGCCAGGCCGTAGGCGCGCCAGCCCGCTGGGGTATGGACGAAGTCCGTGAGGGAATCCACCGTGTCCCCGAGGGCCGTCACGGGAATGAAGCCCCGCCGGGAGAGCCACTGGATCTCGGCCATGAGGTCCCGGCGTTTCCAGTAGCTGTGGTCGGGGAGGACCGTGCAGCGGCGCCAAGGGGGTGGTATCACCAAGTGGGTGCCCCCGATGACCTTCACCCCGGACAACCTCATGTTCCCGCTTGGGCGGGGCTGCGCCAGGTCCCGCCGGCTTGGGGCAGGGCGGGGGGTGCGGCCCTCAGGGGCGGCCTGGTGAGAGCTGCGGCTCTCATGGGCCTGGGTCCTGGGAGTGGAGGAACCTCCCTGCTCGGCGGAGGGCGCCGAAGCCGGGCGGGGGGCACGACTCTCGGTGGGCTGCGCTTGGGGCTGCGGTTGGGCCTGGGGCTGAGGCTGCGGACGCTGCACTCTGCCTTCTTGTGGCGAAGCGCCACAGATGGCCGAAGTCAGGGCCAGGAACGTAACGACGCTCATCAAACGATGTTGAGTTCCTCGGGTCTGCATCGCACACCTCCTTATGATCGTTCGACAGTTCATGTTGCCAGACCCATGCCATGAACGTTCGAGAAGTCCGCCATGGCGGTATCCTGGCCTTTTCAAACAGGGGAGTCTCCAGGTGTTCGGCAAGATCCAGCACATCCATTTCGTAGGCATCGGCGGCATCGGCATGTCCGGCATCGCGGAGGTGCTCGCCAACCTGGGCTACCAGGTCTCCGGCTCGGACCTGAAGGAAAGTTCGGTCACCGAGCGCCTCCGCGGCCTCGGCATCACCGTCCACCTGGGCCACCAGGGCAGCGCCATCCAGGGCGCCCAGGTGGTGGTGATCAGCTCCGCCGTGAAGGGCGACAACCCTGAAGTGGTGGCGGCCCACGCCGCCAAGGTGCCGGTGATCCCGCGCGGCGAGATGCTGGCGGAGCTCATGCGCATGAAGTACGGCATCGCCGTGGCGGGCTCCCATGGCAAGACAACCACCACCAGCATGGTCGCGCAGGTGCTCAGCCAAGGCGGCATCGACCCCACCATTGTCATCGGCGGAAAGCTCGGCACCATCGGCAGCAATGCCAAGCTGGGCAAGGGCCCCTTCCTGGTGGCCGAGGCCGATGAGAGCGACGGTAGCTTCCTCATGCTGAACCCCACCCTGGCCGTCATCACCAACATCGACCGGGAGCACCTGGACCACTACAAGGACCTGGACGAGATCCAGGACGCCTTCGTAACCTTCGCCAACAAGGTGCCGTTCTACGGGTCCGTCTTC
>CAIMQW010000294.1 GCA_903843705.1 uncultured Holophagaceae bacterium | reverse complement strand
CGGCCGCCGCGCCGTACTGATCCGAGACGGTGGTGTGGTCGTTGTCCGAAATGAGGGAGTTCCCCCCGATGGCGATGACGACGGTCTTGGACATGTCACTTCCTTCCGGTTGATTACAGGCAGAGGTTCTGGTCGCGCTTGATGATCTGTTCGAGTTTGGCGCCGGGATTCTTCATGCGGGTGAGGAACATCAGCGCGCTGATGATGAACGGCTTGTAGCTCGCCTCGTGGTAAGTCGGAATCCGATACTGCTCGAACACGTCCGCCGAGACCTCACCGGCCTTGCAGCTCACGTCCGTGATGTCCGCCGGCAGGCAGTGCATGTACAGCGCCTTGCCCCCCGCCGTCTTGTCCATCTTCGCCCGCGTGCACTCCCAGTCCGTGTGCTTTGCGTTGTTCGCCAGGCACTCCTTCTCCAGGTCCTTCAGCCCCGCGTTGTCCGACTTCTTCAGCAGCTCCGTCCGGCGCTCCATCACGCGGTAGGGCGCCCAGGACTTCGGATACACGATGTCGGCGCCTTCGAAGGCCGCGTCCATGCTGTTCGACACCGAGAACTTGCCCCCCGACGCCGCCGCCTGCTTCCCGGCCAGCTCCACCACCTCGGGGATCAGGTCGTAGCCCTCCGGGTGCGCCAGCCGCACGTCCATCCCGAACCGCGTCATCAGACCGATGATGCCCTGGGGCACGGACAGCGGCTTGCCGTAGCTCGGGCTGTAGGCCCACGTCATCGCCAGCTTCTTGCCCTTCAGCGCCTCCAGGCTCCCAAAGTGCTCCTTCAGCCACGCCAGGTCCGCCATGGACTGCGTCGGGTGGTCGATGTCGCACTGCAGGTTGATGATGCTCGGACGCCGGTGCAGAACGCCGTGCTGGGCACCGTCCGTCAGCGCGTCCCCCACTTCCTTCATGTAGGTGTGGCCCTCGCCCAGGAACATGTCGTCCCGGATTCCGATCACTTCCGTCAGGAAGCTGATCATATTCGCCGTCTCACGCACCGTCTCACCGTGCGCCACCTGGCTCTTCTGCTCATCCAGGTCCGACAACCCCAGCCCCATTGCGTTCGCCGCGCTCGCGAAGCTGAACCGCGTCCGCGTGCTGTTGTCCCGGAAGATCGAGATCGCCAGACCCGTGTCGAAGGCCTTGAAGCTCTTCCCGGCCTTGTGCAGACCCTTCAGCGTGTCCGCCAACGTCACGATCGCCCGCAGCTCCTCCTCAGGGTGCTGCCACGTCAGGAGGAAATCCTTCTGATAGAGGTCGGTCTTGAGGCCCTGGAAGGCTTTCAGGTTCTCGGCGAGGGTCGGCATGGGGGCTCCTTGAGGGGGTGGAAGGGTGGCTGACTGGTTGCGGTTGGGGACTTAGGCTTCACTGCTCGCGGTCGCGTGGGCGGACTCGACGCCGGCTTCCTCGAGGGACTTGATCTGGTTGAAGAACAGGTTGAGGAGAACCGCCACGATGGAAGCCAGCAGGATGCCGCTGTGGAGCAGGGGCGACAAGGGCTTGGGCATCTGCGCGAAGAACTTGTCGGCCACGATGGGGATCATACCGAAGCCGATGCTGATGGCCACGATGATGAGGTTGAAGCGGTTGTTCTGGAAGTCCACGCCGCCGAGGATCCGGATTCCGGTCGCACAGACCATGCCGAACATGACGATCCCCGCGCCGCCCAGGACAAAGGAGGGCACCGAGGCCACGATCACGGCGAGCTTGGGCAGGAGGCCCAGCAGCATCAGGATCGCTCCGCCCGCGGCGCAGACCCAGCGGCTCCGCACCCCGGTCACGCCCACCAGGCCCACGTTCTGGCTGAAGGAGGTGTAGGGGAAGGTGTTGAAGATGCCGCCAAGCAGCGTGCCCAGGCCATCCACGCGGAGGCCATCCGAAAGGTCCCGCTGGCTGATGGTGCGGCCCGTGATGTTGCCCAGTGCCAGGAACATGCCCAGGGACTCGACCATGACCACGATCATCACGATGCACATGGTGAGGGTGGCCACGAGGTTGAACTTCGGCAGGCCGAACTGGAAGGGGCGGACGATGGCCACCCAGGAGGCCTCGTGGATGCCCACAAAGCTCACCTTGCCCAGGAACATGGCGACCAGGGTGCCCACGATGATGCCCGCCAACACGGCCACGTTGGCCAGGAAGCCCCTCACGAACTTGGTGATGATCAGGATGAAGATCAGCACGAAGGCGGCGATGGCAAGATGGATCGGCGCGCCGTAGGCCGGGTTGGCGATGGGGCCCGCAGGGCCGGGGATCGTGGGGTTACCGCCCGCGGCCCAGTTCACGCCCACCCGCATGAGGGAGACGCCGATGACGGTGATGATGGTGCCCGTCACCACCGGCGGGAAGAGCGGCAGCATGCGGCTGATCAGGGGCGCGATGAGGATGCCAAAGATGCCCGCTCCGATGACCGCCCCGTAGATGCCCAGCAGCCCCAGCTCCGGGTTGCCGGCCATGACCACCATGGGACCCACGGCGGCGAAGGTGACGCCCATCATCACTGGCAGCTTGATGCCGAAGCGCCAGAAGCCGATGGCCTGGATCAGGGTGACGATGCCGCAGGCGAAGAGGTCGGCGTTGATGAGCTGCGCCATCTGCTCCTTCGGGAGCTTGAGGGCTCCCCCGATGATGAGCGGCACCGCGACGGCTCCGGCATACATCACCAGCACATGCTGGATGCCCAGCAAGGTCAGCCGGCCTGCGGGGAGGACTTCGTCAACGGGATGCACGTCAGACGGACGGTTCATGGGGGCCTTCTTCGGGGAGAGGTTTAGAGGAATGGAGGGGAGATGGAAGACCGGAGAGATAGCGGATGGCCTGGGTAAGAATTTAAGGAAGGAGGACGGAATGTGCAATATTTTTTTATCATGAGTTAAAAATTTTTCTACTACTTGAGAACCGGTCTAAGCTTCGCCCCACCTGTGCTCCCCGCCGGGAGGGGCGCGGGCGTGCTTTTGTCCTTTGATCCAAAGCACTTATCCAGCGCATGATGGTTGGATACGCCATGACCGACCTCCTCCTGGAACTCCGCCATGTCACCGTCCGTCGCGGTGAGAAGGACGGTCTGCGCGGCCTGGACCTGGCCATCCGCCGCGGCGAGCACCTCGCGATCATCGGCCCCAACGGCTCCGGCAAGTCCACCCTCATCAAGGTGATCACCCGAGAGCTGTATCCCTTGGCCACCGAAGGCACCGTCTGCCGCTGCTTCGGGGAGGAGGTCTGGGATGTCTTCGACCTCCGCAGCCGCTTCGGGCTGGTCTCCAACGAGCTCCAGGCCACCTACACCCGGCCCATCACCGCCTTCGAGGCCATCCTCTCCGGCTTCTTCAGCAGCATCGGCCTCTGGCCAGCCCACAAGGTCACGGCGGCCATGGAGGCCAAGGCCCGGGCCGTCCTGGAACTGCTTGAGGTGGCCCACCTGGCGGACCGGCCGATCCGGGAGATGTCCTCGGGCGAGGCCCGACGCCTGCTCATCGGTCGGGCCCTGGTGCACGATCCCGTGGCACTGCTGCTGGACGAGCCCACCAACAGCCTGGACTTCCGGGCGGCCCACGAGTTCCGCGAGATCGTCAGCAAGCTCGCCCGGGAGGGGCGCACCATCGTCATGGTCACCCACACCATCGCTGACGTGATCCCGGAGATCACCCGGGCCGTGCTGTTCAAAGAGGGCCGCGTCCACCGAGACGGGCCCGTCGAGGAGATGCTCTTGGCACCGGTGCTGTCAGAGCTGTTCGGGATGCCCCTGCGGGTCGAGCGGGAGGACGGCCGCTACGGCCTGTGGTGATGCCGGCTCAGACCTTCGCCTGCAGCACCATCTGGGTGCAGCGGAAGAGGGCCAGGGTCTTCCCCGTCTCACGGTGGCTGACCACCGCGTCCCAGACCTGGGTGGTCTTGCCGAGGTGGGCCGCCCGGGCTACGCACTCGAGGGTGCCCTCCCGGGCGGTGCCCAGGTGGTTGGACTTCAGCTCGAGGGTGGTGAAGCCCGCCGCACCCTCCGGCAAGCTGGCGATGCAGCCGTAGCCCGCGGCGGTGTCCGCCAGGGCCACGATGCTGCCTGCGTGCAGGAAGCCGTTGGGCGCCATGAGCGCCCGGGTCACCGGCAGCTCGATGCGCAGCTCACCCTTGGCCACGTGGGTGATCACCATGCCGAGATGGCCCGGGAGGCAGTCGGCACCGCGCTGGTTGAAGCTGTCGGGGGTGAGCATGGGAACCTCGAAGGGATCAGCCGAGCAGGCCGGGGTTGCGTTTCCAGATGGCCCAGGTCAGGACCGAGGCGAAGCTGACCCACCCGAGGTAAGGCAGCAGCAGGACTGCGGCCAGGGGCCGGACGCGCCAGAAGGCGAGGGTGGTGGCGAGGATGAGGGCCCCGAGCAGCAGCACCTCTGCGAAGGCTGCCGCCCCCTGGCGCCAGCGGAAGAAGAGCCAGGTCCAGATGGCGTTGGCGAGCAACTGGAGCAGGAACAGGGCCAGCGCCGGCGCTGCGGCCCGGAGGCCCTGCTCCCGCCAGACCAGCCAGGCGGCGACCGCCATGAAGGTGTAGAGCAGGGACCACACTGGACCGAAGAGCCAGCCAGGGGGGGCCCAGGCGGGGCGCACGAGCTGCTGGTAGAAGGCCCCGGCCCGGACGGAGGCCACGGCGCCCACCGCGGCTAGGCCGTAGCTGAAGCCCACCCACCCGAGGAGGCCGAGGAACTGCTTGGTCAGCGATGGCAAGGACATGGGTGGCTTCCGATCCTTCAGGGTTCGGCCAGCCGGGCACCCCTCTCGAGCAAGAGGGCGCGCAGCACGGACCGGTGGCAGTGGGCCTCGTCCTCACAGTAGCAGCCCGCCAAGAACTCGCTCTGCGTGACGAGTTCGGGCTTGGGCACACCCTTTAGAGGATCGAGAAGTGCAGCAGCTTCATACCAATTTTCTGCTCGGTCATGTCGTTCCAAAAGACCATGAAGCGGATGGTCTCCCCCTCGACGGCGTCCGTGCTGTGGATGGTGTCCGCCACGATAACTGGCTTCCCCCGCCAGGTGACCTGGTAGGCATTGGACACGAAGCCGTCATCCTCCACCCGGAAGACCTTCTCCACCACTGCCGTGCAGATCTCATGGCGGTAGCTCTTGGCCGCAGTGGGCGCCTTCGCGGGTGGCGTCTGGCCGCACAGGGGCGTCCCAGGCAAGGCAAAGAGAAGACAGCTAAGGACAAGCTTGTTCATGGCGGACCTCGGCGGGTGGGGCGGGACAGTGGGGGCAGAGGCCAGGCGGACCCGGCCCAGGAGGAGGCCACTCCCACGGTGGCGAGAACAGCCTCGATTTCAGCTCCGGTGACCCCGAGCGCTCCTGTTACATCCTTACGAGAGGTTAGCGGGACCCGGTTTCGGTGGGGACCGGAATGAGCCGCCGGGCCCAACTGGGCTCGTGCACCGGAATCGGCTCAATGTTGCACCCTCTCGACAGGGGCGACACAGGACCGTCACGCCCTCCCCCCAAGCTGGGGGACAGGAGGGTCCCATGTTCCATTCCCAGTACCGCGTCGTTGAGATTCTTCTGGATGCCGCCAGGCCCCGGCCCGAGCAGATTGAAGCGGGCCTGAACCTCCTGAGCAGCGAAGGCTGGCGGGTGGTCAGCCTCGAGGTGGCGCCCCGGCTGGCCCTCCAGGGATCCCGGGTCCGCGTGATGCTCGAGCAGGTTGAGGACGAAGCAGAGCTCGAGCCCGTCGCGTAGAGGCTCCGACTCCGCGAGCCACCGATCAGGCACGAAGGCCTCAGTCAAGCTGTCGCAGGACCGCTTCGAGATCCAGGAGCCCATAGGGCTTGGGCAGCATGGTCACCGCCGGCAGGGCCAGGAGGTGCTCTGATCGCTCGGGGTCCATCTCTCCAGAGCCAATGATGACGGGGAGTCCGGGAAGAGCCTCGCGGAGGCGCTGCAGCGTCTCTTCCCCGGTCATGCCGGGCATGTTCAGGTCAAGGATCACGCAATCCACGGCAGCCCCCGTCGCGAGGCGCCGGAGGGCCTCCGCGCCTCCGGAGGCCACCTCAACCTGGTGGCCCATGGACTCCAGGAGGATGGGTATGCTCTCCCGCACGAGGGCGTCATCATCGACGAGGAGGACCCTGCGGATTTTCGCGGGAGCCGCTGCTGAAGGAACCGCCAGCCCAGGGAGGGCCAAGTCTGGTTCAGCGGCAGCAGGGAAGGCCAGTAGGACCCGCGTGCCCACACCAGGATGACTCTCGATCTCGATCGTCCCGCCATGAGCCTGGACCAGCCCGAAGACCCTCGACAAGCCAAGGCCTGCGCCCTTGCCGAAGGGCTTGGTGGTGAAAAAGGGCTCCATCGCCCGAAGCCGAACCTGCTCGGTCATGCCCTGGCCCGTGTCCTCCACGCAGAGCTGCGCCATACCGGCGGAGGTTTTCAGCGTCCGCAGGGTGAGCGTCCCGCCCTCAGGCATGGCGTCCACCGCGTTCAGGCACAGGTTCAGGACGGCACTAGAGAGCGCGGCAGCTTCCGCAAGAATCAGGGGCAGGCCCTCTTCCAGGACCTCCAGGATCTGGATCTTCTGGCGCGTGGTGCTGGAGAGCAGCTGAGCATGGTGCCGCACCACTTCGTTGAGGTCCAGGAGGGCGGTGGCCGTCAGGTCCTTCCGGCTGAAATCGACGAGGTCCCTCACGATGTCACGGCCATGGCGGGTGGATTGGAGGATGAGCTCGGCGAGGGGAGCCGCTTCGCCCCCACTCATCAACAGCACCTCGGAGGCCGCCATGATGGAAGCCAGGACGTTGTTGATTTCATGGGCCACACCTCCGGCGAGCTGACCCAGGCTCTCGAGGCGCTGGAAGTGCGCCACCTCGGCCTGCAGCCGCTTCTGCTCTACC
The DNA here is from genome assembly GCA_903843705.1 of uncultured Holophagaceae bacterium. GTDB lineage: Bacteria > Acidobacteriota > Holophagae > Holophagales > Holophagaceae > Geothrix. The sequence continues at coordinate 1,854 of CAIMQW010000294.1, read as the reverse complement.
TCCGCCCGGTGGCGAAGGGTGATATCCCGCGACACGCCCACAATTCCGGCGACCTTGCCGTCGGGATCGTAGAAGGCCGTCTTGACCGACTCCAGCAGCACCGCCGTGCCGTCCGGGTAAGTGACCCACTCCTCCACCCGGCGCTCCTGGCCGGTGGCCATGATGGCGCGGTCCTCGGCCAGCACCGCCTGGGCGAACTCCGGGGGAAAGAAGTCGCGGTCCATCTTCCCGATCTGCGCAGCCTCCGGCAGGCCCACCAGCCGCTCAGAGGCCTCGTTGCAGGCCAGGTAGAGACCATCCCCATCCTTGGCATAGATCAGGTCGCGCGTCGCGTCGAGCATGGACCGGAGTAGCTCGGGCTGAAGCACCCGCCGAGGCTCAGTGCCCCCTCCACCCTTCGCTGCCTGGTGGCTACCCTGTCCCCGCTCCATCGACCACCTCGGTTCCTTGGCACCTTATCAGGCCGAAGGGGGGTTTGTTTTACCTTTAGACCAATAACTCAAAGTCGGGGCATGAAACTTGAAATCCTTGGTTCCATTGGTTTGACATCAGAGAAAAACGATACTCGCCTCAACCTGCTAGGCACGGCACCCCGCACGGTCCCACCCGAATGGGGTGGCCGCTCTCCGACCGTGGCACCGTCCCACCTGGGGTCGATTCGAACGCAGAGCGGGGCCATCCGGAGCCAATGTCCGTCTCAGTTCGCCTTGGACTTGTAGGTGCCACAAAACAGGATCACCCCCTCCGCCTCTAGGCAGTAGGAAGTCTTCTCCTCCATCTTGCGGGTGTCCGGGTTCAGGCGCTTGAAGTCGACCCAGCCGCCACCCTTTTTCTGGCCGGCGGCGATCTGCAGCTTGATGTATTGGACCCCGTCCGGGTCCTTCACATTGAGACGGTTGAGCCCCAGCAGGGACGCATCAGCTCCGTGAGCCAGGACAGTGCCGTTCGCGTCATAGGCGGCCAGGTAGAGCGTGCCTCCGGGCTTCACATGGAAGCGGCCAGACCCCTTCTGGACCTCGGCAAGGAGTTTGTCCTTGCCGTTGGCCTTCAGGAAGGCAATCCCTTCCTTCACGAGCGCCTGGGCTTGGGCCTTCCCCTCCTGGGCGCAAAGGGCCATGGACACAAAGCCAGCCAGGACAGGGATGAGATAGGAACGCATGAGACCTCCATGACAGGACCATTGTGGAACAGATGAAGCGGGGCGGCCGATGGTAACCGGGAGGGGCTCCTCAGCCAATCCGCTTGGGAAAGCAGACGACAATAGGCAATTCGGCACCTGGCCCCCTTCTCATGAGGAGTCGCGAGCACCCCTGAAACGCCCCCCTCGGTTGCCAGGGGCTGCGACTCCGCGAGCCGAAGACGAGGGGGAGCGCCCTCTGGGGGGGCGCGTTAGTCGGAGAGGCACGCCTCGGGCGGTCCCACTCGGAGGTTGGCCGCTCCCTGTACTCGGCGCCGTCCCACCAGAACAGTTACTCGAACTGCACCCGGCTGCGCCGTGTGCCGGTCTTTCTCCGGCGCGACAGCGGCTCCGACTCCGCGACTGAGGGCAGCGAAGAGCGGGAGGGCAGCGCAGGGCGCTGTCCGTCAGCCGGAGAGTCGCGCCTCCGAAACCCCACTCGGAGGTTCGAATCCTTTTCTTTCATCCGACCACTAATAGGGGGGCCGGAGCCCGCCGGACCCCCCCTATTTGTGGTCGGGGCGAGCGCATTCGACCCTCCGACCCTCTGCTCCCAAAGCAGATGCGCTACCAGGCTGCGCCACGCCCCGACGGTCCTGAATTGTAGCGCAGCCGACGGGGTTGGCCATTGGGCTACTGGGCGGACTTTGATTCGAGAGCGCACCATCCCTCGTTTG
>CAIMQW010000293.1 GCA_903843705.1 uncultured Holophagaceae bacterium | reverse complement strand
CGCCTTCAAGGGCATGGAGCGCCAGGGCAACCCCTGGAACCTGGCCCAGGCCGACCGCGGCAAGTGGGCCGAGGGCCTGGACGTGCCGACCCTGGCCGAGAAGCCCGATGCCGAGTACCTGTTCTGGGTGGGCTGTGCCGGCAGCTACGACGCCGCGGGCCAGAAGGTCTCCCAGTCCCTGGTGAAGCTGCTCAAGGCTGCCAACATCTCCTTCGCCATCCTGGGCACCGAGGAGAGCTGCACCTGTGAGTCCGCCCGCCGCCTGGGCAACGAGTACCTCTTCCAGACGGCCACAGAGACCAACGTGGAGCTGCTCAAGGGCTACAACGTCAAGAAGATCATCACCAATTGCCCGCACTGCCTGAACACGCTGAAGAACGAGTACCCGGACTTCGGTGGCAGCTTCGAGGTGGTGCACGGCACGGAGCTGGTGGCGCAGCTTCTGGCCGAGGGCCGGATCAAGCTCGAGCAGACGGTGGCCGTGGACCTCACCTACCACGATCCCTGCTACCTCAGCCGCTACAACGGCCAGGTAGCGGCGCCGCGCGCCATCCTGGAGGCCATCCCTGGCGTGAAGCTCACGGAGATGGAGAAGCACGGCGAGGCCACCATGTGCTGCGGCGCGGGCGGCGGGCGCTTCTGGTTGGAAGAGCACCTTGGCAAGCGCGTCAACCACGAGCGCTTCGAGCAGGCCCTGGAGACCAAGGCCAGTACGGTCGCCGTGGCCTGCCCCTTCTGCAACGTCATGCTGAACAACGCCGCCGGCGAGACCGGCCATGAGGGCGTTGCCACCACGGACGTCCTGGAACTGGCGGCGAAGGCGCTCAAGTAGAGACTGGACCACCCGAGGCCCGGGCCGGGGGACCGTTGCGGCGGCCCCCCGGCCCTCTTGTCAGTAGCTCAGGACCACCGCCGCCTGGAGGGTGTTGAAGCTGAGGCCCCGGTAGCTCCCCAGCACCATTCGGCTCTCGAGGCTGACCCGGCGATGGAGGGTATAGCCCAGACCGACCGCCAGGGCGGGTTCGTTCTTGGTGCTCGTGTCGTCCACGTTATAGATCCGGGTCGGGTTCACGCGATCGCTAGTGCTGTAGGTTCCGAAGCTGTGGAGCCGCCAGACCTTCATGGCGGCGCCGGCAAGGAGGTAGAACCGCCCCTGAGGGCCGCTGGGGCGGTAGAGGCAGTCGGCGCCGAAGGTCCAGGCGCTCCAGCGCTTCGACTCGGTGCCCAGGTCGGAGTAGCGGGTGGACTTGTAGGAATACTGGTTCGCTAGGGTGGTGAAGCCCTGGAAGGCCACCAGGGGGCGAATGGCCAGGGTCCGGGTCAGGGGGATGCTCAGGGAGAGGGCGGTATCCAGGGCATGCTTCGACCCTATCTCGTTGCGGAAATCGCCCTGGGCCTCGACCACGCCAAGGTGCAGGGCGGGGACCGGAGGCTCCGCAGCCAAGGCCAGCCCGCAGCAGGCCAGACCGGCGAGGATGAACTTGGGAAAGGCGATGGACATGGGCAGGAGATCCTGGTTCGAGGCTAGCGGTTGAGGGGCATCACGGCCTGGATCACGACCGGCTTGCCGCTTTGAGTCTGCAGGTAGTGAACAATGGTCTCGACGTTGGCGATGACCTGGGAGATGGGCACGGCGGCGTGCAGGTCGTTGTTGCCGATCATCAGGAAGTAGCAGTCGATATCCGGCTGGATGAGCTGGTCCAGCCGCCGGAGGACATCGCCGGAGGTCTCCCCGTCGACGCCCATGTTGTAGGCCTTGATAGCCAGGAGGTCACTCCAGGTGGCGTCACGGATGGGATTTCGCATCTGGACCGCACTGACACGCCGGGTAATGGAGTCCCCGACCATGCCGGCGCAGGTGATCTTGTTGAACTTGATGTAAGGGATGAGGCTGGCGTCGGCCCAGCGCAGGTAGCCCAGCTCCGAAAGATGCTCCCCGTCGGGCTGGTAGAAGAAGACCAGGGGCTTGCCAGTGTTGGCGAGCAGGATGGAATAGGTATCGAGGTAGGTGAGCTTCAGCTCCTGGGCCTTGTTGGCCAGGGCCATGTTCAGGGCCCGGATCTCGATGTTGCTCGTGTCGTTCATGACCCCGCCGCTGCAGCCAGACAGGATCAGGACACCCAGCGGCAGGAACAGAGATCTCAGCTTCAACCACGCCTCCGGGCAAGACAAACAACGTGCCGGGCAGGCCGCGGCGCAGGGGAACCCACACTCCTTGGACCGATGATACTGGAGCCGGGTTGAATCCTGGTTCCGAATGCGGGTCCCGGCGGGCCTGCGGGACCTCGGGCTAGCTGGGGAGTGCCAGCCCCGGGGACCAAGTGTGCCTGCGTTGTGGGCTACACTACGTCCTCACTGATGGAGCCCCCTTGGTTCGGGTCTACTGGACAGCCGCGCACAAGGCTTGGAGCTGGAGCCGGCACGTCTATCGCCTCAACTCGAACAGCATGCGCCTCTTCAAGCGGCACCTGCGCTGGGCCACAGCCGCCGCGCTGCGGCCTGAGGCGGCCCTGGCCTGGTTCTCCTTTCACGAGGATGCGGCCGTGGAGGCCTTCACCCATGCCAACCCCCGGCTCATCTTCCGGGCCCTGACGCGCTATATGGACGTCAACTGGGGTCTGGCGCGCCGGACCAAGGTCATCCAGGAAACCTATCTGTGCCTGCTGGGCCATGGCGGGTTCCTGGCCGATGCCATGCGGCAGCCCGGGGGCCTGGTTTTGGCACGCTTCGATCTGGACCGCGGCCAGAAGGGCCTGCTCCGGATGGGCAGCGATGCCCAGTTCCGCAAAGAGGGGGAGATCTCCGTCTTCCTGGAGCTGGAGGGTGTGCCAGGGGCCATCACGGGACTGGCCTTCTCCCTGGAGCTGGGCACGGGACTGACCCTCCGCATCGGTGGGCTGCAGGGCCGCAAGGGCGGGGATGAGGCGGCCATCAAGCTGGCCACCAAAGCCATGCACGGCCTCCGCCCCAAGAACCTCATGGTCCTGGTGGTTCAGGAAGTGGCCCGGGCCCTGGGAGCATTGGAAATGCAGGGTGTGGGCAACGCCATCCAGGTCTACCGGGCCCGGATCAACAACCCCCTGGTGCCCAAGCGGAACTTCCGGTTCGACTTCGATGCCCTCTGGACCGAGATCGGCGGCGTGCCCCTGGAGGACGGCTGGTTCCAGCTGCCGCTGGCGACACCCCACCGCACGCCGGAGGAGATCAAGCCCAACAAACGCTCCCTCTACGCCAAGCGCTACGCCCTGCTGGACGAACTCAGCCGCCAGATCCGCGAGACCCTCGCAGAGGGTACTTTTGTCTAGCTAGTTCCCGCCGGTCCGCTCGATATCCAGCTTGTACTTGTGGCCCGCTGACCCGTAGAGCATCAGGGCGTAGTCGGCAGGGGCGCCGGTGGTGTTCACAACGGAGATCATGGAGCGCCGAACCGCGGTCGGTGGGACATTGGCGCGGCGGATGTCCTGCACAGTGGCATCCACCCGCGTGGGGGCGAGGAACCGCATCATGATCTTGTTGTGCTCAGCCTGGAGCTTCAGCTTCAGGGATTCCTTGGGATTGAGGCGGAAGCCATAGACCCGCAGGCCGTTGGCGGCGTCCGCTTCCAAGTCGTTCATGCCCGTCCGGGTAGACAGGCCGGAGCCCGATTCGCTGAGGGCGGTGTAGCCAGCGCGCTGGCGGGCCAATTGGTTTGGGCTGCCCGTGGCCAGGGCGCCGTCCGTGCAGAGGGTGGCTTCCTCAAGGATCTTCAGCTCCGCCGGCACGGGGACGGTCTGCCGGCAGTCAACAGCTGCCACGGCTGGCTTCGGCTCCGCTGGCGGCGTGGCCGCCGGTGCCTGGGCCAGGAGGGGGCTTCCCAGGAGGAGCAGACAGAGGGCGCGGGGAATGGACATGGAACCTCCAGGGAGCCTTGCGAATCCCCGCATGGATTGGGGAACAAAGCCTGTGCGGCCAGTTTAACGCCTGGCGGCCCGTCTCCGGCAGGTTCCTGGGGGCAATGTCGAGCCTTTTCCCCCTGGCTGCGGAGCTCGGGATGACCGTCGTTAGAATTCCGCTAAGCTAACCCCATGCCGCTCGAACCACGCCTGCTCGAGATCCTCTGCTGCCCTGCCTGCCACGGTGAGCTCGTGGAACGGGCCGAGGGCCTGCACTGCCAGGTCTGCAGGCTCTGCTATCCCATCGAGGACGGTATTCCCGTGATGCTGGTGGACCAGGCCAGGCGGGTGGACTGATGCGGCTCGATCGCGCCCAGGCCGAGTCGGTGCTCCAGCGCATGCAGGGCCGGAAGGTGGCCGTGCTGGGCGACGTGATGCTGGACGAGTATCTCTTTGGCGAGGTGAGCCGCATCTCGCCTGAGGCGCCGGTGCCCATCGTGCGGGTGGTGCGGGAGCGTTCGGTGCTCGGCGGCGCGGCCAATGTGGCCGCCAACCTCAAGGCCCTGGGCGCGGAGCCCATGCTGGTCGGCACCCTGCAGAAGGACCGGGCAGGGGAGGGCGTGCTGGGTCTCCTAGGGGGGCTCGACATCTCAATTTCGGGCCTGGTGCTGGACACCTCGCGCCCGACGATCATCAAGACCCGCGTTATCGGCCAGCAGCAGCAGATGCTGCGCATTGACCGGGAGGACGCGGGCCCCCTGGATCCCGTCGTGCTCCTGGGCCTCAAGGACCGTTTGCGCCGCGCCCTGGCCGAGGCCTCAGCCTTGATTGTGTCGGACTACGCCAAGGGCGCCATCAGCGAGCCGATCATGGAGGAAGTGCGCGCCCTCTGTGCCGAGCGGAACCTTCCCTGGATCGTCGATCCCAAGCCCGCCCACAAGCACCTCTACCGGGGCGCCACCATCATGACGCCGAACACCAAGGAGGCTTCAGAGCTGACCTCTCGTCCGGCGCGGTCGGACATGGAAGTCACAGTCGCTGGTCGGGAGCTCATGCAGGACCTGGGCCTGGGCGGCCTGCTGGTGACACGCAGCGAGCGCGGCATGGCGCTCTTCTCATCGGAGGCCGGCCACGTCGCGCCCTGGATGATTCCCACCGAGGCCCGGGAAGTCTTCGATGTCAGTGGTGCCGGAGACACCGTCATCGCCGCCTTTAGTGCCGCGGTGGCCGCCGGGGCCGACTGGCGCGAGGCTGCCATGCTGGCCAATGCCGCCGCCGGCGTCGTGGTCGCCAAGATCGGCACCGCCACCGCAACCCCTGCGGAGATCCTGGCCCACTATCAGGACCAGGAAGCCAACTAGTTCCTCAGCTCAATGGCGAGCAGGAACCGGTCCCCGGAGGCGAGACGCTCCTTCACCTGGCTGAAGTTGAGGTCGAAGGTCTCCGTCTCGCCAGGCTTGATGGTGCCGAGCCTGGTGCCACCGGAGGCCACGCCGATCAGGCGACCGTCCTTGTCCAGGACCGCCACGGCGAAGCCCGGAACCCGGGGAGACTTGCTGGTGTTGGTGACCTCTACCTGGGCCCGGGTGCCGAACTCGGCATCTTTCAAAAAGCTGAAGAAGCCCTTCTCGACCTTGCGCTTGTTGAAGAAGATGCTGTTCACCTTCAGGCCGTCCAGGCTGATGGCCAGCGGAATGGTCCGGTCCCAGACGAAGCCAAGGCTTTCGGAGTGGAAGGAGAGCGGGGCGGCCGGCGGCGGGGCCACCTGGGCTGGGGCCGCCGGGGCCAGGACGGGTGCGCCGGAGGGAACCTGGGCAAGCGCCAGGACAGCGGCGAAGAGGACCATCTGCATGTCAGTTCCTTCCGAACAGACCGCTGAAGAGGCCCTTCTTGGGGGCCGGCTCCTCGGCTGGGGGGAGGATGGGTGTGCCGCCGGTCCGCTCGCGGCGGAGCCGGTCAAAGACCGGGCGCAACCCCGGGACCTTGCAGGCCTCCAGCCAGTTCTCGCTGTGCTGGCGGGCCACCATGTGGTTCTCCAGGATGCGTCCCTCATCCACCCAGGCGATGAGCTGGGGCATGGTGAGGCCGCCATAGATGTCTTCACCGATCTTTAGCCGGAGGAGCTCCGCACCCGCGTCGGGGCCGTCGGGGAGGGGAGCGAAGCTGCGAGGGGCCGGGATCACCTCGGTGCGTTCCTCGGGGGGCGGCAGCAGGTCCTTCGCCTCGAAAGCCACCGTGGGCTCTTCCATGGCAGAGGCAGGCACGGAGGCGATGGCGGCCAAGAGGTCTGCCTGGGAGATCCGAACCGTCGAACTGGAGGCGCTGCTCAGGTCGGGGACGGCGTAGCCCGATGCCGTGGCGCTGTCCTCCGGGCTGGGTGCGGGCACCGGGGGCAGGTCGGGTTCCGGTTGAACCCGGGACTCCGGGGGGGCCAGCGTCGAGTCCAGAGCGGACAGAGTCGCCTCCATGTCCATGTCGCCGGGGTGGCGGCGGATTCTCAGGCCAGCCGGCTCGGCGGGGACATCACCAAAGAGCTTGTCGATGGCATCGCGGGCGGAGGTGTAGCCCGAGGTCGTGGTGGTCGGCAGTTCGAGGGGCGGGAGTTCCTCTGGGGCGGCTGCCTCGAGGATCGGCTCGGCAGTCGGCCGGGCCTCCTCGGCTTCGGGCAGGAGGGCGGAGGTCTCTGGAGGGGTCTGTTCAAGGACCGCCGTGACGCTGCCGGGCAGGTCCTCCAGGGTGAGGGCTGGCGCTTCCAGGTCCAGGGGTGGGAGGGTGGCCCGCCGCAGGGCCTCAAGGGCCTCGACCTCGAACCCGGCGGTGGCGCCCTGGGTGGGCAGGCCCAGCAGCCGTTGGACGACGTCGCCCACGGGGAAGGTGCTCCCGCAGGAGAAGCAGCGGGCGCGCCGCAGAGTTGGCCTCAGCCGTTCGGGCCGGAGGCGGTATCGGGTGGAGCAGCTCGGGCAATGAATCGCTTCGGCCACCGTGGACTCCTGGAGTTCGGAGCAGCATAGCACCCCCCCTGGGGCCCTGTCGCCAGGGCCGGGTATCCTGGCAGCACGGAGGTTTCGTGCTGGGCGTGTTCATCACCATCGAGGGCGTGGAGGGGTCGGGCAAGTCCACCCAGCTGTTCCGTCTCTCCGAGCGTCTGCGCCAGATCGGCCTGCCCCTGCTGGTCTCCAAGGAACCCGGGGGAACCGCCCTGGGGCGGGAGCTGCGGCGGCTGCTCCTGGAGCCCCATGCCAGCGGCGATGCCTGGTGCCCGGATGCCGAGCTGCTGCTCTTCTACGCTGACCGTGCCCAGCACCTGGAGCGGGTGATCCGGCCGGCCCTCGCAGAGGGCATGATCGTGCTGGTGGATCGCTTCGAGGACTCCACCCGGGCCTACCAGGGCGCCAGTGGCGTGCCTGAAACCGCCCTGGACCGCCTCAGCGAGCTGGTACTCAAGGGCCTGCGGCCCCATCTGACCATCCTGCTGGATGTGGATCCCGAGCTGTCCCTGCAGCGCGTTGAGGTGCGGAACCTCTCCATGGGCCCCGAGTTCTCGGAGACGCGCTTCGACAAGGCCGAGCTGGACTTCCACCGCCGGGTGCGCAAGCGCTTCCTGGCCATTGCCCAGAGCAACCCCAACCGGGTGGCCCTGATTCCCGCCCGGGACGCAGTGGACGACGTCGAGGCCGCCATCTGGGGCCGGGTGGCGCCCCTGCTGCGCAACGCCGGCTTCGGGGTGGATTAGTGGCGGGAACGGGATATTCCGCCGACATCTCCGGCCACCAGGCGATCCGCCAGCGGCTGCTGGAGCGGCTGCAGGCGGGCCGGCTCCAGGGCTCCCTGGTCTTCACCGGGCCCGAAGGCATCGGCAAACGGCGGGTCGCCCTGGAACTGGCCCAGCGCGAGCTCTGTTTCCGGCGCAATGCCTGCGGCCAGTGCGAGGGCTGCCGGATGTTTGCGGGGGAGGACCTGCCCTTCGAGCTGCCGAACCTCCTGCGCATCGCTCCCGAGGGCAAGGCCGGTGTCATCCGCATTGACCAGATCCGCGAGGGTCTCGATTCCACCAACCAGCCTCGGTTCAGCCGCGGCGTCATCGAGTGGGCCTCCCTGGCCCCGCCCATGGGCTGCCACCGCTGGATCCTGGTCGAAGAAGCCCACCGGCTCAATGAGTCCAGCGGCAACATCCTGCTCAAGACCCTCGAGGAGCCCCCCGCGGGCACCCACTTCATCCTGATCACCCACCGCCCCGAGGCGCTGCTGCAGACCATCCGCAGCCGCTGTGAGCGCATCCCCTTCGCCCCTCTCGCCCCCCGGGAGGCCTGGGCCGTGGCCCAGCGCATGGGCTGGCAGGAGGCCGACCAGGACCGCTGGTCTGCCCTGGGTGAAGGCAGCCTCCGGCTCCTGGATGAGGCGGCCTTCCGCCGGGCCGAGGCCCAGCTGGGGGCCTGGCTCGCACTGCTGGGCGGCGCGTCCTTCGGAGACGTGGCCGACCCGCTGCTCCCGGAGAAAGAAGCAGCTCTGGCCCAGGGAGAGCAGCTGCGGCAGCCCTTGGAGCTGCTCCTGCGGATCCTGGCGGACCTGGCCCGCCTGCGCACCGGCGAGGCGCCGGCCCTGGCTCCCTGGCGAGAGACCTTGGCGACCCTGGCCGCGGCCCCGCTGGACCTTAAGGCCCCCCAGGAGGCCATCCTGGAGGCCCTGCGCCACCTGGCCCGAAACCTCAGTCCCGAACCCCTGCTCCGGGAAGTGGCCCTCTCCCTGAGGAGCTGAAACGGAAGCACCCTGAGGTCCTGATTGCCTTCGGGGGCCAGTCGGCTAGAATAGATTAAGGAGCCGCGACTCCTGAACTGGAGAACCCCATGTCTGAACCCCTCTTTGGCCACGATCTGTTGGGTCTCCTGGTGGACAAGGGCGGCTCCTGCTCGCTGGAGGCCCTGCGCGCCGCCTCTGTCGCGGCCCACGGCCCCGCCGCGGTCTACTGCAACTGCGGCGGCGACAGCTTCGACTTCGACGGCGTCCTCGCTTTCCTGTCTAGCAAGGGCAAGGTCCAGGTGGTCGATGGCAGCGTGACCCTGGGCATGGCCCAGGCCTGTCAGCACTGAGTGTTTGGCTTTTGGCTGTCAGCTGTCAGTCAAGAAGGCCTCGGATGGTCTCAGCGCGAGGGTGGGGGCTTTAGCTGACAGCCGACAGCCCCCCACCCTGGACGCCCTCAACCCACCTGCTGCATGATCGAGGTCTTCCCTCACCGCTGCCGGAGGCCTCATGAAACTGCTGCGCATCAACCACCTGGGCATCGCGGCGCCGGGGCTGGACGAGGCCATGGCCCGCATGGCACGCCTCTTCGACATGACGGCGGAGCACACGGAGGAAGTGGCCGAGCAGAAGGTGAAGACGGCGTTCTTCACAGTGGGACCGAGCACCCTGGAATACCTGGAGAGCACCGATCCGGAAGGGCCCATCGGCAAGTTCCTGGCAAAGCGAGGTCCCGGCATCCACCACGTCTGCTTCGAGGTCGATGATATTGATGCCGCCGTGGCATCGCTGCTGACCAAGGGCGTACGCATGATCGACTCGGCCCCTCGCAACGGCGCGCACGGCTGCCGCGTGGCCTTCATCCACCCGGCTGAGACAGGCGGTGTGCTGATGGAGCTGAGCCAGGGCGGGGCGCACTGAAGGTCCGGGCGAAGATGTCCAGGTCCTGGAGGAGACCCGTTCGCTTCTCTGACTTCGCTCGGCTGGCCTTGGCTTTCCTGGGGGCGGGCGCCCTCGGGGCCCAGGGCGCCGAGACGGGGTTCCTCGAGCGGGACCTCACCCACGGGGGCCACCACACCCGCTACCAGATCTACGTCCCCGCCGACTACCTGACCCGCACGGACTGGCCGGTGATCCTCTACCTGCACGGCGCTGGGGAGCGAGGCACGGACGGGCTGCGCCCGACCCAGGCGGGGCTCGGCGCCGCCATCCGCTTGGCACCAAAGCGTTTTCCGGCCATCGTCGTGATCCCTCAGGCGCCGCCGGGTACGCAGTGGACCGGGGCGCAGGCCGACTTGGCCCTCGCCGCCCTGGACCGGGTGCTCCGCGAGTATCGGGTGGACGTGGACCGGGTGTATCTGACGGGCCTCTCCATGGGTGGTCACGGCACCTGGTACATCGCCTACCGCCACCCCGAGCGCTTCGCTGCTGCGGCGCCCATCTGCGGCTGGACCCAGGACCTGGCCAGCCACGGCTTTTCGGTGCCCGTGGTGCCTGGGGAAGACGGCCCGGCCCTGCCTGCCCTCGCCCGGCGGCTGGCCAAGCTGCCGCTCTGGATCTTCCACGGCGATCAGGACTCCTTAGTGCCCGTGAAGGGCTCCCGCGCGGCGGCCGAGGCCCTGAAGGCCGAGTCCACGGTTGCGCACTACACCGAGTATCCGGGGCTCGACCACAACAGCTGGGACGTCACCTACGGTTCCGATGCCTTCGTCCAGTGGCTCTTCGCCCAGCGGCGAGCGAAGCGCTGAGCGGTAATTGGGGTTACGCTGTGGAGATTCTGAAGGCGTTCCGGGTTCGTCTGGTCCTCAACGAGGCCCAGAACGACCTTGCCTATCGGGTCGCAGGTTCCTGCCGGTTCCTAAAGAACCTGGCGCTGGAACAGCGGTCCCTGGTCTATCGGAATAGCCGCCGGTCGGTGGGCTTCAATGCCCAGTGTCTGGACCTGACCCAGCTCAAAAAGGATCTGCCCTGGCTGAATGAGGCCCCGTCCCAAGTGCTTCAGCAGGCGCTCAAGGACATGGGCCAAGCCTTCCAGAACTTCTTTGACGGCTTTGCCGAGCACCCGACCTTCCATAAGAAGGGCCAGCGGGACAGCTTCCGATTCCCCCAGGGCTTCGAGGTGGTCGGGAAGCAGGCCCGGATCTACCTGCCCAAGTTCGGCTGGGTGGCCTACCGCCAAGGGCGGGGCAAGGCGATCCGTCCGTTCCAGGGCGAGATCCGGTCCATCACAATGAGTCGGGAGGGCGACTCCTGGTTCGCCTCAATCCTGTGCAAGCAGGAGGCTCCCGAGCCCCGCCCGATCCACGGCTTTGCCGTGGGAGTGGATCTGGGCGTGAAGGTGCCCCTGGCTCTGTCTACGGGCGAGGTGCTGGACATCCAGGGGATGACCGCCAATGAGCAGGTGAATCTCGCCAAGTCCCAGCGGGTCCTGGCCCGGATGGTGAAGTTCTCAAAGAACTGGGTGAAGCAGAAGCGGAAGATCGCCAAGCTGCACCAGACCGTGGCGCACCGGAGGCGCGACGGGATCAACAAGGCCACGACCTACCTGGCGAAGAACCACCGCCTGGTCGTCGTGGAGGACCTCCGGCTGAAGAACATGACGAAGGCCCCGGCTGCCAAGCCGGACCCGGAGCAGGAGGGTTCGTTCCTCCCGAACGGGGCAGCAGCCAAGGCTGGCCTGAACCGGGTGATCCTGGACAAGGCCCTCGGGGAGGTCCTGCGGCAGTAGGGCTACAAGTGCCCCTGGTATGGCTCAAAGCTGGTGGCGGTGCCACCCGCCTACACCAGCCAGGAGTGCTCGGAGTGCCACCACACCGAGGCGGGGAACCGGCATAGCCAGGCCGAGTTTCGATGCCTCAAGTGTGGCCACGAAGAGAACGCAGATTCCAACGCAGCAAAGAACATCCTCTCGGCGGGATTGGTCGCCGAGCGCACCGTGGGGCACACGGGGGCTGAAGGGGTGTCAAAGCCTCGGAAGCAGCCTGCTAAAAGCAGGAAGCCTAAAGCGCAAGCTGGGAATCCCCGTCCTTCAGGTCGGGGAGGAAGTCAAATGGTCAGGCCCAGGTACCCCAGCCACAGGGCCCGGCCGAAGAACACGATGATCGGCGTGGCCAGGGCCAGGAAGCAGCCGAAGGGCAGCATGGTCTGTCCGCTGGAGCGGCGCATGAGCATGAGCGGTACGCCGACGGCGGCCCCCAGTCCCGCGCCCAGGAAGAGGATCCCGAGCATCGGTGCCCAGCCCCAGAAGGCGCCCAGCCACGCCAGCATCTTGAAGTCGCCCATGCCCAGGCCGTCGGTCTTGCGGATCCATTTATAGATCTGGTTGACCAGGGCAGGAGCCCCATAGCCCACGGCCATCCCGATAAGGCTTTGCTGCCAGGTCACGGCGGGCTCGAAGCCGGGATAGGTGGGTGCGGGCTGGAGGCCGTTATGCCAGGCCAGGGCTTGGAGGAGGTGGTTGCTCCCGGTCCAGACCTTGACGAGGGTCTCGGGCCACTGCAACTGGGGCAGGGTGAACAGCACGCCCAGGGCCATGAGTGGGAACTGGAGCACGTCCGGCAGGATCATCTCCGTGAAGTCGGTAAAGAACAGCACCAGCAGCGCGTAGCCACAGAGGAGGCCCTTGAACCAGATGAGGGTGCCGAACGGAAAGATCCAAGGGGACACAGCGAAGAGCAGGCCCGCCAGCAGCTCCACTAGGGGATAGCGCACGGGGATGCGCCAGCCGCAGGCGGCACACTTGCCCCGCAGCCAGAGCCAGCCGAGGAGGGGCACGTTGTGCCAGGGCTTGATCTTCGCCTTGCAGGCAGGGCAGTGGCTGGCCCGCAGGACCACATCGCGCTCTGCCGGTTCCTCCTGAGGCAGGCGGTGGATCAGCACATTGCCGAAGGAGCCCAGGATCAGGCCAAACGGGGCCAGCAACAGGGAGAGCATCCAGGGGGGCAGGTCCAGAAGGGGCATGCGACTACGATAGCGGGGACCTCCACCCGGT
>CAIMQW010000292.1 GCA_903843705.1 uncultured Holophagaceae bacterium | reverse complement strand
GACATCACCGCCTATCGCCTCGACCAGGGCAAGGTGCGCACCATGGCGGCGATCTCCTCGCTGACCGTGGTCTGCTTCTACCTGCTGGCCCAGATGGTCGGCGCCGGCCAGCTCATCAAGCTGCTCTTCGGCCTCGACTACAACATCGCCATCTTCGCGGTCGGCCTGCTGATGATGGTCTACGTGATCTTCGGCGGCATGGTGGCCACCACCTGGGTGCAGATCATCAAGGCCTGCATGCTGCTCCTCGGCGGCACCCTGGTCATGGTGCTGGCCATGAGCAAGTTCGGCTTCTCTTACCACAACCTGCTTGAGCAGGCCACGAAGGTGCACAAGCTCGGACCCAAGCTGATGTATCCCGGTAGCCTCCTTGCCGACCCCGTGACCGCCATCTCCCTGGGCCTGGGCCTCATGTTCGGCACCGCCGGCCTGCCCCACATCCTGATGCGGTTCTTCACCGTCACCAACGCCAAGGAAGCCCGCAAGTCCGTGCTCTACGCCACGGGCTTCGTGTCCTACTTCTTCAACGTGATCTTCCTCATGGGCCTGTGCGCCATGATCATCGTCGGCAAGAACCCCGACTTCTTCACCGACGGACAGGTGGGCATCGTGGGTCCTGCCGCCAAGCTTATCGGTGGCGGCAACATGGTCGCTATGCACCTGGCCAAGGCCGTGGGTGGCAACATGCTGCTGGGCTTCCTGGCCGCGGTCGCTTTCGCCACCATCCTGGCGGTGGTGTCCGGTCTGGCACTGGCGGGCGCCTCCGCCATCAGCCATGACCTCTATGCCCGCGTCATCATGAAGGGTAAGGCCTCGGAAGCAACCGAGATCAAAGTCTCCCGGGTCGCCACCATCTGCCTCGGCTTCGTGGCCATCGTCCTCGGCATCCTGTTCGAGAAGCAGAACATCGCCTTCATGGTCGGCCTCGCCTTCGGCGTGGCGGCTGCGGCCAACTTCCCCGTGCTCATCCTCTCCATGTTCTGGAAGGGCCTGACCACCCGGGGTGCCCTCTGGGGCGGCTACGGCGGCCTCATCTCTTCCGTGCTCTTTGTGCTCTTCTCCAAGTCGGTCTGGGTGGACGTGATCCACATGTCCAAGCCCCTCTTCCCCTACACCCAGCCCGCCCTCTTTGCCATGCCCATCGCCTTCGGCCTGGCCTACATCTTCTCCAAGCTGGACGGCAGCGACCGCGCCAAGGCCGAGATCGAGGCCTTCGAGGACCAGTATGTCCGTGGCCAGACCGGCTTCGGCGCCTCTGGTGCCACCACCAAGCACTGAGCTGCGGCGCCGTCAGGCGCACACAAGAAAAGGGCCGGGGCTCCTCCCCGGCCCTTTTCTTGTCTAGAAGGACTGGTGCCCGTCGGACGCCGTGAGGTTCGCCAGCTGACGGTCGGGATGCCCGGCGCGGCAGAGGCCCGCCTGGTCTTGGATGCCCGCCTGGGCCAGGAAGGGCAGCAGGCGCTGGAGGAGCTGGGCCGTGACGTAGGCGTCCCCGATGGCCGAGTGCGCGGCCTCCACCTGGATCTCGAAGGCCCGGGCGAGGTCGAAGAGGCTGGGCGCAGTCACCTCGAGGGCGAAGGCGGGATGCTCGGTGGCCCGGCGCCGGAGCCAGCCATAGAGCGCCAGGGTGTCCACGGCCCGGTTGCGGATCGGGGTCAGCGCCAGGCGCCGGGCATCCCGGTTCAGGAAGGCGAGGTCGATGGCGATGCAGTGCCCCACAAGGATCGTGCCCTCCAGGTAGTCGAGGAAGGGCGGCAGGACCGCATCGATGGGGGGCATCTCCTCGAGCTGCGAGGGCGTGATGCGGTGGACCACGACGGTGCGGCCGTCCAGGACCGCCCCCGGCTTCACCAGAGCCTGGAACGTGTCCCCGACCCTGATCAGACCTCCCCGCATCCGAAGGGCCCCGATGGAGACGATGTCATCCCGTCGCTCGTCCAGGCCCGTCAGCTCCGTGTCCAGGACGATGAACGGGATCTCTTCGAGCGGACGCTTTGCCTCGGCGGATCGCCGTCCCACCAGCCTCTTCCACCACTCCGCGAAGCCCATGGTCCCGCCTCAGAAGATGAACGCTTTGTAGCGCTCCAGGACCTGATCCTGGACCTTGAGGATGAGGCGGAACGTGTTCTTCAGCGACTGCCGCTCGAGGCTGCTGAGGACATCCAGACGGATGAAGTTATCAATGGGCTTCCCGGCTTCCATGAGGCGGTACTGGTGGTGGATGCGCATCAGGGTGACGAACTCAAAGGCCTGCTCCAGCTCATCGACAAGCTCTGAGATGAGGGTGGTACCACCGCGCAGCGTCTCGAGGCGCTCGATGGTGGCCGTGGCCCGGACCCCCTTCTCCATGGCGAAGAGCCGGGCGATGTCCACCAGGGGCGCCACGCCCTTGATCTTCAGGTTCAGGCCGTCCTTGTGTTCACCGCTGCGCTCCACGGCCACGGTCCCGAAGAAGCCGAGGGGCGGCCGGTTGCGCACGAGCATGTTGGCCATGAACCCCATGAAGGCTGGATACTCCGACACCAGCGCGGCCATGTGCTCCCGCAGGTCCCAGGCCAGGGACTCGTCCCCGTAGAGCGGCCTGAAATCAAAGAAGTTGAGCGACTTCAGCACGGCTTCCGGGGTGGGATCGGAAATCCAGCCCGTGAAGTAGTGCTTCCACACGGAGAGCGGTTGCCGCCACTCGGGATTGCTGGCCATGTAGTTGGCGGGACAGGCCTCGAAGCCGCAGCGGACCAGGCCCTGGCGCATATACACGGTGAAGCGGCGGAAGTAGTCCTCCACCTTGGGCCGCAGCTCTTCCACCACGTCGGCATGGATTAGGGCATTGTCCTGGTCCGTACGGAAGGTCTGCTCCTTGCGCCCCTCGCTGCCCAGCGAGAGCCAGCAGTAAGGGGCCGGCGGTGGACCGAACTCCTGCTCGGCCAGGTCCAGCAGCCGCCGGACCACACGGTCATTGAGCTCAGAGATGATGCGAACGATGTTGGTGGCCCGGGCCCCTTCCCGCAGCAGACCGCCGATGATGGTGAGTGCCCGCTGGGCCACCGGAATCAGCCCATCGAGGCTGGTCTGCCGCTCGATATCCTCGGAGAAGGCCAGGGGACTCCGGCCCTGCAGCACCATGAAATCGTGGTTGGTCACCACCCCCCGGAGCGCGCCCTCCCGAGTCACCGCCACGTGGTGGATGTTGCCCTGCAGCATCTTGAGGACCACCTCGA
Organism: uncultured Holophagaceae bacterium; assembly: GCA_903843705.1. Lineage (GTDB taxonomy): Bacteria > Acidobacteriota > Holophagae > Holophagales > Holophagaceae > Geothrix. The sequence continues at coordinate 2,703 of CAIMQW010000292.1, read as the reverse complement.
AGCAGGGATCCTTCTCGTCCACGGTGACCACGGGATGGCTCATCACGTAAGACACCGGCAGGTCGATGGACCAGCCCTGGGCGACGATCTTGGAGCGGAGGTCCGAGTCCGTGAGGATGCCGATGGGAGTACCGCTCGGTCCGATCACCAGCGCCGCGCTCTGACGGTCCTCCGCCATGCGCCGCGCGGTCTGCCGAACGGTGGACTCGGGGCCGACCACGGTGGTGACCTTGCGGCAGATCTCCCCCACCTGGGCCGTGAACAGCAGGTGGTCGCTGCTGCCCAGGAACAGGCTCTTGCCCTGCATCTCACGGGAAGTCATGTCCACATACTTGGTGAGGTGGAACTGCAGCAGGTACTCGGCGATGGCGGGGTGGGTGAGCACCAGCTCATTCAACCGCTCCTTGGGCAGCAGGTAGCAGATGGTGTCCTGCAGCGCGATGGCCGTGGTCTTCTGCTGGCCGCCCATGAGGGACACCAGGCCGAAGGACTCGCCCCGCTCCCGGTAGTCGACCACCACCTCTTCGGAACCACCCTTGGGCCGCAAGGTGATCTTGACCACCCCCTTCTGGATGATGTGGAGGTTGTCCCCGGAGGGTCCCTCCTGCTGGAGGATCACCGCCCCCTTCGGATGGAACACCAGGGTCAGGCTCTGGGCCAGTTCCCGCAGCGCGGGCCCCTCCAGGAACTGATAGGGGGGAATCTGGGAAAGGAATCGGACCGCCTCTTCGATCAGCATCGCCCCACCCAGAACAACAGGGAGGATGGCCCCCCAGATCCACCTTCGGCCTATCTAAACATACCACCTGAGGGCGCTTCGCCTCGGGCCTACCCCTTCTTCTGAAAATGCTTAAGCAGGGCTTCGACGTAAGCGCGGAGGCTGGCCTTCCGGGCCGCAGCCTCGCTTCGTTCCTCTTCCGGCAGGGGCTGTAGATGGGGACGAATGTCCACGTAGGCGTGGTCTTGGCGAGCCACCACCGACTCCAGCGGCGGCGGATTGCGCTCCAGCACCTCCCAGGTGGCGTCGAAGACCCAGGGGAGGTAGCCCAGCTTCTTCAACAGGGCCTGGTTGCCCGCGTAGTGGGAAGGCCCATAGGCCACCCCTCCGATCAGGCCCAACCCGGCGCCAATCGGCACAGCGGCGAGACCAATCGCCCCTCCGTAGGTCGGCACTAGTGCCCCGTAGAGGGTGCCGGTGCCCGCGGTGGCTGCCCAGGTGGCCCCCAACCCTCGGTTCTCGTAGGGGTTCTTGTGGCCCTTCAGGGTCAGGCGAAACACCCGGTAGGCACCCGGGAACTCGGCTGGCGGGTCCACCGGCACCCCCAGCCCTGCGGCCAGCTGGGTGGCCACGGCCTTTTCCTCCTCTGGCGTGGCTCCGTCGACCTTCATGACCAGTTCCAGCCGCTGGACCGGCCGCTCCCGCAGGGCGGTCTCCGGACTCTTGCAGGCCAAAAGGAGCAGAGGCAGGAGCAGCATCGCCAAGCCAAGCGAGCATCCGCGGATCCCACGCACGAGCTACCCCCTGGGGTGATTCTACCATCCAGCTTCCGGCCGTCCCCGGGTGCGCTAAGCTGGTGCCATGCGCCTTTCCCCGTCCCGCCAGCGCGGCTTCACCCTGATCGAACTGGTCGTCATCATGACCATTCTGGCCCTGCTCGCCACGGTGGGTCTGGTGGGCTACCGCCACAAGCTGCTGACGGCCCGGGAGGCCGTGCTGAAGGAAAACCTCTTCCAGATGAACCACTCCCTGGAGCAGCACCGCGCGGACCGCGGCAAGTATCCCTCCAGCCTCGGCCCCCTCAAGGAGTTCGGCTACTTGCGGGAGATCCCGGAGGATCCCATGACCCGCTCCCGGGACACCTGGCAGACCGAGCTGGAACCGCCGGACCCGGACAACCCCGATGCGGAGCTGGGCATCTACCGCGTGCGAAGCGGCTCCACGGACAAGGGCACGAACCAGATCCCCTACAACGAGTGGTAGGGCCCTTCGTCTCCGGTTGTCATCTGCGTCCACCACCCTCAGCCCAAGGCCTGCAGCATGAGCCCCACGACCCTGAAGCGCCTCGACCAGCTTTCCCTCCTCCTCCTCCTGCTCTGGGCCGGTGCGGCCCTGGGCTTCGGGATCTTCAGCGCGCCCGTCCTCTTCCGGGAGCTATCCAGCCGGGACCTGGCCGGCCGCATCGCGGGCCTGATCATCGGCCGCCTGGACTGGGCGGCCTGGGTTGCCTTCGGCTTGGCGGGCCTCAGCTGGGGCGGCCGCTGGGTGGCCGAGGTGAAGGATGACCTCGTCGGCCCCATCCGCCTCTGGAGCGCAGCCCTCACCGTGGCCCTGCTGATGTGCCTGGCCAGCACCTTCATCCTGACTCCCAAGATCCAGGCCATCCGGGCCCGCATCAACGCCCCGATCGAGACCCTGACCCCGGACCATGCCGACCGCGTGGCCTACAACAAGGCTCACGGGCTCAGCCGCAACCTCTTCTTCCTGCGGATCCTCCTGGCCATTGGCATGGCGGCCACCGTGGGCCTGCTGCCCCGGAAGAACCCGGACCAGACCCCGGAAGCCTGCATGTGATCCTCCCAATCCCCTAAAGGGGATGGGCTTCCAGGTGTAAGCCTTCGGCTTGCCCTAGCCCTTGCGGGCTCCCAGCAATCTGGGTGGTTGGGCCGGTGGCAAACCTGGACAACACGGGGCCAGAGGTCCCG
>CAIMQW010000291.1 GCA_903843705.1 uncultured Holophagaceae bacterium | reverse complement strand
GGCGGGTCGGACCCCCCTGCAGCGTGGGGACCTGCTCTCGGCGCTCCCCCAGCGCGAGCGCACCGGCCCCGTGGTGGAGCTGGCGGGCTGGGCGCGGGTGCCTGGCACCTACGCCCGCAAGGACGGCATGCGGGTGGCGGACCTGCTCAAGCGTGAAGCCCAGGTGCTGCCGGACACTTATCGGCCCCGCGGCGAAGTGGTGCACAAGGCCCTGGATGGGACCACCCGCTTCCAGGGCTTCGATGTGGACAAGGCCCTGGCGGGCGATCCGGCGCACAACCTGCTGCTGGAGGACCGGGACCGGGTTGAGCTGTTCCGCATGGATGACCTTCGCCTTCCCAAGACCGTGACGGTGCTGGGTCCCGTGACTCGGCCCGGGCTCTACACCTTCCATGAAGGCATGCGCGCCTCAGACCTGCTCTTCCGGGCGGGGGTGCCCCAGAAGGCTGCCGACCGCTACGTGGCCGAGCTGGCCCGCAGCCGGGATGGCAAGCCCAGCGAGGTGCTGCGCCTGGATCTTGCGCGGCTGCTCTCCACCGAGGCGGCGAGTCCTGTGGCCCTGGTCGATGACGCCGTGAATCCACGTGTTCTGCCTTACGATCATCAGAGTATCTTCGACCGGCCGGACTACAAGGTGCACCGCACGGTGAACATCATCGGGCAGGTGCTGCGCCCCGGGCCCTATGTCCTGGATGCGGCCAAGCCAACCCTGAGAAGCCTCATCCAGCGGGCCGGTGGGCTGACTCCCGAGGCCATGCCCAAGGCGGGCGTGTTCCTCCGTCGCATGGGCAGCCAGGACGCGGCCCTGCAGCGGGTGGCCGAGGAGACGGGCATTGCCCAGAAGGACCCCACCTCAAAGGGCATCAACGAGATCCTCGATCGCATGAACGAGACGAAGCGGCAGACCACCACGGGACAGCTGCTGAAGACCCCCATCCTGCATGGCCTGCTGGCCAACAGCCTGAACCGCATGGTGGTGGACTTCGACGGTGCCCTGAAGGGCAGCGCCGCTATGGATGTGGAGCTGCAGGACGGGGACGAGATCATCATTCCCCGGTCCACCGAGGCGGCCTACGTGGTAGGCGAGACGGCCAGCCCCTTCGCCACCTACAAGATCCAGGCGGGCATGAAGGTCTCGGACCTGCTGCGCATGGCGGGTGGCACTACGCGGAATGCCGATACGTCGCAGATCCGCCTGCTGAAGGCCGATGGCCGGATCCTGGACTCCTGGGTCGAGGGCAAGGCGGTGGAGCCCGGCGACACGGTGCTGGTGCCGCAGCGCATCCGCCGCGACTCGAACTGGCAGGAGAACCTGCAGGCGCTGACGCCCCTCGCGGTCATGCTGAGCGTGCTGAAGCTCTGATCCCCCCGATCCCCTAAAAGGTATGGGCTTCCTGGCGTGAGCCTTTGGCTTGCCCTAGCCCTTGCGGGCTCCCAGGAATCTGGGTGGTTGGTTCTTGCTTGCCGTAATTTTTATATTACACTGTGGAGATGAAAGAACTTCGCCGGACCCTCCAATTTGACAAATGGCTGAAGGAACTGAAAGATGCACGGGCGCAGGCCAGAATCCAAACCCGTCTTGACCGTTTGGAGGATGGGAACCCTGGTGTTGTGGAACCTGTTGGGGGGGGTGTCTCTGAGTTAAAGATCGACTACGGCCCAGGTTACCGGGTGTATTTCTGCGAGAGGGGGGAAGTCCTCATCATCATTCTCGCTGGGGGGAACAAAAAGACGCAGCAAAGGGACATACGAAACGCCCACGAGCTGGCCAGGCAATTGTGAAGGAGAGCACCATGGCTGAACTTGATCGAATTCGCACCAAGACTGCACCCTACGATGCCGCCGAGTATCTCAAGACTCCAGAACAGATGGCCGCCTACCTGGAGGCCGCGCTGGAGGAAGGGGACCCCCGCCTCATCGCCAAGGCGCTCGGAAACATCGCCCGCGCACGGGGCATGTCCCAGTTGGCGAAGGACACTGGCCTCACCAGGGAAGCTCTGTATACATCTCTTTCAGAGAGTGGGAACCCGACCCTTACGACCCTCTTGAAAGTCACAACCGCTCTAGGGATTCAGTTAAAAGCTGCTGCGAGCGCCTGAATTCCCGGTGTCCCACAAACGGACGATTGCGTGACGCGGAAGGCCGATGGTTGCATCGTCACCCGGACATCTTGTGCCTACCCGCTCAGATGGATACCCCCTTGGGGAAATGAGGACTCCCGCGCTATTTCTAGCTATCTGCCTGAACTACACTGAAAGGCCCTGCACCCGCGGGGCCTTTCTGTCGTGAGTGCCATGATCCTGCGCAAAGAGTACTGGTTTGAAGCCGCCCACTTTATTTACAACCACCCGGGCAAGTGCCGGAACCTGCACGGCCACAGCTACAAGCTCTTCGTGCTGATCGAAGGCACGCCGGACCCGGCCACGGGAATGATTATCGACTTCGACGACCTGTCCAAGGTGGTGACCGAGAAGGTGCTGTCAAAGCTGGACCACCACTTCCTCAACGACCTGATCCCGCTGTCCACCGCCGAGAACATCAGCCTGTGGATCTGGGAGCAGCTTAAGCCCGGCCTGCCGCAGCTCTGCCAGATCGAAGTCTACGAGACTACTGACAACTGTGTGATCTACCGGGGGGCTTGAAAAAGGCTCTTTTGACGGGGATAAGTGGGATGGACGGGGATAAAGACCTAGGCTGGGGTTGGAGGGCGGTCTCGGCTGATGCGGCGGACCTGGATCTTGGCAGTGCCAAAGTTCAGAAGCAGACAGGTCTTCAGGCTGGTCGCCGCCAGATAGTTGAGGGCTTGCCCCGAATGGGCATCGGTCAGAGCGCGGCAGGCTTTTAGCTCTACCAGGATTCGCCCCTCCACCAAGAGGTCGGCCAGGAATTCCCCCACGAGGACCCCGTCGTACCAGACATCGATCTTGACTTGGGGCTGTACCTCCAGTCCCGCTTTCCGGAGCTCATGGGCCAAGGCATTTTCATAGACCTTCTCGAGGAAACCAGGCCCCAGGGTGTTTGCCACCTTGAAGGCACAGCCAAGGATTCGCTCCGAGACGTTATCCGTGAGCATGGGCGGTCTCCAGTGACCTCATCCTGCCAAAAGAGGCCAAGTGAAACCGCATGCAAAATATGGACGATTAATAAGTGGTTGGGCTTTAATACAAAAAATTTGACGGGGATAGGGGGGATGAACGGGGATAAGGACAGGTGGTGCAAATCAAGCGCGGGGGCTGCCCAAAGAACCCACCCCTAAATCTTTTTCATCCCCGTCCATCCCTCTTATCCCCGTCAAAAGATATTTTTCTGTTAGCCGTTCGAGATAGGTTCAAATTGGGTGCGCAGGAGGCGGCAGAATGAGGGTTAGGCGATGCCAGGGCCGCGGTTGGGCAATGACTTTGCTTGCCTTGCTTGCCATCATCGGGGCACTTGTTGGCGGGTTGGGCTGTGCGGCGTTGAATCCGGCGCTGCGCTATGAGGAGGCGGCGCGACAGCTGCGGTTCTCGCTGGACCGGGTGGAGCCGAAGCTGGAGCTGGCCTTTCCGCTGGAGCAGAGCCGTTTGCGGCTGCGGCTGGATGTGGGCGTGGACAACCCCACGGACCAGCGCCTGCGCACACGCAAGGTGAGCGGGGATCTGCGGCTAAAGCTGCGAGACGAGGAACACGCCCTCGGCACCGTGGCCTTCCCCGAGGGGGCCGACATCGCCGCCAAGGGTCGCAGCACCCTCAAGGTGGAGGTGCTCTTCAGTCAGAAGGACCTGCAGGCGGCCTGGAACCCTCTATCCAGGGCGGTGCTTCGCCATGACCCCGCCACCTGGACGATCGCAGGCGAGGCCCGCTTCGAGATTCTGGGCATTGAGTTCGGTGTCCCTTTCCGGGCGCGGCGGGAGAGCGGAGAATAAACAGCCCTCACTCACGGAATGCCCCGCTGCCCCCGGGGGGTAGAGGTTCCGGCGTGATCCTGCAT
>CAIMQW010000290.1 GCA_903843705.1 uncultured Holophagaceae bacterium | reverse complement strand
GCGCAGGAAGGCCTCGCGGTCGAAGGGCGGCAACACGTGAACCATGAGATCCACGTCGGCCTTGAGCTGCTGCAGCTCTGCGGGGGTCAGCAGCGCCGCGATCTCCGGGTCATCCAGGCCGCCCTGCCCTGCCACCCGGGCCTTCCGCCCTGCCTTCATCCGCTCGAAGACCTGGATCTGGCCCGTGGCGCGGACGTAGACACCCTTGAAGTCCGTGCCGGAGCCAATGGGCCAGGTCATGGGTACCGCGTGGAGGCCGAACAGCTCCTCCACCTCGTCGATAAGCTCAATGGGATCCCGGCCGGGCCGGTCCAGCTTGTTCACGAAGGTGAAGATGGGCAGCTTCCGCTCGCTGGCCACCCGGAACAGTTTCTTGGTCTGCTCTTCCACGCCCTTGGCGCAGTCCAGTAGCATCACCACCGCGTCCGCGGCCGTGAGGGCCCGGTAGGTGTCCTCGCTGAAGTCCTGGTGGCCCGGGGTGTCCAGCAGGTTGATGGCTTTGCCCTGGTACTCGAACTGCATGGCAGCGGAGGTGACACTGATGCCGCGCTCCTGCTCAATGGTCATCCAGTCCGAGTGGGCCGCCGCGCCGCCCTCCCGGGCCTTCACGGAACCGGCCCGGTCGATGGCCCCGCCATAGAGCAGCAGCTTCTCCGTCAGCGTCGTCTTGCCCGCGTCGGGGTGGCTGATGATGGCGAAGGTTCGGCGCCGCTGGATTTCTTCAGTTAGGGACATGGGGTTCCATACACAAGAAAGGCGCGGCTGAGGCCGCGCTTTCCCATTGTCAGGGTTGTGGCCCTAAGACTCAACCCCGGGCTATGAGGCGCCGCTGAAGTTCCGCCGCGTCCACGTCCTCGATGTGGGTGGCGATCCACCAGTTGTTGCCCCAGGGATCCTGCACCCCGGCGTTGCGGTCACCGTAGAACTGGTCCGTGGGCTCCAGGAGGCTCAGGCCCCCGGCTTCGAGCGCCGCTTCATAGGTGGCATCGGTATCGGGCACATACAGGTAGAGCCCTGTGGGCATCGGGGTCCAGGGTTCCCGGGCCTGCGCCAGTCTTACCCTGGAGTCGCCGATCTGCACCTCCGCATGGGCGATGGTCCCGTCCGTACGAAGGACTCGGCTCTGCTCCACCGCCTCGAAGGCCCTTTCAACAAAGGCGATGAAGGCTAGGGCATTGGGCACGACCAGGTAGGGCGTGACCGTGTGGTACCCATGGGGGATGGGTTGCACCATCTTTTGCCTCCGTTCCACACTCAGAAAGGACGCATTCGCGCCCTTTCTGAGATGAAAAAACTTACTTGGTAATGCCGACCTGCTGGAGCATCCAGGCGGTCTCGAAGGCCTTGTCCTTGAGGGCGTCGTAGCGTCCAGAGGCCCCGCCGTGTCCGGCGGGATCCATCTTCATCTTCAGCAGTAGGGGATTCGCGTCGGTCTTGAGGGTGCGCAGCTTGGCCACGTACTTGGCAGGCTCCCAGTACATCACCTGGCTGTCGTTGAAGCTGCTGGTGACCAGGATGGCTGGGTAGGCCTTCTTCACCAGGTTGTCGTAGGGGCTGTAGGCCCGCATGGCATCGAAGGCGGCCTTCTCGTTGGGGTTGCCCCACTCCAGGTACTCGCCCACGGTCAGGGGCAGACTGGCGTCCATCATGGTGTTCATGACATCCACGAAGGGCACGGCGCTGTGGACGGCCTTGAAGAGGTCAGGGCGCAAGTTGGTAACGGCGCCCATGAGCAGGCCCCCGGCGCTGCCGCCCTCGATGACGAGGCGATCCTTCGCGGTCCACTTCTCCTTCACGAGGAACTCGGCCGAGTCGATGAAGTCGGTGAAGGTGTTCATCTTCTTCAGGAGCATGCCGTCGTCGTGCCAGGCCTCGCCCAGCTCGTTGCCGCCGCGAATGTGCGCGATGGCGTAGACCATGCCCCGGTCCAGCAGGCTGAGGCGGTTGCTGGAGAAGGCGGGGGGCATCCCGTAACCGTAGGAGCCATAGGCGTAGAGGAATAGGGGTGCCGAGCCGTCGCGCTTGACACCCTTGCGGTAGACCAGGGATAGAGGCACCTTCACGCCATCCCGGGCCGGGGCCCAGACGCGCTCCGTGGCGTATTGGGCCTTGTCGTAGCCGCCCAGGACCTCGGTCTCCTTCTGCAGCGTCTGCTTCCCCGTGGCCAGGTCGCAGTCGTAGATGCTCTGAGGCGTGACCATGGACTGGTAGTTGAGGCGGTAGGTCTTGGAGGTGTACTCGGGCGTTCCACCCGGGAAGGCTGCGTAGACGCTCTCGGGGAAGACCACATCGCGCCACGTGCCGGTCGTGAGGTCCTGGATGCGGAACTGCGTCAGGCCTTCGCGCTGCTGCACCACCACCAGGAAGTCGCGGAAGAGGTCGACACCCTCAAGGAGCACATCCGGCCGATGCGCCACAAAGGGTTTCCAGTGCTCTAGACCCGGAGTCGCCGCAGGTGCGGTGACGAGACGGAAGTTCTTGGCGTCCCGGTTGGTTCGGATGTAGAAGATACCCTCCCGGTGGTCAAAGTCGTACTTGTGACCCTTCTGCCGGGGCAGCAGTACCTTGAAAGCCCCGAGGGGCTTGGTGGCCGCCAGGTAGCGCGACTCCCAGGTGTCCGTAGACTGGACCTCCACCTGCAGGTACTTCCGGTCCCGGGAGCGGCCGATGCCCATGCGGTAGAGTTCGTCCTTCTCCTCGAAGACCAGGACAGGCTTCCCGGCCCTGAGGTCCAGGCGCCAGAGCTGGTTCGAGCGCTTGGTGACGTCGTCCTCGGTGACGAAGAAGACGTGCTTCGCATCCGCTGCCCAGGTAAAGGAAGTCACGCGTGCCGCCAAGGGGGCGCTCACCTTGCCCGTGCCCAGGTCCTTGGTGAAGAGGCGGTACTGGCGGAAGCCGGTGTCGTCAGTGCTGAAGAGCAGGGTGCAGTCGTCGTCGCTGACCGCCATCCCGCCGAGGCTCAGGAACTTCAGGCCCTTAGCCAGCTCGTTTTGGTCCAACAGGACCTCCTCGGAAGCCTTGGGGTCGTCGCTGCCGTTCTTGGCGGCCTTCCGGCGGCACTGGATGGGATACTGCTTCCCCTCCTCGGTGCGCGAGTAGTAGAAGTAGGCGCCGCGGCGGACCGGAACGCTGAGGTCCGTCTGCTTGATGCGTCCCAGCATCTCCTTGTAGAGAGCCTCGGAGAAGGGCTTGAGCTCGGCGGTCGTGGCCTCGGTGTAGGCGTTCTCGGCGTTCAAATAGGCCACGACGTCCGGGTTGGTCTTCTCCCGGAGCCAGAACCAGGGGTCATTGACCTGCTCGCCGTGCCATAGGCTCACGTGGGGGCGCTGGGGAGCGATGGGAGGCGGGGGTGTGGAATCAATGGCCATGAGACTCACGCAGGCGAAGAGGGCGGCTGTGACGGGAAAGCAACGATGCAGCATGGGGACCTCACGGCACCCAAGGTAGCACACGAAGAAGGGCCCCGAAGGGCCCCTCTTGTTGCGGTAACCGTCTTGCTGACGCGGCAGTCTAATCGATGGCCGCGGTGGGGATGCGCATGCTGTAGAAGGAGCGCCACACGAAGACCGTGGAGATGATGAAGAAGATCAGGGCGGCCACGTGGGCCGTGACCGGATTCAGCTCGATGGCCAGCTCCACGGCCAGGAGGCCGAAGAGGGTAGTGAACTTGATGACGGGGTTCAGGGCCACCGAGGAGGTGTCCTTGAAGGGGTCGCCCACGGTGTCACCCACGACGCAGGCGTCATGGAGCTCCGTGCCCTTGGCCTTCAGTTCAGTCTCCACGAGCTTCTTCGCGTTGTCCCAGGCGCCACCGGCGTTGGCCATGAAGATGGCCTGGT
>CAIMQW010000289.1 GCA_903843705.1 uncultured Holophagaceae bacterium | reverse complement strand
TGCCCCCTGGGGTCCAACCCCAGGAAACCACCCGAAATCCCGTTCCCGCCGTTCAAATCGCCACCAAGGAATATTGATTGAAAAGACTTGAAAAAAGAGATCTTACAACCTTACCTACTGCGCTCAACCGGACACTAGTGTCTAAACTTCATTACTAACCAACTCCGGGGACTGTCCTGAGACAACCCCCTCGAACGCTCATGACTTTGCCGCGTCATGACGATGGACGCTAGAACCCTCCGCAAGCCACACCTTCTTCTCCCGCCGCCAGCGCCTTCAGTCACGCGCCGCCAGCCATTCTTGGGTGTCCACATGAACAGGAATCGGAACTGGAACCAACAGGCAGGCCTTCGGGGGCTCCTCGGATGTCTGCTTGTCTGCCTGGTGGCCTTGGTCGGCTGCGGCGGCTCCAAGGCCGGAACCGGGATTGCCACGTACTACGGCAACTACCATGCGGCGGGGTGGATCGACACCCACCCCGGCAGTGCCATCGCCAGCATCGACACCTGCACCCGGTGCCATGAGATCTCCGTGCTCAAGGTGGGCAGCGGCATCCCGACCTGCATGACCACGGGCTGCCATCACCAGGCTGCTCCCGGGTGGGCCGGCGCCGGCATCCATGGCGTCAAGGCCAAGGCTGCGGCCACCACCGTGGGTGGCAGCCTCGTCTCCTGCCAGATCTGCCACGCGAAGGACTTCTCCGGTGGCGGCTCAGCCAATGCCTGCGTGACCTGCCACGGCGTTAAGGCACCGCATCCCGTCAAGCCTTGGCGGGTCTCGGGCGGCTCGGTCCTGTCGCATGCCACCACTGATCCCTCCAATGCTGTCACCTGTGCCCAGTGCCACTACCAGGGCTCGCCCAACAACCCCGCCGGGCATCCTTCGGCGCCCGCACTGGCCAACACCCAGCCCGGCTGCTACAACGCCACCCTCTGCCACGGTGCCAACACGGCCCCCCATCCTGTGCCCTTCCTGACCGGGCAGAGCGACACGCTGAATAATGGCCACCTGACGGTCACCGCCGCCGCCTTCTCCACGGACTGCGCCACTTGCCATGCCTACTCCGGGACTGCGCCCATGGCGACGGCCCCCCTCTGCAGCACCTGCCATCGGGTTGCGGACCCCGTGTCCACGGGCAAGGGCTCTGGCACCTGCCTCTCCTGCCATGAGGGCACTGGCGTGCCGACTCACGGGCCCGGCGGCTCCACCTTCCCCAGCCGCGCCGGCGCCCACACCAAGCACATGGCCCTGGCCACGGCCCTGACCTGTGACACCTGCCATGCCGGCAGCGGGGCTGGCACGACCGTCCACTACACCAACGCCAATGCCCGGGTCGCTGTGCCAACGGGACCGGTTCCCATCAGCATGGATGCCATCTACACCGCCATGTCTGGGGTTGCTCCGGCCTACTCGCCCACCGCATTCACATGCTCGAACGTCAGCTGCCACGGTGGCCAGGTCACCCCGGGCTGGCAGAATGGCACGCTCAACTCCAGCACCCAGTGCACCGTCTGCCACGCGGTTGCGGCAAGCGCCGGGACGATCACCCAGTTCAACGACGCCTTTGGCCGCCACAGCCTTGGCACCCACGATGCCACCAAGGCTGCCAACAGCATCGCCTGCACCACCTGCCACAACATGGCAAACGGCTCCCAAGGCGCCCTGGCCCACTTCAAGTACCTGAACACGCGGGCTGTGGATGGGACTGGCACCGGCACCCCGGCCGATCAGCTGCCCAGTGGCACCATCGTCTTTGATGCCGCCATCGCCCCCGGAACCTACACGGTGACCTCCGCGACCCAGGGCAACGGCACGTGCGCCCTCACCTGCCACACCCATCTTCATGCGGGTGCGATTGATTCCTGGCAGTCCTCGGGCGCTCCCCATGCGGTGCCGTTCCTAGCAACGAGCCCCAATGACACCGCGGGTAATGGACACCTGACGGCGACTGCTGGCATCTTCACGACGGACTGCGGTATCTGCCACGGCATAGCCGCCGGATCATCCCCGAGCCCAGGAGCGCCCGCCTGCATGGTCTGCCACACGTTGGCGGATCCCACCGCTGTCTCCACTGGGAAGACCACCTGCCTGTCCTGCCACCTGGGGGCCTCGGGGTTGCCCATTGGTCCTACAGGTAGCGTCTTCCCCAACATCGCTGGCAGCCATCCCAAGCACATGGGGCTTCCGACCACCCTGACCTGCGATTCCTGCCACGCGGGCAGCGGTGCCGGCACGGCGACCCACTACGCCAACGCCAACGCCCGGAACGGGGCTCCCACGGGACCCGGCAGCGTCGCGATCGATGCGACCTTCAACGCCCAGAGCGGCGGGTCGGCGAGCTTCAACCCCACCGCCCTGACCTGCGGAGCGGTCAGCTGCCACGGTGGCCAGGTTTCGCCCAACTGGCGCACGGGCACCATCGTGTCGAGCACCCAGTGCTCGGTGTGCCACGCGATCAACGGCAATGCCACGACTTCGCAATACAACGACGCCGTCGGCCGTCATGCCTGGGGCACGCACGCCACCGCAGGCACCCTCGACTGCACCATCTGCCATGACATGAGCGCCACCAACACCAGCAACGGGGCGGTGAAGCACTTCGCGGAACTCAACAACATCGCCGTCAGCAGCACCAACAAGCTGCCCAGTGGGACCATCAAGTTCAAGCTCACCAATGCGACCTATCCCATCACCGGCACGGTGACCTACGATGTGACTTCATCGGGCTTCACCGAAGGAGACGGCGGCTGTGCTGTGACCTGCCACTCCCAGAACCATGTGCCAGCTACCAACCACTGGGCCGCCCCCAAGGGTTCTGGCGTCGCACACCCCTCGCCTTTCCGATACGCCGACCTCAGTACTGGGGGGAACTCCCATCAGAAGGTGACCGCAGCCCAGTTCGCGGCCGAGTGCAAAACCTGCCACGACGAGAACAATGCCGCCAGCACCCAGCCTGGCCCCACCTGCACCAAGTGCCACACGGCAGGCTCCCCATTGGCTGCGGGCAAGACGGCGGGCACCTGCCTGTCCTGCCACGTGGGCGCCAATTTTGGAACTCAAGGGCCTTCGGACAGCGCGGTCCCATGGCCCAGCCTCGCCGGGTCTCATCCCAAACACCTGTCCCTGGCGACTTTCACCCGAGCCACGCCGGCTCTGCCGACAGCCCTCACGGGTTCCCTCTACCCCGCCTGTGAAGCCTGCCACGTGGGCTCCGTGCCCGGGGATGCCTCCAACACCCACTACAGCAATGCCAACAAGCTGGTCACCACGCCCATCGCGGCCGGCCCAGCCTCCGTGGGGATTGCCACGACCTTCAACTCCCAGGCCTCCACGGCTGGATTCACATCCAGCCCCACCGCCTTCACTTGCTCCAACATCAGCTGCCACGGGGGCCAGACGACCCCCGGCTGGCAGACCGGGAGCAACCCCGTGAATACCACCACCTACTGCATTGCCTGCCACAAAACCCAGACCAGCACTGGCGGCGTTGTGACCAATCCCGAGTTCAACGACCTCACGGGTCGCCACACGGCGAGCGAGCATAAGCAAACCTGCGACTACTGCCACAGCATGACGGTCGCCAAGCCCGGCGTTCAGAACCACTTCAAGTATCTGGATACCAGCGCTGTCAGCGGCATCAGCGGTACACCCGCGGACCAACTCCCCAGCGACACCATCCTGTTCGGGTCCGTTGTCACCGGCACCAAGACCTACACTCCGACCACCGCAGGCAGGGGCGGCTGCGCCCTCGCCTGCCACGGGCAGACCCACACCACCACCGGCAACATCTGGAACTAGTTTCCGACCCCATCCCCCCCACCTTCCAGGAGGCCCTCCATGCGGCTCACCACTCTCTCTGCCCTGCTTCTCGCCGGCGCGTCCCTGATGGCGGGCGACGCCGCCAAGGACCTGCCCAAGTTCCAGGGTGGGGACCTCCAAAAATACTGGACCGACGCCTGCGCCCGCTGCCACGGCGCCAACGGGTCCGGCCGGGACAACAGCGGCAAGCCGCTGCCGGATAACGGCTTCGACTTCACCGATAGCCGGAAGGCAAACAAGAAGAAGGACTCGGACTGGATCAAGGTCACCCTGGACGGCAAGGAAAAGATGCCTGCCTTCAAGGACAAGATGTCCGAAGCTGACGTGCGCGGGATGATCCCCATCATGCGCAAGTTTGCAGCCAAGTAGATGAGCCTGGAGATCCGATGACACGGAAGCCCGCTGCCCTGCTGCTCTGTTCCCTCCTCGCCGGAGGGGTCCTTCGCGCCGAATCATCCGATTACCCGCTGGTGATCAACCTGCCCTCGGCGGAGCGGATGCAGTACTGGGATCTGGGCGTGGTGTTCACGCACCGGTTCATCCAGCCCATCAAGGACCATGGCAAGGACGTCTACGGCCTGGACGGCTACGCCTATGCCGGCGTGGGGTTCACCTTCGGCATCAAGCCCATCAAGGGCCTGAACGCCTTCATCTACCGCACGGCGGACAACAAGACCTTCAACGTTGGCCTCCAACAGCAAGTGCTGAACGGGGATCGGGTCCGCATGGCCATTCGTGCAGAGCGGTTTGATGAGGTGGTGAAGGAAACCATCACGCCTCTGGGCAAGGTGGGTATCTCCGGCATGACGGCCCAGCTGGCGACGGAGATCTTCGTCACGGACGACATCATCTTCTCCCTGGTCCCGACCTACATCACCAAGACCACCACCACCGACACCATCCTGCCGGTGCCCCCCGGGAAGACGCCGAACACCACCCCCAACAAGGGCGGGGTCTTCAACCTGGGTGTGGGCCTGCGCATCGGCTTCACGGACAAGTTCTCCTTCGCGACGGAGTACTACCCTCGTCCGTCGAAGTTCGCCAAGGCGGCGCCAGGTGGTATCACCGATGGCACCACCTACCAGAACGGGTTCGCGGGGGGCTTCTCCTACAAGACCTTCAAGCACCGGTTTACCCTGTTCGGCACCAACGCGAGCGGCACCACCGCAAACCAGGTGCTCAGCGGGGACTACGGCGGCGGGCCCCGACCTTCATCGCAGTGGGCCTTTGGCTTCAACGTTGCCCGTGTGTTCTGAGCCAGGAGTACCATGACAGCCTCCCCTCTTCTCGAGTTCGTCGCCCGGGAGCACCCGGCCTTTGTGCATCTGCCCCTGGGCTTGGTGGCAGCCTTGCCTCTGGCTGTGCTCGCCTCCTTCTTTCCGAAACACAGCAAGGTCACCACAGGCACGGCCTTCTTCCTGGCCTTGGTCGCCTGGGCCGGCAGCACCGTGGCCCTCTTCAGCGGGCTGGTGTGGGGGCGGCAGATCAACCTGATCCCACCTTCAGGATTCCTCCCGGTGGTTGTCTCCGAAAAACAAGATCTCCAGAAGATGTTGCAGCTGCATATCTTCGCGGCTGCGGCGGGCTTTATCATCGGCGGCCTCTGTGTCTTTCTGCTCTGGCGCGCGTGGCGGAACCTGGAGGCCGGACCCGCGGACCGTCGCCACGGAGGGCGCCGGTTCTTTGAGCGCGGCGCCGGCGTGCCGGCCCTCCTGATGGGCCTGCTTTGGCTGGGCACCTGGGGCTTCAGCGGCAAGCTGGGGGGCATCATGGTGTTCGGCAACGAGGAGACCAACAAGGCCGCTGCGGAGGCCGATCGTGCGAAGCGGAATGACCAGGAAGCCGATCTGCCGATCCGGGCCCTGGACTACGCCAGTCTCGAACCGGCAGAAGCGGCGCCCTCCCGCAGCAAGGCCCATGGCGACCGCTGGCGCCGCATCTGGGTCACGGCCTCGGGCATCGATGACTACCAGGCGGGCAAGCCCCTGAAGTCCGGCGCCTACGCAGTCATGGCCACCTTCACGGACGAGAAGGGCAAGCCGGGCACGGAGCCAGGGCCCCTCTACATGAAGGAGACCAAGGCGGACGGCAGCACGGCCTTCATCTTCTACTGGGCCCGAGTCCCGGAGAATCTCCGGAAGGAGACCGGTGGCCAGGACAGCGTCTACTGGCGCAGCCCTGATCCCAAGCTCATCACCTGCCTCGGCTGCCACGAAAAGGGCGGAAACAAGTAAGTCCTAAACGGCCGAGTCCGCGTCCATTCTTTTCCTAGCTCGGTATCGGCGCAGCCGATACCGAGCTAGGCGAAAAGGCTGGAAACCTAGAGCGCAGCCTTCACTGCAGCCAGGGCCTCCGGAAGGCCGGCCAGATTGCTGCCGCCGCCCTGGGCCAGATCCTTCTTGCCGCCCCCGCGCCCGTTCAGGGCGGGCAGCATGGCGCGGAAGAGCGCTCCAGCGTCGTAGGAGAGGTCCGGCGAGACGGACACCAGGGCCGCCACCTTGTCCGCGGCCACCCTCGAGGCAAGTACGATGACGGCGCTGTGGTGACGGGTGCGGACCTGGTCCATGAGCTCGCGCAGCGCGTTGCCCTCAAGACCCTCCACCTGGGCGATCACCAAGGTGGTGCCGTTGACCTGCTCGACCTGTTCCGCGCCGCTGCCGCCGCTGGCGGCCTTCAGCTTGGCTTCCTTCAGGTCCCGCTCAAGCTGGGCGATGCGGTGGTCCCGGACCGTGAGGAGCTCAGGCAGGGCCTCTCTTCCGATGTTGGCCTGGCGGGACAGCTGGTGGATCATGGCCTCATCGGCCTGGAGGAGTTCCAGGGCCAGCTCCCCGGCGACCGCCTCGATGCGTCTTACGCCAGCGCTTACAGCACCCTCGGAGATGATCTTCACCACGCCGATCTCGCCGGTGTTGGGCACGTGGGTGCCGCCGCACAGCTCGGTGGAGAAGCCGGGGACTTGCACCACCCGGACCACGTCACCGTACTTCTCGCCGAACAGGGCCATGGCCCCGGAGGTGAGGGCCTCCTCGATGTCCATCTCCCGCATGTTTGTGTCGACGGACCGCAGGGCCTGGCGGGAGGCGAGCCGCTCGATCTCGACGATCTGAGCAGGCTCCAGCGGCGCGAAGTGGGTGAAGTCGAAGCGCAGCCGGTTCGCGTCCACCACGCTGCCGGCCTGCTTCACGTGGGTGCCGAGCACTTCCCGGAGGGCGGCGTGGAGGAGGTGGGTCGCCGTGTGGTGCGCGCGGATCCGGCGCCGGCGGATGGGATGAACATGGGCGTTGACGGTGGTGTTATCCACCAGGATCCCGGTGACCTGCACCTTGTGCAGGTGGCGCTTATGAGCCGGGGCCGTGGTGTCCAGGACTTCCGCATGGCCGCCTTCGAAGCGGAGCTGCCCGGTGTCGCCCACCTGGCCGCCGGACAGGGCGTAGAAGGGGGTGCGGTCCAGCAGGGCGTAGCCGTCCCCGGAGAGCTGCTGCACGCGGCGGTGCTCGGCGTCGAAGAGGGCCACTACATGGGCCTGGCTCTCGAGCTGGTCGTAGCCGGTGAAGCGGGTCGGGGGCAGGTCGGCCAGGATGGCCAGATCGCCTGCCAGCCGCAGGTCATGGGCCTTCATGGCCGCCCGGGCCCGGGTGCGCTGGGCATTGAGCTCCAGCTGGAAGCCGGCCAGATCGGGGACGATGCCTCGCTCCCGGCACCAGTCCTCCACCAGGTCCACGGGGAAGCCGTAAGTATCGTAGAGCTTGAAGATGTCCGGGCCGGCGAAGGTCCCGGAGGTGACCTCGCTGGCCTCGAGGATCTTCAGGCCGGTGGAGAGAGTCTGGCTGAACTGTCGTTCTTCGCGGTGGAGGGCCTTCTGGATGCGGCCCAGCTCCGGGAGCAGCTCCGGATACTGATCCCCCATGGCCTGGAAGACAGCAGGGGCGAGCTCGGAGAAGAAGAGGCCTTCGATGCCGAGCTTCCGGCCGAAGCGCAGGGCGCGACGCACGATCTTGCGCAGCACGTAGCCGCGCCCCTCGTTGCCAGGCACGACCCCGTCGTAGCACATGAAGGTGGCGGCGCGGATGTGGTCCGCGATGACCTGGGAGGCCGTGCGGTTGGCCAGTTCGTGCCGGTCTTCCGGCCGCACCTTGGCGGCCTTCCAGATGGCCTCGAAGATGGGCACGAAGAGGTCGATCTCGTAGTTCGAGTCCACACCCTGGAGGATGCTGGCGGTGCGCTCCAGGCCCATGCCCGTGTCGATGCTGGGCTTGGGCAGGGGGGTCAGGACGCCCTTCGGGTCGCGCTCGTACTGCATGAAGACCAGGTTCCAGATCTCCATGACCCGGTCGCCCTCCCCGTTCGGGGTGGCGTCGCCCGGGACGTGAGCCCCCCGGTCGTAGTGCATCTCGGAGCAGGGGCCGCAGGGGCCGGTATCCCCCATCTGCCAGAAGTTGTCCTTCTTGCCGCAGCGCATGATGCGCTCCGCAGGCACACCGGCGGCCTTCCAGAGCCCCTCGGCCTCAACATCCGCGGGGACGCCCTCCGCGCCCTCGAAAACAGTGATCCAGAGCTTGCTGGCATCCATGCCGAGGTTGCCCTCGCTGACTGGGCCCGTCACGAACTCCCAGGCGAAGCGGATGGCCTCGGCCTTGAAGTAGTCGCCGAAGCTGAAGTTGCCGAGCATCTCGAAGAAGGTGTGGTGCCTGGCGGTGAAGCCCACCATGTCCAGGTCGTTGTGCTTGCCCCCAGCCCGCAGGCACTTCTGGCTGCTGGTGGCCCGGCTGTAGTCGCGGTTTTCCTTGCCGAGGAAGACGTCCTTGAACTGGATCATGCCGGAGTTCGTCCACATCACCGTGGGATCGTCCGCAGGGCCGATCACGGCGCTGGAGGCCACCCGTCGGTGGCCCTGGTGCTCGAAATACTGGAGGAAGCGCTGGCGGATCTCAGAGGTTTTCATGGTGTTTCCAGTAAGGCGAACGATCACGAATGGTGAAGAAGCGAGGGACGGGCTTAGCCCGTTCCGAGCGCGGGGGTCCGGGGGTATGTGCGCAGCACGGAACCCCCGGAGAATATCAATGCCGGAAGTGCCGCATGCCCGTGAAGAACAACCACACACCCAGCTTTTGGGCCGCAGCAATGACCTCGCCGTCGCGCAGGCTGCCGCCGGGTTCCACCACAGCGGTGACTCCATGGCTGGCGGCCAGCTCGACGCCGTCGGAGAAGGGGAAGAAGGCGTCGCTGCCCAGCACCGCGCCCCGGGCCCGCTCCCCGGCCTTGCGGCAGGCGATCTCGACGGAGTCCACGCGGCTCATCTGCCCTGCCCCGATGCCCACGGTGGCGCCGTCCTTCACCAGGACGATGGCGTTGGACTTCACGGCCTTGGCCACCCGCTGGGCCAGGACCAGGTCCTCGGTCCGGGGCTTCACGCCCGGGCCGCTGGCCTTCATCTCCCAGTCCTCGAAGGGCACGAAGGCGTCGTCCGCGCGCTGCGCCAGGAAGCCGCCGCCGATGGACCTGATGTCCAGGCCCCTGGCGCTCTGGGGCCACTGGTCCGGGGTCTGGAGGATGCGGAGCTGCTTCTTGGCGGCGAACACCTCTAGGGCCTCACCCGTGAAGGCGGGGGCCAGGATCACTTCCCAGAAGTTCTGGGCCATGATGTGGGCCACTTCGGCGCCCAGCGGGCGGTTGAAGGCCACGATGCCACCAAAGGCGCTGACGGGATCACCGGCCTGGGCGCGCATGAAGGCCTCCAGCGCGTGGGGGCCCTGGCCCACGCCGCAGGGGTTATTGTGCTTGACGATGACGCAGGCCGGGGCCTGGAATTGCCACACGAGGCGGGCGCAGGCATCGGCGTCGAGCAGGTTGTTGAAGCTGAGTTCCTTGCCCTGGTGCTGGAGGCAGGCGGCCATGCCCTCGACCTTGCAGCCGGGCTCCACATAGAAGGCTGCGGGCTGGTGGGGGTTCTCGCCGTAGCGCAGACCCTGCTTCTGGACTAGGTTCACGGCGAGGTGGTGGGGCAGTTCCGTGGCCTTGCCAGCCTTCAGCTCCCGCTCCATCCAGCCGGAGATGGCGGCATCGTAGGCGGCTGTCCGGCGGAAGGCCTCCAGGGCGCAGCGACGGCGATCCTCCAGGCTCCAGGTGCCGGCCTGGAGTTTCTCCAGGAAGGGGCCGTACTGGTCCGGATCAGTCAGCACGGTCACCGAGGCATGGTTCTTGGAGGCGCTGCGGATCATGCTCGGGCCGCCGATGTCGATCTGCTCGATAGCCTCTGCGGGCGTGACGCCCTCCCGGGCGATGGTGGCTTCAAAGGGATAGAGGTTGATGATCACCAGGTCGATGGGTTCGATGCCCTGGGCCTTGGCATCGGCCACGTGGTCGGCTAGGTCGCGGCGGAAGAGCAGGCCGCCGTGAATGCGGGGGTGCAGCGTCTTCACTCGGCCGTCGAAGCATTCCGGCGCGCCGGTGTAGCTGGCCACTTCGATGGCTTCCAGTCGGGCCTCCTGCAGGGTGCGCAGGGTGCCGCCCGTGGCCAGGATCCGCCAGCCCTGGGCCAGCAGGCCCTCGGCCAGGGGGAGCAACCCCGTCTTGTCGTAAACCGAGATCAATGCCGTTGGCATGGCCGCCCCCTGAACCCTCAATTTTTCCACGCTTTCGGTGCTTCTGGATAGAGCGGGATGTCCAGGCTTGGGTTCGGATGGAATTGACCGAATAGAGAAGAGACGGGAGGGGCCCATGGATGTCCAGGTCGAGGTTCAGTTCACGGTCCAGCACACGCTGGAGCAGCTGAAGGCCGAATTCGTGAAGCGGGGACACATCCCGGCCTGGAAGACCCCCGAGGACGGCGGGGCCCCGGACCTGTTCTTCGAGACCAAGCTGGTGAGCCTCACGCTGAGCTCCGAAAAGGACCGCTCGGCCTGGTTTATCTTCTCCCTGGAGGCCACCGGAGAGCTGCGCAAGCGGGTGGTGATCCCGAATGTGACTCCTGCCACAGTGAACCTGGATATCCAGGATCTGGAGGATTTCCTGGACTTCTGCCGGCAGTGCATGGTGGGCGCCGTCGGAAGGGGTTAAGGAGCTGGAATGGAAGAGCCATTGCCAGCGTTGGCCCCCTGAGGAACCGATCTTTACCTGCGAGGCATCAAGCCCCATTCTGGAAGCCCTGGAGTGGGCCCATGCCGACGATCAAGATCAACGATGTTGAACTTAGCGTGAACCCCGGCACGCTGGTGCTGGACGCCTGCCGCCAGGTGGGCATCGACATCCCCCACTACTGCTATCACCCGGCGCTCACACCCGTGGCCACCTGCCGCATGTGCCTGGTGGACATCAAGGGCCAGCCGAAGCTCGCCACGAGCTGCACCACCACGGTGCCGCCGGCGCCCCGGGACAACCCGGACGCGGTCGTGATGGAGGTTTTCACCAACACGCCCGCCGTGGCCGATGCCCGGGCCGGCGTGATGGAGTTCCTGCTCATCAACCACCCGCTTGACTGCCCCATCTGCGATCAGGCCGGTGAGTGCAAGCTGCAGGACTACTCCTACAACTTCGGCAGCGGTGACTCTCGCATGGTCGAGGCCAAGCGCCGCTACCGCTACGAGGACCTGGGCGCCAAGATCGTCATCGACAAGAACCGCTGCATCCACTGCACCCGCTGCGTCCGCTTCACCCGCGAGATCAGCGGCGGCGGCGAACTGACCGTGGCCAACCGGGGCTCCCGGCTGGAGGTCACCACCTTCTCCGGTCTATCCCTGGACCAGAACCCCTTCGCGGGGAACGTGGTGGACCTCTGCCCCGTGGGCGCCCTGACCAGTCGCGACTTCCGGTTCCGCAAGCGGGTATGGTATCTCAAGAGCGCGCCGTCCATCAGCCGCTGCTCGGCCTTGGGAAACCCCATCTGGATCGACCACGAAGGCAACAAGGCCTACCGCCTTCGTCCCCGGCCCACCGAGGGCAAGGAGACCACCCTCTTCATCACGGATGCGGAGCGCTACGCCTACGAGCATCTCAACCGCTCCGGCGCTGCCCCGGCCCCCCGACTCAAGGGTACCCCGGCCTCGGCCGAGGCCATCCGCGAGGCGCTGCAGGCAGCGGGGCCCTTGGCCGTGATCGGCCAGGGCACCTTCGGCTGCGACACGGCCCAGCGTCTCGGTGAGCTGGCCTCCACGCCTGACCTGCGCTACGGCAGCGGCGACCGGACCCTCCCAGTGCTGCTGCCCCGGTTCCAGACCAGTGCAGACGGCATCCTGAACCGCCGCGGCTTCACGGAGCGGGGCTTCCGCTTCGGCGCCTTGGAGGAACTGCTGGGCAAGGTCCAGCAGGGTGTGGTCAAGTCCGTGGTGCTGCTGCACGATGCCGCCTTCACCAGTGCCGCCGAGACCGCGCTGCTGGGCCAGATCCTCCAGGCCGCGCCGTTCAGCCTGGCTCTGGAAGTGGCGCCCTCGGACCTGGGCCTCCGGGCCACCGCGTGGCTGCCCATCACCAACCACGCCGAGGAGAGCGACTTCATCATCAACCACGATGGAGAGCTGCGCCGCTACCAGAAGGCGCTGCAGGCCCCCAAAGGTGTCCAGACCGTGCCTGCCTGGGTGAAGGACCTTGCCGCCGTTCCGGCCCTGGCCTAGAACCGATTCAGGCACAAGAAAAAGCGGGCGCCGGTGGCGCCCGCTTTTTCTTGCTGGCTCGTGCCTACTTCTTCTGAACCTTGGCATCCTCGATGATCATCGGGTAGGTGTAGCCCGCGCCGAAGTCCTTGTCTGTGGCTACGGTGCCCCGGGCGGTCACGACGTCGCCCTTGGCGGCCCCGTCCTGGCTGGTCACCGTGATGTCGTTCGTGCCCTTGCCGGTATCGCCGCTGCCGTCCTGGAGGTGCATCCAGTTCTTGCCCATGACGCCGGCGCTGTAGCGGACGACCTTGCCGCGCACGGTGACAGTCTTCCCCTTGAGGCTGCCCTTCTGGGCCCAGATCTCGGCTACGGTGCGGGCATCTGAGCCGCTGGCCTTGTCCACCTTGCCCACCTCGATGGTGGCGGCCGTGTTGGCCACCTGGGCGTGGGGGTTGGCGCCGGGAGCGGGGGCCCCTATTGCGGGCGCCGCCGGTGCTGCTGGCGCGCCACCGGCCGGGGCCAGATTGCCGAAGTAGATCTCGGGGAAGGTGCGCTTCAGGGTCTTGGACTCGAAGTTGTTCATGAGCATGGGGGTCGCGAGGGTGACCTCGGCGCCCTTCTCGATCTTGGCCTCGGGCACGGCAGCCCAGACTTCACCCTTGGCGGTTTTGAGGCGCAGGTAGCAGTAAGGGGAGGCATCGATGCGCTCCAGCACCTTGCCGGTAAGGCCCTCGGCGACCGGGGGTCCGGCCGGCGTCATGGTCCCGGTGCCGGGCTGGGTAGGGGCAGCCACGACGGCCTCAGAACCCTTGGATTTGCACGACTGGAGGCCGAGGATGGCCGCTGCCGCAAGCAGGACTGGAACGAAAACGCGCATGGGTCGAACTCCTAGAAGGAACAGGGGACAGGTCGGTCAGCCCTGAGCTTGGAACAATCATCCCACGATGGGAGGGAAAGGCGCAGGGGGCAGGGGGGGCAGGCGTGATCAAGTCCCGTTTCGGGCCGGATCATCCCAGAAGGGATAGAAGCAGTACCACTGGCTGGGGTGCTGGCGGAGGAGGGCCTCCAGGTCCGCCACATAGGTTCGCATACCTGCCTCAATGGCGGCCATGCGCTCGCCCCGGTCGCCCCGGATGGTGTGCGGCTCCCCGAAGCGGGCATGGAACCGGCGCTCCTCGTCCGTAAAGAAGAACGAGGTGACGATGGGGGCCCCGGTCATGGCTGAGAGCTCCCAGGGCCCCCGAGGGAAGTGCACCTCTCGCCCGAAGAAGGGCATGGGCAGGCCATTCAGGCTGAAGTCCCGGTCCCCCTGCATGCCCACCATGGCGCCCTCCCGCAGCAGCTTCACCAGGGGCAGGGTGGAGAAACCCACGCCATCCACGGGGACCCCCACCACGCCGCCCTGGCTGCGCAGCTGCTCCCGCAGCCGCTCCACGGCTTCGAAGCGGTCGGGCTTGTAGACCGCATGGACTTTCAGGTTCCGGGCCCGGAGCAGGATGCCGCCCAGCTCGTAGTTGCCGGCGTGGGCCGTGAGCAGGATGACCCCCCGGCCCTGGGCGATGGCCGCATCCAGGCGCTCCAGGCCCTCGATGCTGGCGAACTGGGACATGGCCTCCTCGACGGGCCGCTGGCCAAAATAGAAGAAGTCCACCCAGGCCCGGGCATGCTGGCGCACCATCTCCCGGGACACCCGGTCCACATCCGGATGGCTGGAACTCCGGCCCAGCACCCGGGCGGTATTGCCCAGGATGGCGTCCAGGTACTTGGGCCGCAGGGCCAGGAACGCGTTGGCGATCTGATCGGCGATGTCGTGGGCGCGCTCCCGGCGGGCGAAGGTGCGGGCCGCGACATGGAACAGCGGGAACAGGGAGCCGAAGATGGCCTGGTAGAGCAGCGCCAGGGCCGTGGAGTCGGACTGCATGCGGTCCTGCATCAGCGCCACACGTTCTGGTTGGGGTTGCGGGTCTCCATCTCCAGCCAGAGCCGCTGGAGGCTCTGCAGGCGCTCCGGGTAGGCCAGCTCCAGGCGGTCCAGCGTTTCGTCGTCCTCGGGATCGAAGGCGCAGGGCTCTTCCAGCACTTCCGGGGGGAACTCCGGGAAGACCCGGGCCAGCAGGGCCCGGTCGAAGCCACGCACGCTGAGGGTGCGGATCCCGGGTGTGTCCACGAGGATGCCACCGCCGGAGCCGTCCGCCTGGGCCAGGGGCAGCCAGCGGGCCGCAGTGGTGGTCTGCTTGCCGGTGCCGAACTTGGTGAGGGTGCCGGTCTTCAGGACCGAGTCGGGCCGCAGGGCGTTCACCAGGGTGCTCTTGCCGACCCCGCTGTGGCCCAGCAGCACCACCACGCGGTCACGCAGCAGCGCGCGCAGAGGCTCGATGCCCTCGCCCTTCAGGGCCGAGGTCTCATGGATGGCGACGCCCTGCTCCCGCAGGGGGTCCAGCTCGGGCAGGGTGTCCTTCTTGGCGGCCCGGTCCCGCTTGGTGATCAGGATGCGAAAGGTGAGGCCCGCGTCCAGGGCCAGCAGCTGGGCCCGCTCCAGCAGGCCGGGCCGCAGGGGTGGGTCTACCACGGCGGCGCAGATCCACAGCTCGTCGGCGTTGGCGCAGATCAGCTGCCAGGGCTCACGGTCATCGCTGCCGCCCCGTTTGAGCAGCGACTTCCGGGGCATCACGGCCACAACCTGGCCCTGGGGCCGCTTGGCGTCCGTGGCCTCCACAGGCATGGGGGCGTAGCGCACCCGGTCTCCGCAGACCAGGTGGACGCCCTTGAGCTTGCCCCCCAGGGTGGCGCAGAGGATCGAGTGGTCGGCGAGCTCCAGGTCCACCCACTGGCTGTGACGCTGGATCAGGGTGGCCTCGGGGAGGTGCAGCCAGGGGGTCGGATCCGGGAGGCGGAGCAGGGCCTGGGCGTCGTGGGCCTCGATGCCGGTCTCCAGCCGCTCGGCCCTGCGCTGGCGCCGCTTGCTGTCCGTGGCCCGCTCGCCGGAGTAGACCTCCCGGTGGTCCAGGTCCTGAGCTTCCCGGCTCTGGCCGAGGCGGAACTTGCGGTTCACCTAGGCCCTGCCGGCGAACTCGCCGGTCTCGGTGCTGACCTTCACCTTCTCGCCCTCCTTGATGAAGAGGGGCACCTTGATCTCGATGCCGGTCTCCAGCTTGGCTGGCTTCGTGACGTTGCCGCTGGCCGTGTCGCCGCGGGCGCCGGGCTCGGTGTAGGTGATGGTGAGCTCCACCTGGGTGGGCATCTGCAGGCCGATAGGGTTGCCGTTGAACTTCTGGATCTGCACCATGAGCCCCTCGGTGAGGTAGTCCAGGGCGTCGCCGAGGAGATCCGGGCCGAGGGTGTGGGTCTCGTAGGTCTCCTGGTCCATGAAGTGGGAGCCCTCGCCATCGCTGTAAAGATAGCTGGACTCCTGAAGGACCAGGTCCGGCTCCTTGAACTTGTCGCCGGCCTTGAAGGTTTTGTCGAAGACCGCCCGGGTCAGCAGGTTCCGCATCTTGATGCGAACCAGGGTCTGCCCACCCCGAGCCGTGGGGGTGGAGATCTCCACATCCAGGCAGTGATAGGGGGTGTCCTCGAGTTCGAAGAACATCTTACGCTTGATCTCGATGGCTTCTAGCAGGGCGGCCATGGGAACTCCAGTGGGTCGAATCCTCCATTCTACCCCGACTCCAGAAGGAGATCTCGCGGTTAGAATCTCAGTTCCATGGCGGACCCCAAGACCATCGGCAGGTACCAGGTCCTGCGCCCCATCGGCCAGGGGGGCATGGGGACGGTCTACCTGGCCGAGGATCCCCTGCTCAAGCGACGGGTGGCCATCAAGGTGGTCCATGTCACGGGGGCCGCCCGGCACCAGGCCACGCTGCGGTTCCGCCGCGAGGCCGAGATCAGCGCCCAGCTGAACCACCCCAACCTGGTGACCGTTTTCGACGTGGGCGTGGAGGAGGAGCTGGGTCCCTTCCTGGCCATGGAGTACGTCGAAGGGAAGAGCCTCGACAAGCACATCAAGGAGAAGACCCTCGACCAAGAGACGGCCGCGAGGGTGCTGATCCAGGCCATGCGGGCCCTGCGGGCGGCCCATCGGCAGGCCATTCTCCACCGAGACGTGAAGCCGGAAAACATCCTGCTGAGCGAAGAGGGCCGGGCCAAGCTCATGGACTTCGGCATCGCCCGGAGCATGGGCCACAGCGGCATGGATCCGGAGGAAGGGCTGGAGCCGCCTGTGCCAGGGGCCGACAGCACGGAGAACTATGCCCAGACCATCGCCCTGCGCCTG
>CAIMQW010000288.1 GCA_903843705.1 uncultured Holophagaceae bacterium | reverse complement strand
GTGGCCCTGGATCCCGAGACCCTCAAGCAGATCAGCTCCGTGATCCAGGCCAGCCGCGGCGCGGGCTTCGGCAGCATGAGCAAGGGCGAGGCCCTGGCCGCCGCCCTCACGGGCACCGCCAGCATCCCCGGCGTCAGTGAAGCCATCGAGGTGGAGGTCGCCGGGGACTTCGGCGCGGCGCTGGAAGATCTGAAGATCCTGCCGGACAAGCCCATCACCCAGCCCGCCAGCTTCCAGGGCCAGCTGCGCCCCTACCAGCTGCGCGGCCTGGCCTGGCTGGAAGGCCTGTGCCGCCTGGGCCTCGGCGGCATCCTCGCGGACGACATGGGCCTCGGCAAGACCATCGAGGTGCTGGCCCTGCTGCTGCACCGGCAGACCCAGAAGCCCAAGGACGGCCCGGCCACGCTGCTGGTCTGCCCCACCTCGCTGCTGGGCAACTGGGAGCGGGAGCTGGCCAAGTTCGCCCCCAGCCTGCCGGTCTTCGTGCACCACGGGAACAACCGGGACCGCCTGCCCGCCACCTTCAAGCCCCACACCCTGGTGCTCACCACCTACGGCGTGGTGCGCCGCGAGGAGGAGACCTTCGCCAAGCGGCACTGGGGCATGATCGTCGTGGACGAGGCCCAAGCCATCAAGAATGCGGGCTCGGCCCAGGCCAAGGCCATCCGCAAGCTGCGCGGCAGCTTCCGCCTGGCCCTCACGGGCACGCCCATCGAGAACCGCCTGACCGAGCTCTGGGCCATCATGAGCGCCGGGCTACCTGGCTACCTGGGCAGCGAGTCCCAGTTCAAGGAGCAGTTCGCCACGCCCATCGAGAAGTACCGCGATCCCGACGCCGCCAACCTGCTGCGCCAGCGCATCGGCCCCTTCATCCTGCGCCGCCTGAAGAGCGACAAGAGCATCATCCAGGACCTGCC
Organism: uncultured Holophagaceae bacterium; assembly: GCA_903843705.1. Classification (GTDB taxonomy): domain Bacteria; phylum Acidobacteriota; class Holophagae; order Holophagales; family Holophagaceae; genus Geothrix. The sequence continues at coordinate 3,900 of CAIMQW010000288.1, read as the reverse complement.
CGAGAAGCACGAGATGAAGGTGTACACCACCCTCAGCCGCGAGCAGGCCGAGCTCTACCAGTACCGCGTCGAGAAGATGGACGAGGAGCTGGACGCGGCCACCGGCATCGAGCGCCGCGGCCGCATCCTGGCCCTGCTCACGCACCTCAAGCAGATCTGCAACCACCCGAGCCAGTTCCTCAAGCAGCAGGGGCCCTACCGCGGGCGCAGTGGCAAGCTGGACCGCCTCACCGAGATGCTCGAAGAGGTTGTGGAGGCCGGCGAGCGGGCCCTGGTCTTCACCCAGTTCAAGGAGATGGGTGACCGGCTCCAGATTCACCTCCACGAGACCCTGGGCTTCGAGCCCCCCTTCCTGCACGGCGGCACCACCCGCGAAGGCCGCGACGAGATGGTGCGCACCTTCCAGGAGGACGCGGATGCAGCCCCGGTGCTCCTGCTCAGCCTCAAGGCGGGTGGCGTCGGCCTGAACCTCACGGCCGCCACCCACGTCTTCCATTTCGACCGCTGGTGGAACCCCGCCGTAGAGGACCAGGCCACGGACCGCACCTACCGCATCGGCCAGACCAAGAACGTTCAGGTCCACAAGCTGGTCACCATCGGCACCCTGGAAGAGAAGATTGACGCGCTGCTCGAGTCCAAGCGCGATCTCGCGGACCGCGTGGTCGGCTCCGGCGAAGGCTGGCTCACGGAACTCGACGACGACGCCCTGCGCCAGCTGGTGGCGCTGGATCCCGATGCAGAGCTGCTGGACCCGGATGAAGGCAACGGCGAGGAACCTGCGCCCAAGCCCGTGCGGCGCACCACCAAGGAGGTGGCGCCATGATGAGCCATGCCGACCGCTTCGGGGCCACCTGGTGGGGCCGCCTCTGGATCCAAGGTCTCGAGAAACTCGGGGATGACTACGAGAACCGGCTGCCCCGCGGGAAGAAGTACGCCGAGGACGGCCATGTCTCCCACTTCGGTGTGCAGCCCGGCGAGATCCAGGCCCGGGTCCACGGCCGCAAGACCTACAACGTGACCCTGGGCCTGCCCGCCCTCACCTCCGCCCAGTGGGCGAAGGCCCTGGACCGCATCGCACTGGAGAGCCGCTTCGTGGCCTCGCTGCTGGCCGGCGAGATGCCCCAGGGCCTGGACGAGACCTTCCGCGAGGCAGGCGCCAGCCTCTACCCCCGCGTGCCCAAGGAGCTGCAGACCCACTGCGACTGCCCGGACTGGGCCAACCCCTGCAAGCACGTGGCCGCCGTCTGCTACGTCATGGCCGAGGCCCTGGACCGTGACCCCTGGCTGCTCTTCGACTTGCGCGGCAAGAGTCGCGAAGAAGTCCTCAAGGCCCTCCAGACGGCCCTGGACGCCGCCGCCGTGGCCGCCCCCAAGAAGCGAGGCCGTCCTCCAAAGAAGCGCCAGACCGTAGCCGACCTGCTCAGGCAGGAGCAGGCCCAGCCGGAGCCCTGGCGCAGCTTGCCCGAGGAGGCCTACGACGCCCTGCCCATGCCGCTGCCCGAGGTGGTCATCCCGCGCGTGATCCCGCCGGACCCCTCGGTGTTCACCCAGCTTGGCCCCCTGCCCTATGCCCGCATCGAGACCAGCCTATGCCTGGCGGCCCTCATGCACCGGACGGCCCAGTGGGTGCAGCAGCAGATCGAGGAAGGCCCCCGGCGCATGGATGATGGCGAGGGGGACGGCGAGCCCGAATTGGAACAACCCGCCTCGCCCTTCGACGCCCCCCTCCAGCCCGCCCCCAAGCCCGGCCGCAACTGGCGCCACAAGAAGCGCCGCTGGGGCAAGAAGCACTGACTGAAGGCTTGGTCTGACCCTCTGCCCTGGCTTTCTGGGGTATGGTTATTGGCTTGCCGTTTCCTGGAGTTTTCCATGCGCACGATCTCGACCCCCGCCGCCCCTGCTGCCATCGGCCCCTACAGCCAGGCCAAGATCTCGGGCAACCACCTGTTCACCGCCGGCCAGATCCCCCTGGTCCCCGAGACCATGGAGATGGTCACGGGTCCCATCGAGGCCCAGACCGAGCAGGTGCTGAAGAACCTCAGCGCCGTCCTCGCCGATGCCGGCACCAGCTGGGACCGCGTGGTGAAGACCACGGTGTTCCTCACGGACCTCGGCGACTTCGCCGCCTTCAACGCCGTCTACGAGAAGGTCCTCGGCAGCGCCAAGCCCGCCCGCAGCACCATCCAGGTCGCGGCCCTCCCCCGCGGTGCCAAAGTCGAGATCGAGCTCATCGCGGAAGTGTAGACACCCGCGCTACGCGAGCCCCAACCTTGCCTTGAAGGCGGGCGCGGCGCCTCGGCTCACTTCGAGCTCGACGTTGCCGCTGAGGCGCACGAGGAGGCGACCGGACTCACTGGCGCGCAGGCCCACCACGGCCTCGGGGCGGATCAGCAGGTGGCGGTGGCCGCGCACGACGCGGTCCCCCAGGGCCTGCTCCGCCTCGGCCAGGGTCTTCCAGGTGGTGCGCAGAGGCTCGCCCAAGAAGGCCCACACGGCGCCGTCCTCGAAGCTGAAGTGGGTGATCTTTCCCAGGTCCACCAGCACTAGGCCCTCGCCAGCCTTCACGGGCACGCGGAAGGGCCCCGCGGGCCGGGCTGGGTCGCGGTGGGCGGGGCTGCGCAGGCGCTGCAGTGTGGCCGCCAGCCGCTCGGCGGTGACGGGCTTCAGCAGGTAGTCCGTGGCCGCCTGCTCGAAGGCCCGCACGGCGTGCTCGGCGTAGGCCGTGACGAACACCACCGGGATCTCATGGGCCAGCTCCGCCGCCAGGTCCAGGCCCGTGAGGCCGGGCATCTGGATGTCGAGGAACAGCGCGTCCACGGGCTCTCCCCGGGCCAGCCACGCCAGCACCGAGGGGCCGTCCTCCAGCTCCGCCACCACCTCGCAGCCCGCCTCGCGCAGCAGCCGTGACAGCCGCCGCAGGTTGAAGGGCTCGTCCTCGGCCACCAGCACGCGCAGGGCCGAGGCGCTCATGCGGGCACCTGGAGCTTCAGCTCGGCGATGGTCCAGTCGCCCTCGCGGGTGAGCTGCAGCGCGTCCGCCGGGGCGCCCTGCAGGCGGAGCCGCTCCCGCAGGTTCTTCAGGCCGATGCCCGCACCTTCGCCCGCCGCCGGGGCCGGCCCGGTGTTGGCCACGCGCACCCGGAGCAGGCTGCCCTCCCGGGTGATGCGCACGTCCAGGCTGCCACCGCCCACGGCCACGGAGACTCCGTGCTTGAGGGCGTTCTCCACCAGGGGCTGCACCATCAGGGGAGGAATCTCCAGTGCATCGAGGGCCTCGGGCCAGTCCCAGGTCTCCCGGAGGCGGTGCCCTAGGCGGAGGCGCTCCAGAGCGAGGTGGTGCTCCACCAGGCGGCGCTCGTCGCCCAGGGGCGCCCGCAGGCGCGAGCCGTGCTCCAGCAGGGCGCGCAGCAGGTCTGACAGGCTGACCAGGGCGCGCTCCGCCGCCACGGGATCCTCGCGCACCAACTCCGTGAGGGCGCTGATGGCGTTGAACAGCACATGGGGGTTCATCTGGCCCTGCAGGGTCCGGGCCCTGGCCTCGTCGGCCGCCTGCTGCGCGGCGGTGGCCTGCAGCTCAGCCCGCTCGCGGCCCGCCAGGATCCAGCCCAGCAGCAGCCCGAAGGAGAAGTGCGCCAGCCCCAGCAGCCAGAGCCGGGGATGGATCGCCAGCCAGCGGGCCTCCAACGGCGGCGGGCGCAGGCCCCGGTGCATCGGGCCGCGCTCCATCATGCTCATGCCTGGCCCCATCCCGGGGCCCATCCCCCGGCCGGGCAGCACCTGGGGTGCGGCCGAGCCCAGGAGCAGCAGAATGCCCAGGGTCAGCGCGGCCATCCAGGGCAGGGCCTGGGCGGCCCCGCGCAGCACGCTGGCCATGGGTGCGTCATCGCCGGTCCACTGCCAG
>CAIMQW010000287.1 GCA_903843705.1 uncultured Holophagaceae bacterium | reverse complement strand
GAGGCGCAGTACCAGACACTGGCCTACCGTAAAGCGTTCGGAGCGTGGTCCCACGCGCCGAATGGAGCCTTGCATCACCGTGAGGACCGAACCCTGGGTGAATCAGAAGAGACGTTCTGGCTAACCTAACAGTATTGCCGTTTATCCCCGTTATCCCCGTCAAAGGCTGATGTCTTGGCACCCTCGTCCTGGCAGCCCATTGCGAAAAAGCAAAAGCATGACGGGGATAAGAGGGATGGACAGGGATAAGGATAGGTAGCGCAGTTCTCCGATTCCATCCACTCCTCCAATATTTCCTCCGCTTCCTTTCTGCTTTTGCCTTTGCCTTCCTCAAGTAAAGGTCGATTGGCCTTAACCTATTCAGGAGTGCGGCTTTAGCCACATTCTGAGCCCGGAGCCCCGATGACGAACTTGTTCACCCCCCTAACCCTGCGCGGTCTCACGCTGCCCAACCGCATCGCGGTGTCGCCCATGTGCCAGTACCAGGCGGTGGATGGGGTGGTGAACGAGTGGCACCAGGTGCACTACGGCGGGCTGGCCCAGGGCGGGGCGGGGCTGATCCTCACGGAGGCCGCCGCGGTGGCGCCGGAGGCCCGCATCAGCCCCAACGACCTGGGGCTCTGGAACGATGCCCAGGCTGAGGCCCTGGTTCCCCTGACACGCTTCATGGTGGCCCAGGGCGTGGTGCCCGGCGTGCAACTGGCCCACGCAGGCCGGAAGGCTTCCAATCCGGCGCCCTGGAAGGGCAGTGGCAGTGTCCCCCTCGCGGCGGGCGGCTGGGTGCCCGTGGCCCCCAGCGCCCTGCCCTTCGATGCGGGCTGGACCGTGCCCACCGAGCTGGATGAGGTGAGCATCACCGGGGTGGTCCAGGCCTTCATGGCCGCTGCCCGCCGGGCCCTGGCCGCGGGCTTCCAGGTGGCGGAGATCCACTCGGCGCACGGCTATCTGCTGCATCAGTTCCTGTCGCCCCTCACCAACCACCGCGTGGACCGCTACGGCGGCAGCCTCGAGAACCGCACCCGGCTGGCCAGGGAGGTAGTGGCTGCGGTCCGCGCCGAGTGGCCCGAGCGCCTGCCGCTCTTCGGGCGCATCTCCGCCACGGACTGGGGGGAGGGCGGCTGGGACCTGGAGCAGTCCGTGCAACTGGCCGCGGCCCGGAAGGGCCGGGGCGCGGACCAGGTGGACTGCTCTTCCGGCGGCCTGGTGCCCGGCGCGAAGATCCCCGTGGGCCCCGGCTACCAGGTGCCCTTTGCGGCCCGCATCCGCGCGGCGACGGGCTTGCCCACGGGCGCCGTGGGGCTCATCACCGAGTCCCGGCAGGCGGAGCAGATCCTGGCCGAGGGCTCCGCGGACCTGATCCTGATGGGCCGCGAGCTGCTGCGGGATCCCCGCTGGCCCCTGCGCGCAGCCCAGGAGCTCGGCGTCGAGGCCCCCTGGCCCGCCTCCTACCTCCGAGCCGCCCGGGGCCCCGCCGTCCTGCGGAAGCCCTTGAGCTGAACCCGAATTATTCGAAAGACAAAGGATCACCGCCAAGGCGGTGATCCTTTTGCTCTTTGCCTGAGCGGGATCACAGCACCCGGAACAGGGTCAGCACGCGCACCTCGGCGGCGCCACCAGCTTGCATTGCCTGGGCGCAGCGCAGGAGGGTGGTGCCGGTGGTCCAGACGTCATCCACCAGCAGGATCACGCCAGCGGGTTTCGCCCCCCGACGCAGGGTGATTGACTTCCGGGGCAAGCGGCGACGCTGGGTCTCGGTGCGGGTGGCCTGGCGGCCGCTGTGCCAGGCCTTGGCCAGCAGCGGCTGGAACGAGCGTCCGAGCCGCCGGGCCAGGGGGGTGCCGATCTCGGCTCCGAAGTCGAAGCCCCTCAGCAGGCGGTGGGGCAGGGTGCTGGGGACAGCGGTCACCCGGTCCACCGTGGCTACCCAGTCCGGAAGTGCCGCTCCAGCAGGGCCCGGCGCCAGCCCCGCTCCCCGGCCTTGAGACCCGGCAGCAGCAGCTCCCCCAGCGGCGGCCGGCCGCCGTGGTAGTCCCAGAGGGCGTCCCCCCACTCCCAGGCGGTGGCATCCGGGCAGCCCGTGCCAGCAGCGGGCGCAGAGCCCCGCTTCCGCGCCCTCGCCCACGGGGCCGAGGCAACCCCGGCACAGGAGCAGGTAACCCCGCGCCCCGGAAAAGGCGGCCTGGAGAACAGCCGGAAGCATGGGAAATCATAGCTGGTGGTACCATCGCCGGAATCCCGCCCGCCCCCTGGAACACCTTTCCGGGTCCTTCCCCCCGGATTGTCTGGAGTTTTGTTCATGTCGCCCGACCCGCGCCCCGTCTCCCAGCTCTTCGCCCGCAAGCCCCTGGCCATGCTTCTGGAAGAGGCCAAGGGTGAGAACCGTCTCCGCCGGGTCCTGGGGCCCGTGCAGCTCACCGCCCTGGGCATCGGCGCCATCATTGGCGCGGGCATCTTTGTGGCCACAGGCGCGGCCGCCCACAACATCGCGGGCCCCTCGCTGATGCTCTCCTACGTCATCGCCGGAATCACCTGCATCTTCGCCGCCCTCTGCTACGCAGAGTTCGCCGCCATGGTGCCCGTGGCGGGCTCGGCCTACACCTACGCCTACGCCACCCTGGGCGAGCTGT
>CAIMQW010000286.1 GCA_903843705.1 uncultured Holophagaceae bacterium | reverse complement strand
GCGCATCGCCCTCTACAAGGCCTTCGTGTTCGGGATGATCATCGCCCTGGTGGGCTGCTGGAAAGGCTACCGCACGCAGGGCGGCGCCGAGGGCGTGGGCAACGCCCCCACCAGCAGCGTGGTGACCAGCAGCCTCTGGATCCTCATCGCGGACTTCTTCCTCACCAAATTGCTGCTGGTGTGACGACATGCCCGTGATCGACGTCGTCAACCTTTCCAAGGCCTTCGGTCCGAAGGTCGTCCTCTCCGACGTCAACCTCTCCGTGGAAGAGGGCGAGAGCCTCGTGGTCCTGGGCGGCTCCGGCACGGGCAAGACCGTGCTGCTGCGCAACATCATGGGCCTGCTCACGCCTGACTCGGGCCACGTGGCTGTCGAGGGCAAGATCATCGGGCAGCTCAGCCGCGACGAGCTCTTCCAGGTGCGGCAGAGCATCGGCATGTGCTTCCAGATGGCCGCCCTGTTCGACTCCATGACCGTCTTCGAGAACGTCGCCTTCGGGCTGCGCCGGCACCAGAAGATGACCGAGGGGCAGATCCAGGCCCGGGTGGAGGAGTGCCTCTCCCTGGTGGGCATGAAAGGCACCGACAGACTCAAGCCTGCCGAGCTTTCCGGGGGCATGAAGCGCCGCGTGGGCTTTGCCCGGGCCATCGCCCTGAAGCCCAAGATCCTCCTCTTCGATGAGCCCACGACGGGTCTTGATCCGGTCATGACGGACGTGATCGGCCGGGTCATCCTGGACCTCAAACACGAACTGGGCGTCACCACCATCACCATCACCCATGACCTGAAATCGGCCTTCATCATCGCGGACCGCATCGCGCTCCTGTTCCGCGGCGAGTGCATCGCCTGCCAGCCCCCCGCCGAGTTCCGGGACAATCCTCACCCCGTCGTGCAGCAGTTTCTCCGCGGCGACGCCGATGGTCCCTTCCTGCAGGACCCCCCACCCCCCAAGCGTAAGGAGGCCCACGCATGAAGCTCGAGACCCGCGTTGGCATGTTCTTCACTGCAGGCATCGCCGTCATCGGCTTCCTGATCTTCCGCACCGAGAAGCTGGAGTTTGTCGGCAAGTCTGACCAGGCCGCTATTTACACCTATTTCGACCAGGTGGCCGGCCTGAACCAGCAGAGCGCCGTGCGCGTGGCCGGCGTGAAGGTGGGCGAAGTCCGCAGCATCGTCCTGGACGGGTCCAAAGCGAAGATCCTGCTGCACCTGTCGAACGCCATTCCACTCTATGGAGACGCGGTGGTGTCCCTGGGGTCCATCGGCATCCTTGGTGAGAAGTTCATCGACCTGGATCCCGGCCACGTCACCAAGGGTTCCTTTCCCCCCAACCAGCCCCTGCCCAGCAAGGCCGGCGTCAGCCTCGACAACCTCATGGAGACGATGGCGGACATCGGCAAGAATGTGAAGGGCATCACCCAGGCCCTGAACGAGTCCATCGGTGGCGAGCAAGGTCGGCAGAAGCTCGATGAGATCGTGGACAACATCCGCGTGTTGACCGCGGAGTTCCGCGGCATGGCGCAGGAGAACCACGGCGCCATCAACCACACCATGGCCAACGTAGAGGCCATCAGCGCCGACCTGCGCGATAAGCTGCCCAAGCTGGCTCAGCAGTTCGAGGCCGTGGGCAGGAACCTGAACGCGATCCTCGAGGAGAACCGGCCCGAGCTGAAGGGTGCGATGGGCGATGTGCGCAAGCTGGCCCAGAGCTTCCAGGGCACCGCCGAGAACCTGAAGGTCCTCACCGCCCGCATGAACAATGGTGAGGGCACCATCGGCAAGCTGCTCAACGACGAGACCACCATCAAGAAGATCAACGAAGCCGTGGACAATGTGAACAGCATGCTCGGCGGCTTCAACAAGATGGACTTCCGCCTCGACATGGGCGGCGCCCAGTGGGACAAGCGCAAGGACAGCCGCGTGGGCCTGGATATCGAGATCGCCCCGAGGCCTGACTACTGGTACGCCCTGGGCTTCGCTTCCACCCCAGACGGCAAGATCAACCAATCCACCCGGACCGTCACCAAGCTGGATCCCGTCACGGGCCTCCCGGTCCTGGTGGAGGAAAAGACCCAGACCGTCACCGCGGACCAGGCCTTCACGGTATCCGCTCAGTTCGCCAAGCGCATCGGCCCAATGGTGTTCTCCGCGGGCATCGTCGAGGGCAAGGGCGGCGGCGGCTTCGAGCTCCGGACCCTGGAGGGCGACCGCCTGCGCCTCGGTGTGCTGGCCTACGACTTCGTCAAGCGGGACGACAAGCCCAACCCCCGCTACCGCTTCACCAGCAGCTACCAGTTCTGGAAGGGCGCCTACGTCCAGGCCGGGGTTCAGGACTTCGGCAATAAGGACCTCCGGTCCGTGTTCTTCGGCGGTGGCCTGCGCTGGAAGGACGATGACCTGAAGAAGATGATCGGCCTCGCCGGAGCCAGCAAGTGAAGGAACCCCGCGCCCTGCCCGCGCCTGGCCCCCTGCCGGACGAAGACGGTGCGCTGTTCCAGGGCGTGCGCCGGGGGCTGCCCCTGAGCCTGGCGGTGCTGGCCTTCGCGGCCGCCGCCCTGCACGGCGCGGGGCGCGGCTGGTGGCTGCTGGCGGGCACCGGGGCGCTGGCCTCGGCCTGGTCGAGCTTTCTCGGGGGCGAAGCCTTCCTGCGCAAGCACCACGCGGTCATGCAGCAGGACGCACTCTGGGCCAACGCCCTCCGACCCCTGGCCCGCCTGCTGGGCCGGGAGGACGCCTGGATCCTCTCCTTCTGCGGCTCCAATAACCGGCGCGTCCGGGAGGCCTTCGCCACGCGGCGGGCCCGGCGGGCGCTGATCCTGCTGCCCCACTGCATCCAGCTATCCCGCTGCAAAGCGGAGGTGCTCGACGACCTGAGCGCCTGCTACGACTGCGGCCTCTGCCCCGTGGGCGACTACATGAACGCCGCCCTGCTGAACCGCTGGGAGGGCCGCATCACCAACCGCAGCCACAAGGCCTACCGGGAGGCCCGGGAATACCGGCCGGACTTGGTCGTGGCCGTGAGCTGCCCGGATCGCCTGCTCAAGGGCCTGACCAAGCTCACCGACATCCCCGTCTACGTGATCCCCCTGAGCCTGCCCCACGCCATGTGCGTGGACACGGACTTCAACGTCCCCCACCTCTTCGCGGCCATGGAGGCGCTGGTGGAGCCCCGCCGGCCCCTGGGCGAAGTTCAGACCCTCCGCCACGAAGGGATTGCATGACCGACCCCCGCTTTCCGGTGCGCCAGTTCTTCGAGGGGCTCGTCGGCCCCCGGCTCATGCCCTACCTGCTGCACCTGCGGCCCCTGGAGTGGCCCATCATGACGGCCCACTTCCTCCTGGGCACCTTGATGGCGGCGGGCTGGGGCCTCCGTCCCGGCCCCGCCCTGCTGGGCTGGGCGGTCTATGTGGCCCTCCTGAATGGCGGGACCCTGGCCATCAACAGCGCCTACGACCAAGACGAGGGCGACATTGGCTACCTCAAGGCGCCGCCCAAGCCCCCGCCCTACCTGGCGCCCTTCGCCTCGGTGCTACTGGTGGCCTCGGCCCTGCTGGGTTTCCTGCTTCCTCTGCCCTTCGCCCTCATCAACCTGACCTGCGTGGTCATGAGCGTGCTCTACTCCGTACCCCCCGCGCGGCTCAAGGCCCGGGCCGGGTGGGACCTGCTCATCAACTGCGTGGGCTTTGGCTTCCTCACCCCCCTGGGCGGCTGGGCGCTGACCGGCCGCGCGTTCACCCCCGGTGTCCTGCTCGCCTCCCTGGGTTTCGGCCTCCTCTTCGCAACGCTCTATCCCATGACCCAGATCTACCAGGTGGCCGAGGACAGTCGCCGCGGCGACCGCACCCTGGTGATCAAGGTGGGGGTGGGTCGCAGCCTGGTCCTGGCGCTGCTGGCGGCCTTGCTGGCCCACGTCTGCTTTGTCGCCGCCGTGAAGACCATGGGCCGCTCGCCGCTGCTGCTGGGCCTCTCCCTCTTCGGCTGGCTGGCAGTCTTGGTGCCCTGGCTACGGGGCTGGCGCACCTGGACGGATCACCAGCATGAGCAGGGCATGTACTGGGGCCTGGGCGCCTGGGCCGTGACCGACCTCAGTCTGCTGGCCCTGCTCTGGCCTTAGCTGGGTTCTGCCCCTGATGGGATTTGTCAGCAGATCATCTTAGGTTTTTTCCCATTACCTCCGATAGACTGGGAAAGACAACCATCTGCTTTTTTTTCCGGAGTAGGCATGACGTTCAGCCTGGGAGTGCGGATCTGCGGCCTGGCCTTGGCGGGGATCAGCTTCCTCCAGGCCGGCGCCCCCCGCGCCCAGAGCGGCCAGCTGCTGCTGAAGTCCGCCTCGGCCTTGGTGCTCGACCAGGCCACCGGCCAGACCCTGCTGGAAAAGCATGCTGGCGCGGTGCTGCCCATCGCTTCCATCACGAAGCTCATGACGGCCATGGTGCTGCTGGATGCCCGCCTGGATCCGCAGGAAACCCTCACCATCAGCAAGGACGACAAGGACGAGCTGCGGCACAGCAAGTCGCGGCTGCCCGTGGGCACGCGCCTCCCCCGGGAGCAGGCCCTCCTGCTGGCCCTGCTGGCCTCGGAGAACCGTGCGGCCCACGCCCTCGGGCGAACCTTTCCCGGTGGCCTGGCGGTCTTTGTCCAGGCCATGAACGCCAAAGCCCAGGCCCTGGGGCTCGTGGGCGCCCACTTCGTGGATCCTTCCGGCCTCTCCAGCGCCAACGTGGCCACCGCCCATGACCTGGCCCGCATCCTCGAGGCCGCCTACAAATATCCCGAGATCCGCGACTTCACCACCCGCCCGGACACCACCATCCTGGCCGGCCGTCGCCAGATCCAGTTCCCCAACACCAACGCGCTTGTACGCAACCCGCGCTGGACCATCGGGCTCTCCAAGACCGGCTACATCGAGGAGGCCGGCCGCTGCCTCGTCATGCAGGCCAGCCTGGCGAATCGCCCCGTGCTGATCATCCTGCTGGACTCCTGGGGCAAGTACACGCGCATCGGGGATGCTAACCGCATCAAGCAGTGGCTGGAAGCCCGCCTGGGCCCCAAGGGCTGAATCCCGTGCTCACCCCTAGCGTCGAGCCGCCCTTCCCCCTGAGCTGGGGCTTCTCCACCCGCCTAGACGAAGGCGGTGAGCTGCCTGCCCGCCGCCTCAACCAGGTGCACCGCTGCGGCGTGGTGGAAGCCAGCAACACGGTGGTGGATGCCGATGGCCTGTGGACCACCCAACCGGGCCAGCGCATCGGCGTGCGGGTGGCGGACTGCGTGCCCATCCTGCTGGCGGGTCCCCTGCCCGGCGGCACCCCCTGGGTCGCAGCCCTCCATGCCGGTTGGCGCGGCGCCACGGGCCTGGGCGACACCTCGCCTGGCGGCGGCATCCTGCGGCGCGGCGTGGCCCGCTTCCACGCCCTGGGCGGCCAGCCAGAGGCCCTGGCCTGGGCCTTCGGGCCTGCCATCCTGGCCTGCCACTTCGAGGTGGGTCCCGAGGTCATCGAGGCCGCGCGCCAGGATCCCGCCTGGCGAGAAGACCTCCAGGCCCCTGGCCCTGCCGGCAAGCCCCACCTGGACCTCCACGGCTTCCTGCGAGCCCAAGCCCTGGACCTGGGGTTGGCTTCCACCCGGGACGGCAGCGTGGCCCTCTGCACCGTCTGCCACCCCGACCTGCTCTACTCCTACCGTCGCGGGGACACCCAGGGCCGCCAATGGGGCTGGATCGAGATCCGGTGAGGGACCGTGGTTGCGGGGTATTCTGAGGGACTGTCACAAGGGACCACCATGCTCAACATCACCGACATCCGCATCACCAAGGTCGAGGGCGACGACAAGCTGCGGGCCTTTGCGGCGCTGGTCTTCGACGACTGCTTCCTGGTGGGCGACCTCCGTGTGGTGGAAGGCGAGGACGGGTTCTTCGTGGCCATGCCCAGTCGCCGCAAGCGGGACGGCAGCTTCAAGGACATCGCCTACCCCCTGAACAACCCCCTCCGCGAGGAACTCGAGACCAAGGTCCTACTGGCCTACGAGACGGCCACCGGTCGCCGCGCCATCAGCCGCATCGAGCGCGAAGAGACCAACGAAGTGCGCCCGGACCTGCTCGGCGTCGAAGAGTTCGGCTTCACGCCCAAGTCCGGCAGCTGAAGCGGTAGGCGAGCCCACCGCCCTGCCCCTTGGGTCGAACGCAGACCCACGCTATCCTTGCCTTTCCGCCTGGGGAGTAGCCAAGTGGTAAGGCAGCAGGTTTTGATCCTGCGTACCGAGGGTTCGAATCCTTCCTCCCCAACCAGTCAAACAGCCCGAGGTATTCGGGCTGTTAGTTTATTCATATCAATAAATAAAATACATACAATGTTGTCACATCTTTATGAATAATTATGCGACCCATGGCGGATTCGAATCATCGATACGGAGGCTAACTGTTGACCATGTTGTTGTTATGAAGTTTTGATCTAAACCCCGTTCTTCCAAGGGTTCGAATCCGTGTTCTACAACCAAAGAGGCCGCCCCAGGGCGGCCTCTTTGGTTGGGGTGCGTATGAAGGATTCGAAGTCAGTTACGGACCGACCTCCGGATCCCTCACCCCCTCAAGGCATCCCGATCAGATCGTGCGCCACGCATTGGGGCTTGGCCTTGGCCATGGTGTTCACATAGTTGATGACGTTCACGCGATAGGCAGAGGGGGCATCCGTGAACTGGAGCTCGGCTTGCACCAGCCCTGACTGGGTGGTCTCAGCGCTATCCACCCAAATGACCTTGGCCCCGGTGGAGCCCATGGAGAGGGCCTGACTGATCAGCTCCAGGCCTTCGAGCCGGGAATCATCCACCATGCCGCCGACGAAGGCCAGGGGGACCTCGATGCGGCAGCCGTCGGGGCCCAGGTTCAGCACGGGGACGTTGTCGTAGGACTGCCCCCCGAACTGGAAGCGGGCGCTGCACTCTCGCTTGACGAAAACTCGGGCCTTGCTGTTGATGCTCATCTGAGACTCCCTTGGATTGGCGATCTGCCAGTGGTTTGAAGGCTTCTTGGCGTGTCGGGTGTGCCGACAGGAGTTAGTTTCGGTTGCCCGATCCACCGGAGCCAACGGAATGATCTGATACTAAATATCGAAATCCTCGATGGGAGCGCTGTGGACACTCGGACACTCCTCACCTTCAGCACTGCAGCTCGCACCTTGAGCTTCACCAAGGCCGCGGCCACCCTCGGCTACGCCCAGTCGAGCGTCACCTCCCAGATGAAGGCGCTGGAAGAAACGCTTGGCTACCCCCTCTTCAACCGCGTCGGGAACCACCTTCAGCTCACCGAACCTGGGCACCGGTTCCTCGCCTACGCGGAGCGGATCCTGGCGCTGACGGAAGAAGCCATGACCTCCACCGAAGGCGAGTCAGAGGTGGGCACCGTGCGCTTCACGGCACCGGAGTCCATCTGCACCTACCTGCTGCCGCCAGTGCTGAAGGCCTTCAACGCTGAGTTTCCCATGGTCCGCATGCAGTTCGTTCCAGGCTACGCCCGGGACTTCAAGCGCCTAGTCCTGGAGGGTGCCATCGACTGCGCCATCGTGCTGGAGGAGCCCTTCCCTTCCAAGACCCTGGCTGTGGAGAAGCTACGGGATGAGGAAATCCTGATCCTGGCCGCCCCGACCCACCGCCTTGCCTCAGCGGCGGGCATCACGGCCCAGGACCTGGTGGGCGAAGCGGTGCTGCTCAAGGCTCTTGGGTGCAGCTACCGTAACCACTTCGAGCGGCAGATCTTCGCGGCGGGAGCCCACGCAGGCAGTGGCCTGGAGTTCCAGACCGTCGAGACCATCAAGCGCTGTGTGGAAGTGGGGCTAGGCGTCGCCCCCCTGCCCCGGATGGCCGTGGCCGAAGACCTTCGGACGGGACGCCTCGTATCCCTCCCCTGGGCCGGAGAGCCCATCCGGATCTCCACCTTCCTGGTGTGGAACCCCCAGCGGCATCTCGGCTCAGCGGAGAGTGCTTTCATTGAGCATGTTCGAAGGATGGTCAGCTCGCGTCTTTAGGGCGTAACGGCTTCTCGGCCCGAGTCACAGTGAAGGCTAGAGCCACTGCTTGAGGAGTCCTACCGTCTGCCCGCCCCAGTGGGCTGCGACCTCGGTCCGGAATTCATAGTCGATCAGGTCGATCCAGGTGCTGTCGTTGATCGCCTGGACGAGGGTCCGGCCGTTCAGGTTGAGGACAAAGTCCTCCCCAGGTTGGACCACGAAGTCGGAAGAATCACCTTCCAGGGTCACCCAGACCTTGGCTTCATGGGGGCAGATCGTCACGCCTTTGGCATCATCCAGGACGACACTCTGGCCTGGGTGGAGCAGCAACCGAGGGTTGGACATTTGGAGATTCATGGCGACCTCACCTGGTGACCACTGGCGTGAGGGGGCCAGCAGGAAACGGAATCAACGGCTTGAACAAGGTTCAGGTTGTTGTTCCGACAGCTTCAGCGAGTTATTGATGCGAGTCAAGAGTATCTTTGCTTGTTTTTTCTATGTTGCAGATTGATTTAACTGCTCTTAAATCTAGCTGCAAAAATGGTCGCACTCAATTGTAGGCGACCTTGATCTCGGTGGCCTCGTCCAGCAGGGGCTGGATCAGCCCGTGGAGGTCCTGGTCCTTCCAGAAGCTCAGCGTCTCGTGGCGATCCTGATATTTCTGGGGGATGGGATGGGTGCCGATCACCACGGGCAGCCCATAGGCGGACTCGATGTAGGCCTTGAACTGCCGGATGCTCGGGCACGGCGGATAGCCCACCACTAGGCACGTCGCCAGGTGGAGGACCTCGGCCCCGTTCCGCTTCATCTCCTCGGGCACGTATTCGACGTTGCCCCCGGGGCAGCCCCCGCAGGTGGAGTAGCCCACGATCTCCACGGCCTCATCAGCGGGATAGCGGGCGAAGGCGCCGCGCCGCTCCCGGACGGACCGGAAGCACTTTCCCCCTCCGCACCCCTGATAGCGCCCGCAGATGATGATGCCGACCTTGGTCATGCCTGACTCCCTTCTCCGCTGCGTTGGACTGCTGCTTGACAGGGAAGCTTTCAACGGGAGGTGCAGACTTGACGGCACCCCGACGGTGATCGGCCCCAGTCTCACGATAGGCCTTTGGCCTGAGGTGGGAACGAGAATGGTCTGTGCCAGCCGACTGGAATCTGGCCTCTGGAATCGTTTTTGCCCTGAATCAGCTGCTGGCGCCGAAGCTTGGGGGCATCTGGGCTGCCACCACCTCGCCGCGGGCAGTGGGCTTGCCGCCGGACAGCACGGTGACCGCTACGACGACCTTGCGGCCCCGGATCTCCTTCACCCGGCCCCGGATCTCGATCTCGGTATCGATGGGGGTCGGTGCCAGGTAGTCCACGTGCAGAGACGCGGTGACGAACCGGAAGGGCGGCAAGCTGTCCAGGGGACGATCCTCGTGCCGATACATGGCGGCGGCGGCCGTGCCCGTGCTGTGGCAGTCCACCAGGGAGGCGATGAGGCCACCGTAGACGTAGCCGGGAATGGCGGTGTGCTCCGGCCGGGGCATGTAGCGGGTCACGGACTCGTCGCCTTCCCACACCGTGCGGATCTGATGGCCCAGTTCATTGAGGCGACCACACCCGTAGCAGTGGGCGACGTTTTCGGGATAGTGATCTTGGAAAACCAGGCTGGTCATGAGACCTCCGAGGGGTTAATTATGGTTGATTACATTAAGTTTAACTGCAATGAATGAAGAGAGCCACCGGGTCTATTCGCCGTCCTCGTGCTGCAGGGCCGCCTCGCAGGCCAGGGGAACCGTGTGGGTGCCCTTCCACATGGCGTAGCGGCGGTAGCCGCCGGAGAGGTTGCGCACTTGGTAGCCATGCTGCGTCAGCAAGCGCGCCGCGATGTAGGCCCGCACACCCACCTGGCAGAACACGAGGTACTCGTTTTCCAGCGGCAGCTCAGAGAGGCGCTCCCGCAGCTGATCCACGGGCACACAGAGCGACCCGGGGATGGTCCCCTGGGCGTGTTCCTGGGGCGTCCGGACATCCAGCAGGACCTGGTGCCCTGCCCGGCCCTGGAGCTCCTCGGGCTCCCACAGGCCCATGTCGCCCCGAACCACATTCGAGGCGACGAAGCCGGCCATGTTCACCGCATCCTTGGCGCTGCCGAAGGGTGGGGCGTAGCAGAGCTCCAGATCCTCCAGATCGAAGACGGTGAGACCGGCCCGTTGGGCCACCGCGATCACGTCGATCCGCTTGTCGACGCCGGCCGTGCCCACGGCCTGGGCCCCGAGAATACGCCCGTCCCCCGGCGCGAAGAGCAGCTTCAGGGTGATCGGGTGGGCGCCCGGATAGTAAGTGGCGTGGTCCGCGGGGTGCACGTAGATACGCTGGTAGGCCAGCCCCTTGCGCTGGAGCGCGGCCTCCGAGAGCCCGGTCATGGCGAAGCTCAGGTCGAAGACCTTGCAGATGGCCGTGCCCTGGGTGGCCTTGTAGCGGCTGGCCCGGCCCAGGACCACCTCCGCGGCGATGCGCCCCTGGCGGTTGGCCGGGCCGGCCAGCGGGATCAGCGCCTGCCCGCCACTGACAAACTCGCGAACCTCCACCGCGTCCCCCACCGCGTAGATGTTGGGCTGGCTGGTGCGCATCTGGTCGTCCACCTGGATGCCGCCCGCAGGCCCGAGGGCCAGCCCCGCCTGGAGTGCCAGGCTTGCTTCCGGCTTCACACCTACGCAGAGCACGACCAGGTCACAGGAGATCAGATCGCCGTTGTCCAGCGAGGCCACGAGGCCTTCCGCCTCCGCCGTGAACCCGGCGACAGCCCGCCCGAGGCGCAGGTCCACCTGCTGGCGCCGCAGCTCCTCGTGCAGGGGAAAGGTCATCTCAGTGTCCGCCACCCCGAGGACATGCGGGAGCCGCTCCACCAGCGCCACCGCCATGCCCCGGTGCCGAAACTGCTCGGCCAGCTCCAGGCCGATGTAGCCCGCCCCGACGATCAGGGCCTTGCGGGCCGCCGGCTTCGAGGAGACCTCCAGGATGGCGTCCATGTCCCCCATGTTCCGGAGCGTGAAGATGCCCGGCAGCTCGACTCCCGGCACGGGAGGACGGATCGCCTCGGCCCCGGGACTCAGGATCAGCGCGTCGTAGGGTTCCCGGACTTCCACGCCCGTCTTCAGGTTGCGGGCGACCACGACCTGGGCTGCCGGATCGATGGCGATCACTTCCGTCTGCACCCGCACGTCGATCTCGAAGCGGGCATTGAGGCTGGCCGGGGTCTGCAGCAGCAGCCGCGAGCGATCCGTGATGACGCCACCAATGTGATAGGGCAGGCCGCAGTTCGCGAAGGAGACATAGGGCCCCCGCTCGAACACCACGATGCTGGCGGTTTCGGACAGCCGCCGGGCCCGCGCGGCCGCGCTGGCGCCACCGGCGACGCCGCCGACGATCACGATTCGAGGGGCACTGGACATGAGGTTCCTTTGCAGGTGCGATACTGGGTCTTCAGGGGGGGGGAGTAAACATGGCGCAGGTCACTTCTTCGCGAGCCAGTCACTCAGCTGCGCGCCGGTGCTGAAGGCGCCCACGTGGCGCTTGACCTCCTGACCCTTGGCATTGAGCACCAGCAGCGTCGGGTAGGCCTCCACCTTGAAGCGCATGGCGACCTTCATGTTGTCGGCCAGGGTGCGGCGATCCCGGGTCTCGGTCATCAGGGAGACCGGAATGACATTGCCGAGGGCCTTCTGGGCCTCGGCAGTCGGGAAGACGTTGGTCTTAAGGTGCTGGCAGGGCGGGCACCACTCGGCCCAGACATCCACAAAGATCAGCTTGCCTTCCTTGGCGGCCCGCTTCTGTGCGACTGCAAGGTCGTATTCCCAGGCCGCCGGAGCCTGGGCCAGCAGGGGCAGCGCGCTGAACAGCAGGGCTGGAATCAGTCTCATGGATCCTCCGTAGCCGCGAACAGCTCACCTCGGCACCCATCGAGTCTAATGTATTCCTGTATAGTTAATAGTTGTTTTCTTCGTGCGGCTGCCTGAGCCCTGTTTCGCCGCCAAGGCCTGACCCGCCTACCGCAGGGCGCGGCGCAGCTCGGCGGCGATGGCTTCCGGGGGGACGCCCTGAGGCAGCTTGGCCACCAGCCGACCATTCGGGGCGATGACGTAGAGATCGGCGCTGTGATCCACCGCGTACTGCCCCGTGGCATCCGCCGACTGCCGGGCATAGAGGACACCATAGCGGCGGGCCAGGGCTTCCAGCTCGTTGGGGGTTCCGGTGACGCCGCGGAGCTGAGGGTGGATGGCGCTCACATAGGTCTTGAGCAGGGCCGGGGTGTCACGCTCGGGGTCGACGGAGATGAGGATCCCGGCCACCCGCTCCCGCTCCTCGGGCTTGAGCATCTGGAAGGCGGCGGCCTCGTCCATCAGGGCCGTGGGGCAGATCCCCGGACAGGCGGTGTAGCCGAAGAAGAGCAACACCACTCTGCCCCGCAGGTCATGGAGGGCCAGCGGTCCGTCCGCGGACTGAAGGGTGAAGTCGCCGCCGGGGGGCAGCCCGGCAACTCCCGTGGTGCGGCTCAGCGAGAAGACCCCGAGCAGCACCAGCCCAGCCAGGAAGGCGATGGCGAGCAGGCTGCGATGGGACGTCTTCATCGCGGGGCTTCAGGCTGTTCGGGCCGGAGCCCGGACCAGGGCCTCGCGGATGGGCAGGTTGACCAGCGCCGCCGCCGTGGCGAGGGCGATATCGGCGTACCACATGAGCTGGTAGTTGCCCAGGCCGGTGATGGCTAGGCCGCCCAGGTAGGCGCCGAAGAAGGCGCCGATCTGGTGGCTGAGGAGGGTCAGGCCGAACAGCGTGGCCAGGTAGCGAACCCCGAACAGCTTGCCGACAAGGCCGGCGGTGGGCGGCACGGTGGCCAGCCAGGTGAAGCCCAGGGCCATGGCGAACACGTAGAAGGTCAGGGCGCCCTTCGGGGCCACCAGGTAGGCGGCGATCATGACCGCCCGCAGGCCATACATCCAGAACAGGAGGAACTTGCTGCGGTAGCGCTGGACACACCAGCCCGCAAAGAGACTGCCGGCGATGTTGGCTAGGCCGATGATCGCCAGGGACCAGCTGGCCACCTGGGGCGGCAAGCCGCAAAGCGTGACCTCGCCCGGGAGGTGAGTAACCAGGAAGGCGATGTGGAAGCCGCAGGTGAAGAACCCCGCGTGCAGCAGCAGGTAGCTGCGATCTGCCATGGCGTCGACCACCGCGGCCCAGGCGCCCTTGTCCTCGGGTCCGAAGTGCACGGGCGCCTGGGCGGGCTTGCGCCGCAGCACAGCTGTCAGCGGCAGCGTCCCCAGGACCATCACCGCCAGGGACACCATGGCGCCCACCCAGCCGAACACCAGGAGCAGCTTCTGGATCAGCGGCGCGAAGACAAACTGGCCGAAGGAGCCCCCCGCATTGATGATGCCCGTGGCCATCCCCCGCTTCTCCGCGGGCAGGCGCTGGGCCGAGGCGCCGATGAGCACTGAGAAGCTGCCGGCCCCGGACCCTGCCGCGGACAGGAGGCCCAGGCTGAGGATCAGGCCCCAGGACGTGTGCATGAAGGGGGTGAGGGCGGTGCCGATGGCCAGCAGCAGGAGGCCCGCGGCCAGCACCCGGGCGGGCCCGTGGCGATCGGCAATGGCCCCGGCGAAGGGCTGCACAGCCCCCCAGATGAACTGCCCGATGGCCATGGCCAGCGAGATGGAGACGACGCCCAGGCCCGTGGCGACGTTCAGCGGCGCCACGAAGAGCCCCTGCGACTGCCGCGCCCCCATGGTCACCATGAGAATCGCCGCCGCCACTAGCGTCACCAGCCAGTAGGCCTGGGGCTTCTGGGGGGAAGTGGCAGTCATGGTGGGACCTCGGGAAGCCGTCGGCATCGGCGTCAGGACAGGGATGCCTACAGAGGATCGCAGCCCTGCGGCTGGGTCAAGTGATCATCCGGGTGATCTACGAAAGCTGGGGTTCCGCTTTTGATCTTGAATACCCGGGAAGGCGGCTGGCCGGTAACCAAGTAGGCTCATAGGCGGGCGCAGTCCCACCGGAGGGTCCCTCGATGAAATTGGTTCAGCACCAGCCCCTGCGCATCGCCGCCGCCCGCCTGCTCGAGGCCACGGGTGCGAGCCCAGAGGACGCCCGCATCGTGGCCGATCACCTGGTGGACTCGAACCTCTCGGGCCACGACAGCCACGGGGTGGGCATGCTGCCCCACTATGTCCGGGCCATCGCCGCCGGACTGCTGGATCCCAAGGCCCAGGCCGCCGTGGAGGACGCCGGGGGCGCGATTCTCTCGGTGGATGGTCAGAACGGCTTCGGACAGGTGGTGGCACGAAGGGGCACCGCCGCTGGCATGGCGCGAGCCAAGGCCACGGGGATCGCCCTGGTGGCGCTTCGTGGGGCCTTCCACATCGGGCGCATCGGCACCTATGCGGAGCAGGCCGCGGCGGAGGGCATCGCTTCCATCCACTTCGTCAACGTCGTGGGCCACGCCCCCATGGTGGCCCCCTTCCGGGGCAGTGACGCGCGCTTCGCCACCAACCCTTTCTGCGTGGCCGTTCCGGCGGCGGCGGACCACCCGGCCGTGGTGCTGGACTTTGCCACCAGCCTGGTGGCGCTGGGCAAGGTGCGGGTGGCCCTCAATAAGGGCGAGGCGCTGCCGGAAGGCACCCTCATCGACTCGACGGGGCAAGGGACCACGGATCCTGCGGTGATGTACACGGAGCCCCGGGGCGCCATCCTACCCTTCGGCCTCCACAAGGGCTACGGCATGGCCTTCCTGTGCGAACTGCTGGCCGGGGCCTTCACCGGCGGCGGCACGGTCTCCACGGTGCCTTTCGAGAAGGACCGGATCACCAACAACATGCTGTCGATCTTCATCGACCCGGCCCAGCTGCCGGGCGCGGGCGGACTCGAGGCCCAGGTGGCCGCGGCCATCGAGCACGTCAAGGCGTCGCCGCCCGCCGACCCGGACCTGCCCGTGCTGGTGGCAGGCGAGCCCGAGCTGGCCCACCGCACCCAGCGCAGGGCCGTGGGCATCCCCATTGACGCCACCACGTGGGATCAGCTGGTGGAGTCAGGCCACGCCGTGGGTGTCGTCTTCGCCCCCTGATTCGCATGGATTGGGGATCTGTTCCTCACCGAGAAATCAAAAATGATGGAACACCGCGCCCACCGATAAAAGCTGATCAAGAGCTGATAAAGAGAAAAAATGATTTTTTCATCATGCTCTTATCGGTGTTTACCAGCTTTTATTGGTGTTCATCGGTGGCTGATTTTATGCTTTCCAGCGCCTTTCTCGCCGCGGCTTCTCCGGCTAGCCAGCCGGTGGAGAAGGAGATCTGGAGGTTGTAGCCGCCGGTGTTCGCGTCCAGGTCCAGGACCTCGCCCGCGAAGTAGAGGTTCGCCACTTTTTTCGAGGCCATGGTCTTGGGGTCGAGGTCGCGAATGGAGACGCCGCCGGCGGTGACGATGGCCTCCTCCCAGCTGCCGTGGCCCGTGACCTCGAAGCGCAACTCCTTGAGCAGGGCGAGCAGCTGCTTGCGCTTCGCCCCCTGAAGCTTCGCTGCCGGGGCCGCAGGGTCCAGGCCCAGGGCCGCACCGAACACCTCGATGAGCGGGGCCGGCAGGAGGCCTCGCAGCAGGCTCCGGCAGGTGGCGCCCGGCTGGGCGTCCAGCTCACGGAGGAGGCGGGCTTCGAGCTTCGCCAAGTCCAGGGCCGGCTTCAGGTCCAGGGTCAGCTCCACCTTTCGGCCCGCGGCCTTCGCGTCGACGACCTTTCGGCTGAGCCGCAAGACCGCGGCGCCGCCCAGCCCCTTGGCCGTAAACTCAGCCTCGCCGAACTCACCGCCTTGCTTCTTGCCGTCGATCCAGAGGGTCAGCTGCACGTTCTTGAGGGTCAGACCCAGCGCACCGGCGTAGGCGGGACGGGTCTCGATCCGCACCAGGGAGGGCCGGCGCGATTCGATCCGGTGCCCCGTGGCCTCGGCGAAGCGGTAGCCATCCCCGGTGGAGCCCGTGGCGGGATAGGACTGGCCGCCGGTGGCGACGATGGCGCAGCGGGCCTCGAGGCGCTGGGCGGGCCCCGCTCCCTTGCGGTGCACCGTCAGACCCTGGAGGACACCGTCCTGGAGGAGCAGACCCTCCACCCGGGCATGGGGCACGATCTCCACGCCCTGGCCCCGCGCCCAGGCTACCAGGGCATCCGCCACATCCCAGGCCAGGTCGCTGTCCGGGAACACGCGGTCGCCGCGCTCGGTCTTGGTCCGCACGCCCTGCGCCTCCAGCAGCGCGATGAGGTCGGTGTTGAAAAAGGCCTGAAAGGCCTGGCGCAGGAAGCGGGGCTCGGGATGGATCTCCTGGAGGTGCTCCTCCAGGGGCTTCATGTTGGTGATGTTGGCCCTGCCCTTGCCGGTGATGCGCAGCTTCCGGGCCGGCTTCTCCATCTTCTCCAGCAGCAGGACGCGGGCGCCCAGCATGGCGGCCCGGCCCGCGGCCAGCAGGCCCGCGGGGCCGGCACCGATCACCACAACATCGCAGGGACCCAGCGGCAAGCCCGCAGCCTGCGGGGCCGAGCTCAACCCTGCTCCCGGGACTCGTGCAGCACCAGCTCCATGCGGCACTGGTGGCAGTCGAAGCGGCACTCCAGGCGGGTGGCGCCGTTCTCGAGGAAGAGCGGCCCCTCGGGCTCCGGAAGGCTGCGCCAGGGCTCGGGATTGGCATGGAGGTGGCACCAGCCCAGCTCGAACTTCACGCAGTGCCGGGTGGTCATGACCACGCGGCCGTCGAGGCTGGCCTGCAGCTCGGCGGCCGGCTCCTGGGCTTCGGCGCCCGCCCGCTCGTAGAAGGCGCGGGCGGCACGGTTGGCGATGTTCCAGGTGTAGTCCAGCTTCCCTTGCGGCAGCGGAGCGAGCTGGGGGGCCGCCACGCGGCGCCCTTCCCGGGGCCGGGGCGCGCGGCGCAGGGCCTCCAGGGCCGCGGCGGCCTCGCGGCGGAGGGCGTTGAGCACGCTGACCGGCACGAAGCGGGCCTCGGCCGTCTGCAGGCCTGCCAGCTCGAAGGGCGTGTTCCCCAGGCGGCCCAGGGCCTCGCGGGTGGTCCGGGTGGTGGCTGCTGCGTCGCGGGGCGGCGCGAAGACGCCGGTGGCCTGGGCTTCGGCCGAGAATCTGACCGGGTCCTCCAGGCGCAGCCGCACGGTGCCCTCATGGAAGTCCAGGGTGGCGGTAACGGGGATCCGGCGGTCGACCTTGGCACTGCGCAGGGCTCGGAGCCAGTGCAGGTCCAGGTTCCGGTGGAGCCGGGTGCCGGGGCGGATGTGGGAGGGATCCTGCACGAAGACCTGGCGGCCCGCCACCTCGTTGACCACGGTGCCCGCGGCCTCGGCGCCATCCACGAAGGCGAGGCCATCTCCGGGGTGCAGGTCCACGGTCAGGTCCAGCACCAAGCGGTCGCCTTGGATGGATTTCACCTCGCCAATGAACTCGCCGAGATGCTTGCCCGCGTCCGCGTGGCCCATGGCCCGGCGCTGCCCGTCGATGCGGTAGGCCGAGAGCCCCCGCTGGAAGGTCTTGGTGGGATCGGGCGTGAAGGCCTGGCTCACGGAGCCGAGGGAGGCCGCGGCCAGTTCCGGCCGCCGCGCCAGCAGGTCGTCCAGGTTGCGGCGCACAAGGCTGACCACATTCTTGACGTAGTCCGCATCCTTGAGGCGGCCCTCGATCTTGAAGCTCACCACGCCGGCCTCCGCCAGGCCATCCAGGTGCCCGGAGAGGTCCAGGTCGCGGATGTTCAGCAGGTGCTTCTCCCGCACCACCACCCGGCCCGCGCCATCCACCAGGTTCCAGGGCGCGCGGCAGGGCTGCGCGCACTCGCCGCGGTTGCCGCTGCGGTCGCAGATGGCGCCGCTCAGGTAGCAGTGCCCGCTCTCACCCACGCAGAGGGCCCCGTAGACGAAGGCCTCCAGTTCCATGTCTGCGGCCCTGCGGATGGCCCGGATGTCCTCCAGGCTCAGCTCCCGGGCGAGGATGGCCCGGGTGAAGCCCGCGCTGGCGAGAAAGGCCACGCGCTCGGGGCTGTCGCAGGCCGCCTGGGTGCTCGCGTGCAGGGGCAGCGGTGGGAGGCCCATCTCCAGGTAGGCCATGTCCTGGATGATCAGGGCATCCACGCCTGCCTCATAGAGGCTCCAGGCCTGCTGCCGCGCCTCCTCCAGTTCGTGGTCGTAGATCAGGGTGTTGAGCGTCGCGTAGACCTTCGCACCCCAGAGCCGGGCCTCGCGGGTGAGCTGCTCGAAGTCGGCCAGTTCGCAGCCCGCGGCCTGGCGGGCGCCAAACTGGGGGCCACCCATGTAGACCGCGTCCGCCCCGCAGCGCAGCGCGAGGGTGCCTTGTTCCAGGTTTTTCGCCGGGGCGAGCAGTTCGAGGGCCATGGACCTCAGAGTACCAGGCGTGGGCTCCTGAAGGGCAAAGCGGCGCCTACTTGAGGAACCCGCGCTTCCGCATGAGGGCGTCGGTGTTGACGTCGCGGCCGCGGAAGGCCCGGAAGGCCTCGGCGGGGTCCTTGGTATTGCCCACGGCGAGGATCTCCTTGCGGAAGCGCGCAGCGACCTTGGGATCCCAGGGGCCCTGCCCTTCCAGGAAGGCCTGCCAGGCATCCGCGGTGAGGGCGTCGCTCCAGAGGTAGGCGTAGTAGCCGGCCTCGTAGCCCCCCACGCCGCCGCTGAAGATGTGGGCGAACTGCGGGATCCGGTGGCGCATGACGATCTCGGCGGGCATTCCCAGCCGGGTGAGCTCGTCCTTCTCGAAGGCCGCCATGTCGGGGACCTTGCCCCCGGCCATGTGCAGCTTCATGTCGATGACCGCCGAGGCCAGGTACTCCATGGTGGCGAAGCCTTCATTGAAGGTCCTGGCCCGGTTGATCTTGTCCAGCATCGCCTTCGGCAGGGGCTTGCCCGTCTGGCTGTGGAGCGCGAAGCGGTTGAGTACCTCGGGCGTCTGGAACCAGTGCTCGTTGATCTGGCTGGGGAACTCCACGAAGTCCCGGGCCGTGTTGGTGCCGGAGACGCTCGGATAGCTGGAGTCGGACAGCAGCCCGTGCAGGGCGTGGCCGAACTCGTGGAACATGGTGGTGGCGTCATCCCAGGAGATCAGCACCGGTTGGCCCGGAGCGCCCTTCACGAAGTTGGAGTTGTTCGACACGATGGGCGTCACCCGCTTGCCCATGTGGGTCTGGGTCCGGTACTCGTTCATCCAGGCCCCGGAGCGCTTGCCCTCCCGGGCGAAGGGATCGAAGTACCAGAGGCCCACGTGGGCGCCCTTGGCGTCCGTGACCTCGTAGGCGGCGACGTCCGGGTGCTGGACCTCGACGTTGCGGATCGGCTTGAAGTGGAGGCCATAGAGCTGCCCGGCGGTCCAGAACATGCCCTCGCGGAGCTTGTCGAGCTGGAGGTAGGGGGTGACCTCGTTGAGGTCCAGGTCGTACTTGGCCTTCCGCTGCTTCTCGGCGTAGAAGCGGTAGTCCCAGGGGGCCAGCTTG
>CAIMQW010000285.1 GCA_903843705.1 uncultured Holophagaceae bacterium | reverse complement strand
GGCAGGAGTGGATCCAACCTTCGTGATGATCGGATAAGCCATGGCCAGGAAGCCCAACTACAACTTCGAGAAGCGTCAGAAGGATCTGGCCCGGATCAAGAAGAAGGAAGAAAAATTGCAGAAGAAGGCCCTCAAGAAGGATGCCCTCGGCAATGACATTCCCGAGGGTGACGAGCCGGAAGACGAAGGAACAGAGACCCCTACCGAAGCCGACAAGGCCTGAGTCAAGTCTCGGCATGTCGTTAATAGCGCTCTCGGCCCGTCGAGAAAAACATCGGGCCGGGAGCCTTGTAATTTATGAAAATCATTCAATGATTTGACTTATTGCTTTGGCATGGCAATGGCACTACCTTGAGGCCGCCGCTTTGCGGCCCCCCAAGGAGACGCCATGTCCTTTCCCGAGTCCAAGACCCACCAGAACCTCAAGGCCGCCTTCGCCGGCGAGAGCCAGGCGAACCGCCGCTACACCTGGATGGCCCAGGTGGCCGAGAAGGAGGGCCTGCCCGAGGTGGCGGCCCTCTTCAAGCACAGCGCTGACGGCGAGACCGGCCACGCCCTGAAGCACCTCATGTACCTGGCGGCCCAGGCCGGCGATCCCGCCACGGGCCTGCCCCTGGGTGACACCCTCACCAACCTGAAGTCCGCCGTGGCAGGCGAGACCTACGAATACACCGACATGTATCCCGAGTTCGCGCGTCTGGCCCGGGAAGAGGGTTTTGCCGAGATCGCCGCCTGGTTTGAGACCCTGGCCAAGGTCGAGCGCTTCCACGCCGGCCGCTTCCAGGATGCCCTCACGCGGCTGCAGACCGGCACCATGACCGCCCCCGACGCCGACATCGCGAAGCACGTCTGAGGCCTTCATGAACCTGGTCTTCGACCCCGCCGCCGAGCGTGAGCGGTACCTCGCTCGCAAGGGCTTCCTCGCCCGCCAGGCGGAACTTCGCCTGGACCTGGCCGAGGGCATCAGCTTCCAGCCCGAGACGGCCGAGAGCGTCGAAGATCAGGTGATTGAAACCCTCTGGGCCGAAGGCAAGACGCCTGAATCGACGGACCAGGAGGAACTGGCTGAGGCCCGAGCCTCCTTCGCCGTGCTCGCGCCCCGCCGAGAGCCTGGCGGCTGCTCCCTGGCCGTCACCTTGATGCTGGGGTTCCCGGATGCCATCCGGGACCAGCGCCTGGCGGTGCTCCAGGACTTCCCGGACCGCCTGATGATGGAGCTTTCGGACACCTCCCGGGTCGCTCCGGTCGTGGACCGGGGCGCGGCCGGCCCCGAAGACCGCCTGCCCGCCGTGCTGGCCCTGCGCTACCTGATACCGGACGGCCGCACCATCGCCGCCCTTGTCTCCAACCACGCCGAAGTCCCCGGCCGCTGGCCTGCGCCCGCTGCCTGGAGCCTCTGGCCTTCCTGAGGAGATGCGCATGAACCGATCCGTCATCGACCACCTGAACACCGAGCTGGCCAGCGCCTTCGTGCTGGCCCTGAACGCCAAGCGCTACCACTGGACCGTCACCGGTCCGCACTTCCGCGACTACCACCTGCGCTTTGAGGAGCTCTACACGGCCGCCGACGGCACCGTGGATGAACTGGCGGAACGGATTCGCATGCTGGGCGGGATCCCCCTGCACAGCCCCGCCCAGATCGAAGCCCAGACCCGGGCCACCATCTCCAGCCCCACGGCCCGCCTGGACCCGGACGCCATGCTCCAGGAGGCCCTGGAGAACGAGGAGGCCACCGTGGCCCTGCTGCACACCGGCATCGAGCTGGCCAGTGCCGCCGGCGATCCCGGTACGGCCGACCTCCTCACTCGGTTCCTGCAGATCCATCAGAAAGAGGCCTGGTTCCTCCGGGAAATGGCCGCCTGATTACCCCTTTTACCTAATCCCGACTTTTTTGGTAAACTACCCACTTAGCGCCCTGCGCTCCCAAGGAGAATTCCCATGGCCTACACCGCCAAGAGCTATGACCACCTCAAGGGTGGCGCCGTCAAAGGTCTCAGCGATGCCCAGCTGGACCAGCACTTCACGCTCTACAAGGGCTACGTCGGCAAGCTCAACGAGATCGAGGAGCGGCTGGCCACGGTGGACAACACCAAGCCGAACTACTCCTTCAACGAGTTCAGCGAGCTGAAGCGCCGCGAGTCCGTGGCCTTCAACGGCTCCTTCCTTCACGAGCTCTACTTTGAGAACCTCGGCGCCGACAGCACGGTCAGCGCGGGCCTGAAGGCCGCCTTTGACGCCGCCGGCGGCCAGGACAAGGTGATTGCCGATCTCAAGGCCACGGCCATGGGCGGTCCAGGCTGGGCCCTGCTCACCCGCAACCGCCGCGACGGCAAGCTGCACACCTACTTCGTCGCCGAGCACCACCTGGGCCTGCCCATCGAGCAGGACCTGCTCGTGGTGCTCGACAGCTGGGAGCACGCGTTCATGGTGGATTACGGCATCGCCCGCGCGAAGTACATCGAGACCTTCGTCGAGAACATCAAGTGGTCTGAGGTCTCCAAGCGCTTCGACGCCTAAAGACCTAGACTCACCACGAAGACCACGAAGACCACGAAGGAAGACAGGGTAGTCCGTCTTCTTCGTGGTCTTCCCGTCTTCGTGGTTAGGTTATTAGGCTACTTACCCTGAGCTGCCCGGCTGGCCCTGAGGACGGCGCGGAAGACGTCCTCGACGCCCTGGATGTCCAGGCCTGCTTGCTGGGCCCACTCACGCCGGGCCTGAAGCTGGGCGCTCTCGCGATCCGGGTCGTGGATCGGCAGGCTCATTTCGGCCTTGGCCCGACCGGCCCGCAGGACCAGCTCCGTGCGCCGGGCCAGCAGAGCGACCAGCTCCTGGTCCAGCGTGTCGATGTGATTGCGGGCCTCCTGCAGCATCGGCGACCGGGCCCCCAGGTCGGGGATGGCCAGCTGCTCCTCGCCTCCGCTGATCTGGGCTTCCGCCAGGGACTGGTGGATGGCGGACAGGGCCTCAAGCAGGCCCACCCGGGCGCCCTGGGCGAAGGGATTCTGGTTCTGGAGGACCGCGAAGAGGTGGCCAGCATCCTCCTGCACCGACTCCAGGGTGTGGGCGATGGCGTGGAAGGAGGGCGGGGTGAAGGGCAGCTCGGCCCCGGCGCCTACCGCCAGCAGGCCCTTGGCGATGAAAAACGTGAGGGCGTGGGTGGTGGCCATGACGCGGTCATGGTCCTCGGCGCTCTGCTGCAGCACCTCGCAGCCCAGGCGGCGGAACAGGGACTCCACCCGCGCTACCGCGGCCGGATGCTGCGGCGCCGCGCAGAGCACCACCCGCAGGGGTCGCTCGGCCCGGGCTAGGCTCACGGGTCCAAACAGCGGGTGGGTGCCGGCGTAGGGGATGGCCGAGCCCAGGTGCTGGGCCATCAAGGCGCAGGGACCCACCTTCACGCTGCCGACGTCGAACAGCAGGTGGTCGGGCCGCAGGTGGGGCCGCAGCTGCTTGAGGACACCCTCCAGGGCCGGAATGGGCACCGCTAGCACCATGACCTCATGGCCCTCGACCAGGTCCAGTACGCTGGCCGCCCGGCACTCGGCCGGGACCAGGGCCACAGGATCCCAGGCGCGGTAGGGCAGCCCTGCTTCGCGGAGCAGCGAGCCCAGGGCCACCCCGAAGCGGCCGTATCCCAGGATGCCGATGCGCATGGAGCTCCCTCGCTAAGTGGTTTGATCCTACCGCAGCAGGT
>CAIMQW010000284.1 GCA_903843705.1 uncultured Holophagaceae bacterium | reverse complement strand
GGGATGATCTCCGTGTAGCCCGCACCCGTCTGACGGTCGAGCATGAAGGTGATGAGGGCGCGCTCCAGCTTGGCGCCGAGCCCCTTGAGCACCGCGAAGCGCGCGCCGCTCAGCTTGGCCGCGCGGTCCAGGTCCAGGATGCCCAGGGCCGTGCCCAGCTCCACGTGGTCCTTGGGCGCGACAATCTCCGGCAGCTGCCCCCAGCGCTTGATTTCGACGTTGGCGTGCTCGTCCCGGCCTGATGGCACACTGGCGTGGGGCGGGTTCGGAATGCCCGCGAGGAAGTCCCTGAAGGCGGCCTCAATCTCCCGCTCGGCGGACTCCAGTTCCTTGAGCTTGTCACCTACCTCCCGCTGCTGGGCGATGAGGGCGTCCGCGTTCTCCTTCGCCCGCTTGAGCCGGCCCACCTCTTCGCTGACGCGGTTGCGCTCGGCCTTCAGGGCCTCCGCTTCCTGCAGCACAGCCCGACGACGCTGGTCCAGCTCCTGGTAGCGGGCCGTGTCCAGCGTGTAGCCCCGCTCCGCGAGGCGGGCCGCCACGGCGTCGAGGTCGTTGCGCAGGAGGTTGGCGTCGAGCATCTGGGAATCCCGGAAACCTTCATTCTAGCGGGCTCCAGCTCGGCCTGCGGCAGAGCTGGAGAGGAGGGAATCAAGTGTCCTCAGGTCTGCGGCCAAGCTCCGTCCGGCATCGGCTCACCAGCCCACTGTACCCCAAAGGCCGTGCGGACCTCGTCGATCCCGCCGCCCGCGCCCAGCACCAGACCCAGCTTGGCCAGGGCGGTCCAGCGGGTGTGCAGGCCGCCGGAGATAGCGCCCAGGGCCTCGATCTTGCGGCCCATCTCGTAGGCGGAGAGATCCACCCCGCCATGCGGGCACTGGGAGGTCACCACGACGGGGAGCTGGCGCCGGGCACAGTCCTCCACCAGGCTTCGGAGGTCGGATCGGTCCATGGGCAAGTTGCCCGCGCCGAAGGCCTGGATGAGCACGGCCTTGGCACCCGCGTGCACGGGACTCCAGGGCATGCCCGGGTGGGGCGTCAGGGTGTGGATGCCCAGTTCCAGGGCCGCCCCCAGACCTGCCGGCACCCGGCGCTCAAACTGACCTGCGTCCGGGTGGAGACGGATCTCGGCGCCGATCTCCGCCAGCGGTGCCAAGTTCGGGCTCTGGAAGGCCTCGAACAGGCTGACGCTCAGCTTGTCCGTGGCCACGCCCCGCAGCCAGTGGGTGCCAAAGCAGATGCCCGTCTCGGGGATCGCCCGGCAGGCCAGATCCACGGCGTTGACTAGGTTGCTCCGGGCATCGCTGCGCACGAAGGCCAGGGGCCGCTGGCTGCCCGTGAGCACCACGGGCTTGCCCAGGTCGGCCAGCAGGAAGCCCAGTACCGAGGCCGTGAAGGCCATCGTGTCCGTGCCGTGGATGATGACAAAGCCGTCGAAGTCACTGCCGGCGCCACGCACCCGCCGGGCCAGTTCCAGGATGTCGGCGGGCTCGAGGCAGGCGGAGTCCTGGTTGAAGGGCACCTCCACGGCCAGCTGCGCCAGCTGTCCCAGCTCGGGGACCTGCTCCAAGAGGTGGTCGAGGAAAGGACCCGGCGCGAGCGCCACGGGATCGCCGCTGGGCGCCATGCCGAGGGTGCCGCCGGTGTGGAGGAGGATGATCTTTCGCATAGGGGCTAGTCTAGCGGGTGAGGCCCAGGCCCTGCAGGCTTCCGCCCCTGGCCGGTAGACTGGAAGAGATGCGCCGCATTCCCAGAGCGATTCAGCTGATCGTGGCCCGGTATCTCCGGAGGCTGCTGAGGAACCGTCTGGACGGCCAGCAGCTGCAGTCCGCCATCGAGTCGGCCCTCGCCACGCTGCCGATCCAGGAGAAGCTGCTGGTGCGAGAGGGGGCCCTGCGCTCCGAATCCCTCAATCGCCAGCTCGCCTGGGCCATGGCCTTCGTGGCCGGAGCCGTGAATGCGGGCGGATTCCTGGCGGTGGGGCACTACACCTCGCACATGACGGGCGTGGTCTCCGCCATGGCCGACGAGGCTGCCGAGGGCGACCTGACGACGGTCCTGGCCGCCCTGGCCATGATGCTGAGCTTCTTCGGCGGAGCCTTCGTGTGCACCACCCTCATCAGCTTCGGCCAGCGGCGCCGGATGCGCAGCCGCTACGCCATCACCCTGGTGCTGGAGGCGGGGCTGATGCTGGTGTTCGGCTTCATGGGGAACCGCCTCCAGGAGGAGGTCCAGTTCACGCTGCCCATGACCGTCATGCTGCTGTGCTTCATCATGGGCCTGCACAACGCCGTGACCTCCATCATCTCCGGCGCGGCCGTCCGCACGACCCACCTGACGGGCACCGTCACAGACATCGGCATCGAGCTGAGCCGGCTCACCTATGTGAACGTCCACCACCGCCATGGCCGGGAGCGCATCGTCGCCAACCGCCAGAAGCTGACCCTGCTGCTGCTGATCCTCGCCTCCTTCCTGGGTGGCGGGGTGGTGGGAGCTCTGGGGTTCAAGCACATCGGGTTCAAGGTCACCGTGCCCCTGGCCGGGTTCCTCTGCTTCCTGGCGGCCCGCCCCCTGCTCCTGGAACTCCGGCTCCTGCTGCACCGTCTGAAGCGGCAGTGGAGCCCGGAGGTCCGTGGCCCCGATGGCCCCTGAGCCTTAGCCCAGCTCCAGCTCGATCATCCGGCCGACACCTTCGACCCGGCGGGTGCGGGCGACGCCCTTGCCGCCAATCAGCAGCTTGCACTCCGCGGGCAGGCGGTCCTAGAGCTCCACAAGCATCCGCCGCACCGGCTCGCCCGTGAACTGAACCGAGAGGCTCACGGCCACCCGATCCACCCTCATGATCTTGGCGGCCTGGGCGAAGCGGTTGAGCGGCAGGTCCACGCCCAGCAGCTCGGTGCGGGCACCGTAGGCTGCGCAGGCCGGGGCCGCCATGAGCAGACCGAGCCGGTGGCGCTCGCCGGGCAGGGTGCAGAGGAGCACCTTGCCCCGACCGGGCAGGATATGGAACTCCTGGCGCAGCTTGCGCAGGAAGTCCTCCAGCACCTCCGAGAGCAGGTGCTCGTGGTGGGCGCCGATGGTGTTGTCGGCCCAGGCGATGCCCACCCGGTCGAGGAGCGGCGACACCGCCTGCACCAGGAACAGCCGCCAGCCCAGCTGACCGAGGTACTTGTGCAGGAGGGCCCGTATCTGGTCGGTGTCCATGACCATCACGGCCTCGAAGAACGCCTCCACTCGCTGGTTGCCATCAGGGAGGATCATCTGCTTGAGCGAGGCTTCGTCAGCGCGCACCACCAGGGAGGGCCGGTGCCGCTGGGCCACGGCGGCCCAGCGGAAGTCGCTTCAGGGGAACCTGGTCCACCGGGCGCTGCGGCGGGGGAACCGGATCAAAGTCGAGAAGTGCAACAAGACCTCCTGGGCGAAGCTCTGGGGCCGGTCGGTGGGACACAAGGCCCCGGGACTGTTCCAGTCCCGGCTGAGCCTGCTGGCGAAGGCATCTGGAGGGGTTCTCACGAGATAATCCCGACCCGAACGACGTTCCTGTCATCGCGCTGCCTATGTGGCACGCGCAAGAAGAAGCTCCTGAGTGAGCGCAGGCATACCTGCGGCTGCGAGTTCATCCCGATCGGGATGGATGCGGACCGCGACGAATTCTCGGCCTTTCTGGCATTGCATTGCCAGGAAGGTTTGCTGAACGAGGGGAAGGCCAGGAGTTCCTGGCGGACCTGGGGGGTGGACATCCTCCTGCATGTAGCGTCCAGCGTAGGGCGTGGGAGCCGCGTAGGCGGCGAAGACCTCTGCTTGCCTCGTGCCGGCAAGACCCACCACGACCAAACGGTAAGTGAGGGAGCCATGCTCCCGAAGCGGATGGTCCGAGCCAACCGCCAGAGCCGTTCGCAGCGAAGCAGTAATAGCGGGCGTAAGGCCCCCGGTACAGTCTCGCCGGGCGGAAAGCGTACCGTGGAGACCCCCGTTCCGTCTCTAGGTGGTGAACTCTCACCACTTGGAACCCTCGTATAAGTTAGTGCAGGGAGGATGTCAGCTAAGGCAAATAATGTAGGATCCGGATGAAAATCACGCTCGAGGTATGATTCTGACTTTGTGGGCTTTTTAAAGGACTACGACCGCTTTTACCTCGTCAAATCCCTGGTCGCTGGTGCAGCTGACCACCACCGCACACTGACCAGGCTGGCTGGGGGGGATCTGCACGTCCCCGACAAAGCGACCGCTGGGGTCCGTCCGGCCGGCCAGCAACCCTGTGGCCTTCTTGAGGCTGGACACCAGCTTCACGGCCACCTCGGCACCCGCCACGGGAGCCTGGCTCTGGCAGAGCCGTGCCTGGACCTGCACCCGGAAGGGGGCGCCGAAGGTCGGCCGCATAGGCTGGTCGAGGACCATCTCCAGGGTGTCCACATCGCCTTCCTGCTGCAGGAATTCGAGGATGGCCTGGTCCAGGGGGCGGTCATTGAAAGCCTGTTGCTCCAGCAGATCGGGGGGAGTCAGGTCGTATTTCCCGTTCTTGATGTCCCGGATGACCGCCCGGTGCTGCTCGTCCATTCGCTCCTGGATGATCGGCTCCGAGATCACAGTCGTCGCCAGCAGGTCCTCGTAGGAGGAGCGGTAGTTGTCCAGGATTTCACCACCCACGTAGATCAGGGTTTCGATCTTGGGATTGGCGAGACCCTTGTCCTCCGTCTGGACGTGGAACACCCGATTGCCATGGCGAACGTCGGTGTTGTAGCCGG
Source organism: uncultured Holophagaceae bacterium (assembly GCA_903843705.1). Taxonomy (GTDB): domain Bacteria; phylum Acidobacteriota; class Holophagae; order Holophagales; family Holophagaceae; genus Geothrix. The sequence continues at coordinate 12,134 of CAIMQW010000284.1, read as the reverse complement.
TGATCATGGGCGCAGCCCAGCGGACAGGAACTCAGGAAGGGTCATGCGCCTGACTCTGCAATCTTCCCGCCAGTTCCGGCATGATCTCCCAGGCGAGCTCGCGGAGGACCTGATCCCCCAGGCGGGCCACCACGGCCTTGGTCAGATCATCCATCAGCGCGGGATCGGCCAGCAGGGCCTGCAGCAGCACCTGGGCCTGCTCGGGGGAGACGCCCGGAACCGGACCCGGGGCGGCAGGGGTCTGCCCCGCTGCGTCAGGCAGGGCGAGCACGACGGGCGCCGGCTCAGGTTCGGTCAGGGCGGGCATCACAGCGTCGGCCAGGTCGGCCGCCAAGCTGGTGCCGGGACCCTCAGGCAGTGACCAGTCCGCAGGCAGGCTGTCCAGGACGTCCAGGTCCGGGAAGTCGGTGAAGGAATCCTCGAGCAAGTCCTGCGCAGGCTCCGGCAACGGGGCCAGCTCGGGGGCAGGCTCGGGGACAGGCTCGGGGGCAAAGTCCAGCTCGGGCATAGGTTCGAGTTCCAGCTGCAGCTCGGGCGTGGGCTCAAGTTCGAGCTCAGGCTCAATCTCGGGCTCGGGCTCAGCCACCGACCCGGAGAGGAACACCCCGGTGAGGTCCTGCAGGCTGTCCAGGTCCAGCTCCTCGAGCTCCAGGTGCGCTGCGGGCACGGAGGTGGGATAGGTGGCCACCTCCTCCGGCGCCTCGGGCACCGTGACAACCGCGGCTTCTTCGGGCCACAGGTCCTCGGCAGTGAGGATGAGGAGATCCTCTTCCACCGGGGGCTCGATCCGGGCCTCGGGGGCCGCCTCTGGCCGGAGCTCGGGCAGGGCGATCTCGGCCCGGCTGAGGAGGTCCCGGGCGGCCGTGGCGGGCATCGTGCTGAAGGGGGAGGGCGGGGGGATCACCGGGGTGGCCAGCAGGGCCTTCACCCGATCGCCGAGCTCCCGCAGCTCAATGGGCTTCTTGAGGAAGCCCTGGATCGGCGCCTTGGCCAGCTTGGCCGGATCCACCAGATCCAGCACCCCCGCCATCAGGGCGATGGGCATGAGGGCCGTCTCTTCCATATCCCGCAGGCGCTGGAGCAGGGTCCAGCCATCCATGCCCGGCATGGCTGTGTCCACCAGGGCCACATCAAACCGCTCGCCGCGCCCGAAACGGTCCAGGGCCTCCGCCGCCGAATCCACACACACCAGCTCTATGTCCGTTGGGGCGAGCAGGGACTCCGCAATGCGGTGGATGCTGGGATTGTCGTCCACGAGGAGGAGACGGGACATCGGGTACCTCGGGAAGCCAGGAGGAAGAAAGAGTGGCTGGGCTAAACGCTACCAGAAATGTCCATTCCCTAAGTAATCCTTCAATGGAGCAGTTTCCGGAGAATCCTCAGCCGTTCCACCTCCACCAGCCGGACCAGCAACACGCGGTCCCCCACCCAGATCCAGGCGACCCCCAGCGGCTCCCGCAGAGCCACCTCCGGACCCTTGGGCAGCCAGCCCTTCACGGAGGCACGCAAACCATAGGCTGCGCGCCACTCCGGGCGGTAGGACAGGGCCAGGGCCACCCGCTGGCGCTCCGGAGGCAGGGCGCTCTCGTTCCACCGCTGGTCCCAGGCATCGAAGGCGGCGTTCTCCCGCCAGACCCAGGCCGCGTCCCAGGCGGGCCAGGGCGCCGCATCCGCTCCCACCTGCGTCCAGACCACCTGGTCCGGGGGACTGGTCCTGCGCGTCATCCCCTCCTGCGGCAGGGGCTCGGTCAGCCCCATCCCCTGCGGCGGGTGGGCCGTGAGTGTCCCAACCCCCGCGGCCTGACGGGTCCAGCGGCCCCCCTCCAGGGACCAGGCGGTCCAGCCCTGCACGCCACCATGCCAGAGGCGGTCCCTTCGAGGGAACCAGAGCTGATCGCCGGGGCGCCAGGGGAGCTCGAGCCGGGCCCCGGGCAGATCCTGGCCATCCTCTGAGAGGGCGGCCTCCTTGGTGGCCAGCCCCCGGGGGGCGGTCGGCAGCCCCGGCTCGTCCCAGGCGGCCAGGGTGGCCTCGGCGGGCTCACCGTCCAGGGGCAGCTGGCTCAGCAGCAGGCGGGAGTCCGCCTTGCCTTCGCCAGCTTCAAAGAAGCCCAGGAGGATCGCCCGGCCGTCCCAGCTGAAGCGGCTCCAGGGTCCGGACTGCGTGGACCAGAGCACCCGACCCTCCGGCACCTCCAGGAGGCGGGTCTCGAACCGGCCGGGGCCCATCTGCAGCGTCACCAGGAGGCGGCTGCCCTTGCCTGGTGACAGGCGCGCGGAGCAGAGCTGTGCATCGAAGCGGTAGTGCCGCCACTCCAGTCCCCGCCACAGCACCACCTCGCTGCGGCCCCGGGGACCGTTGAGCGCCAGTCCCTGCTCTGCCAGATAGGGCGAGGCCGGCTCCCAGGGGGTGCCGAAGCCGCCTTCGAAGGGCCAGGCCTCCAGCTGATCCGGGTCCTGCGCACCCTGGAAGCGCGGAGACCAGCCCTCCTCCATGCGGAACTCGGCCAGGGCTTCAAACCCGCCCAGGTTCATGACCGCCGGCGCCGCCGCGGCTCCCACGCCCCCGGAGCTGACGGGGCGCGGGGCCTGCACCACCGCAAAGAGCAGCAGCATGGCGGCGATGAAAAGGGAGGCGATGATGTAGCGTTGGGGAATCACGGGGCGCCTGGAACGGTTGTTTCCATGATGCCCCATCCCATGCTGGAGGCCGGTTCCCGATGAAGCAGAAATCCGCCCTGGAGACCGAGCTCAAGCTGCGCATCCCGGCCACGGCGCCCCTGGCTTCCCGCCTGCGGGCCCAGGGCTTCCGCGAGGTGCACCCGGCCCAGCCGGAACAGAGCATCCTCTGGGACCGCGAGGGCACCCTGCGCGCCCAGGGCTCGGCCCTGCGCACCCGGCGCTACGCGGGGCGGACCCGCCTGACCTGGAAAGGACCCAAGATCCCCGATGCCCTGCTGAAGATCCGCCCCGAGCTGGAGACCGGCGTCGAGAGCAGCGAAGCCCTGGAGGCCATCCTCCGCGCCCTGGGCTTCGAGCCCGTCCTGCACATGGAAAAGGTCCGTGCCGTCTGGGAGGGGGCGGGGCTGGAGGTCTGCCTGGATGAAGCGCCCTTCGGCTGCTTCGTGGAGCTGGAAGGCGAGGCCAACGCCATCCATGCTGCCCTCGCGCTCCTGGACCTCAGCCCAGCGTCCGCCGAGACCCGCAGCTATCCCGAGCTCTACGTCGCCCACGGCCTAGGTGGGGCAACCCTGGAGGCCCCGTGACCCGGGCCCTGGGCCTCCTGCCGCTCCTGCTGGCGGGCCTGCTCGCCTGCGGCTCCCGCTCACCTGAGGCGCAGATCCACCAGGCCTTTGAAGCTTGCCGGACCGCAGTGGAGGCGGGCGACGCCGCCGGGGCGACCGGCCCCCTGGACCCTGCCTTTGTCGGCCCGGATGGGATGAACAAGGCCGCGGCCCGCCTCTTCCTGCAGGGCACCTTCCGGCAGGAGCAGGTCGGCGTCACAGTCCTGCACGACCAGCTCCAGGTGCGGGGCAACGAGGCCGGGCAGGAGGTGGTCCTGCTCCTCACCTCCCGCGGGGGTGGGCTGCTGCCCCAGGAGGCCTCCCGCCAGGGCTTTCGCCTGCGCTGGCGCCGAGTCGGGGGGAGCTGGCGACTGCTGGAGCTGGAGGCGCGGCAGCCCTGACGTTTCAGCTCTCGAAGTAGTCCATGAACTCTCCGTGGAGCTCCAGGGGCAGGCGGCACTGCTCCCGCTCCTCGCGCACCATCTGATCGCAGCGGGGCACCCCGCGCATCTGCTCGGCGGAGAGGCTGTGGTGGCGAGCCTGGCGCAGGGCCTGCATGAGGGAATCCACCCGCCCCAGGCGGTAGCAGGTGACCAGCAGCATGGCGCAGGTTCGGGCGCTGGTGGGATCGGTCTCCAGGGCGCGGAGCAGCTGGCGCCGGGTGGTCTCCAGGACATCCCGTCCGACTTCAGTCCTGGCGTGGGGGCCACTGCTCGCCAGACCCTGAATCTGCGGGCCCAGGGGCCGCGCACTGGAGCCGGTGCCGGTTCGGCCGGCCGGGGGCTGCGACCGCAGCGCCGGTGGGGCCGTCCGAGCCGGGCTCGGTGGCGCAGACCGCTCCTGGTCCCAGCGCCAGGCGGGATTCTTCGCGGCCCGCAGGCTGATTGCCAGATCTTCGGCGGACTGGAAGCGGCTGCCCGGATCCTTGGCCAGGGCCTGGTTGAGCAGGCTCTGGACGTCCCGGCTGATGCCCTGGAACGATGTTGGAGGAAGGAGACTCGGCGCCTCGTGCAGCAGGCGGTAGATGACCGAACCAGGACTTGGCCCGTCGAAGGGGGGCACCCCGGCCAGGGCCTCGTAGAGGATCACGCCGATGGCGAACAGGTCGCTCCGCGCGTCCGGGCGGCCGCTCTGCAGGTATTCCGGGGCCATGTAGTTCACGGTGCCGAACACCGTGCCCTCGTCCGTGGTGTCGGAGTTGGTGACCTTGGCCACCCCGAAGTCCAGCAGCTTGGCCTGGAGCGTCTTCCCGTCCCAGTTCACGCGGATGTTGGAGGGCTTGATGTCCCGGTGCAGGATCTGGTGCCGGTGCGCCACGGCGAGGCCGTCGCAGATCTGGGCCAGCACCTCCAGGGCGTCGCGGGGCACGAGGGTCTCGGCCCGGATCAAGGTGGCGAGGTCCTCGCCCCGCACCAGCTCCATGGCGAGGTAAAGGACGCCCTGCTCTTCCCCCAGCTCATGGACGGTCACGATGTTCGGGTGGTTCAGCGCCCCGGCGGCACGGGCCTCCGTGGCGAAGCGCTCCCGAGCCTCGGGTCCCATGCCGGCGGAGGTGTGGATGACCTTGATGGCCACTTCCCGGCCAATGGTCGGGTCCCAGCCCACGTAAACTTCGCCCATGCTCCCCTGGGCGAGGAGTCGGACGATTTCAAACTTGCCAAGGCGCGACAGCACGGAAATATCCAGGGCGGTGTCTATCGATCATCCGCCGCGCCTCCAGCCCGAGTCCAGGGCTTTCTCGGAGACTCAGCCCCCGAGCGCGCGCAGCCAGGCTTCATCCCGCACAGGGATGCCCAGGGCCTCGGCCTTGGCCAGCTTGCTGCCCGCTTTCTCGCCCGCCAACAGCAGCGTGGTCTTGGGAGACACGGCGCCGGTCACCTTGGCGCCCAGACGCCTGAGCCAGGCCTCGGCCTCCTCGCGGGACAGGACCGGCAGCGTGCCCGTGACCACGGCCACCTCGCCGGACAGCGGCAGGCCGCTGCGGTCCCTGAGCTCCGGCGGCGTGGGCCTGACGCCCAGCTCCGTCAGGCGCGCGGGCAGTTCCGGGTGGAGCTCACGGAAGGCATGGAGGGCCGCGGCCACCTTGGGGCCAACCTCTTCCACAGCCTGGAGCCGCTGCTCATCGGCGGTCCAGAGCGCTTCCAGGGAAGGGTGGGCCTCGGCCAGCAGCTCGGCGGTGCGGGCGCCCACCATGGGGATGCCCAGGGCGTGCAGCCAGCGGGCGAGGGGCTTGGTGCGCGCCACGTCCAGACCGACGAGCAGGTTCTGGGCGGACTTCTCCGCCATGCGGTCCAGACCCGCCAGGTAGGCCAGACCCTGCAGCGGCTCCTGGAGCAGGCTGAAGACCTCCCAGGGCTGCTGGAAGCGGCCCGAGGCCACCAGCTGCTCCGCCAGCGCGTCGCCCATGCCCTCGATGTCCAGGGCCGAGCGGCCGCCGAAGTGCAGCAGCCGGGCCTCCAGCTTGGCGGGGCATTCCGGGTTGAGGCAGCGGATGGCCACCTCGGCATCCTCGGCCTTGCCGACCTCGCCCACGCAGACGGGACAGGCTGCGGGGATGACCGGGGCCGGCAGCTCCCGCGCCGCCTCGCCGGGCACCAGGGCCACCACCTTGGGGATCACCTCGCCGCCCTTCTCGATGAAGACCCGGTGCCCCACCTTGAGGCCCAGTCGTGCGAGCTCATCGACGTTGTGCAGGGTGGCGCGACGCACAGTGGAACCCGCCACTTCGACGGCCTCCAGCTCCGCCACCGGCGTGAGCTTGCCCGTGCGGCCCACCTGCCACGTGATGCCGAGCACCGTGGTGGTCACCTGGGTCGCCGGGAACTTGAACGCGATGGCCCAGCGCGGCACCCGGTCCGTGGCGCCCAGGCGCTGCTGCACCGAGGCGTCGAGCACCTTGAGCACCACGCCGTCCGTGTCGAAGGGCAGCCTCAGGCGGGCCTCGGCCTGGACCTCGATGAAGGCCAGCACGACGGCGAGCTCGCCCTCTGCGTGGGCCGGCATCACGCCGAAGCCCCAGGCGCCGAGCCGGGCCATGGACGTAGCATGGTCAAGACCTTCGCCCCCACTCCAGAGCACCTGCCAGGGCAGGAAGGACAGGCCGCGCGCAGCTACCTCCCGGCTGTCCAGCTGCTTCATGGTGCCGCTGGCGGCGTTGCGGGGATTGGCGAAGCGGGCCTCGCCGCGGAGGTCCCGCGCCCGGTTCAGCTCCTCCCAGCGTTTGCGGGACAGGAACACCTCGCCCCGCACCGTCAGGCCCTCCGGGGCCTCGGCGGGCAGACGCAGGGGGATGTCGGCGATGGTGCGCGCGTTCTCGGTCACCAACTCGCCTGTCTCGCCGTCGCCCCGGGTGAGGGCCTCGACCAGCTCGCGGCCTTCGTAGCGCAGGGACAAGGAGAGCCCGTCCACCTTCAGCTCGGCGGCATAACGGGCCTCGGCCTCCGGCGTGAGCTTGCGCCAGCGGGTCTCCCACTCGCGCAGCTCGACCTCGGTGTAGGCATTGTCGAGGCTCAGCATCGGCACCGCGTGGCGGCGCTTCTCGAAGGCATCCACCGGCGGCGCGCCCACCCGCCGCGTGGGGCTGTTGGGATCCGCCAGCTCCGGGTGGGCCGCCTCGAGGTCCCGCAGCTCCCGCTCCAGGACGTCATACTCGGCATCCGAGAGCTCCGGCTGATCCAGCACGTAGTAGCGGTGGCGGTGGCCACGCACTTGGTCCGCCAAGTCCTTCATCCGCCGCTGGAGGTCGCTCATTTCAGCCTCGCTCGATGCAGGATGCCCATGATCAGCCCGAGCGCGAGGAAAAAGCTCAGAGTGCTGCTGCCACCCGCGCTGAAGAAGGGCAGCACCATGCCCTTGTTGGGCAGGGCCCCGGCCACCATGCCCACGTTCACCAGCAGGTGCAGGGCGAAGATCCCCGCGGCCCCGGCGCAGAAGTAGGCCTCGGCATAGGTGTGGGCCGCGCGGGCGGCGTCCAGGATGCGGCTCAGCAGCAGGCCGAACAGCCCCAGCGCCAGGAGCACGCCCAGGAAGCCCCGCTCCTCGGCCCAGACGCTGAAGGCGAAGTCCGTGGTCTTCACGGGCAGGAAGTTCAGCTGCGTCTGCGAGCCGCTGGTGAAGCCCTTGCCGATGAGACCACCGGAACCGATGGCGATGCGGCTCTGGTTCACCTGGTAGCCCTTGCCCTGCAGGTCGCTGGAGGGATCCAGGAAGATCAGGACCCGCTGCTTCTGGTAGGGCTTGAGCCCGAACTTCCAGGCCCCGAAGCCGCCCACGACGACCAGCAGGGCCAGCGCCAGGAGCCAGCGGGCGCGCAACCCCTTCATGAGCGGGATCAGGAGCAGGATCGGCAGGAAGCTCAGAGCCATGCCCAGGTCCGGCTGGCGCTGGATGAGCAGCATGGGAAAGACCACCAGACCCACAGCGCCGAAGAGCTCCAGCCGGCCCACCTCCTCCGCGGGACGGGAGCCGAGGCGCTGGGCCACGTAGAGCAGGGTGACCCACTTCATCAGCTCGGAAGGCTGGAAGGTCTGGCCCGCGATCATGAACCAGCGGGTGGAGCCGCCGATCTTCCGCCCCACCACCAACACCGCCGCCAGGGCCACCAGGCCCAGCAGGTAGGCGGGGAAGCTGTAGCGGAAGAGGCGCCGGGGGTTCGTGGTGGCCAGCAGCAGCATGAGCACCATGCCCAGGCCATTCCAGAGTGTTTGTTTGAGCCAGATGTTCGCCTGCGGCGTGTTCCGCCCAGCGGAGAAGAGCGTCAGCGTACCGAGGGCGATGAGCGCCAGCACCGCCCAGAGGAGGTGGGGATCCAGGGCGCGGAAGCGTTCCTTCATTCCGCCGCCTCCGTCTGCTGGGGGGCGAAGGGGTCCACCAGCTTGCCCCGGGGTGCCGGCAACGGGCGCTGTAGCCGGTCCAGGAACCAGTACTGCACCAGTTTCTTCGCGATGGGCGCCGCGCTGCTGGCCCCGAAGCCCGCGTTCTCCACCACCACGACGAAGGCGATCTGCGGGTTCTCGCGGGGAGCGTAGCCCGCGAAGAGGGCGTGGTCCTTGAGCGCCTTCGCCTGGCGCGCGTAGTGGGCCCGGTCCACGAAGGTGGCCACCTGGGCGGTGCCGGTCTTGCCGACCATGGTGAGCTCTTTCAGCGCCGAGGCTGCGGCCGTGCCGCCCCGCACCACTTCGTAGAGGCCCTCGTCGAGGATCGCCCAGTGCTTGGGATCCAGCGGCGTGTCTTTGGGCGGCGTGAAGGCCGCGGGCTCCAGGTGGTCGCTCTGATCCTCCCGGAAGCCGTAGAACAGGTGCGGGGTCAGCAGCTTCCCCTTGGTGGCCAGCAGCGCGTAGAACCGCGCCAGGCCGAGGGGCGTGACGCCCACGGCGCCCTGGCCAATGCCCACGCTGATGGTCTCGCCCGCATACCACTTGGGGTCCCGGGGCACGGCCTTCTTCTTCCAGGCGCGGCTGGGGATCCGGGTGCGCTTCTCCTGGGGCAGGTCGATGCCGGTGCGCTCCGTCAGGCCGTATTTCTCCGCTGTGGCGTGGATGTCGTCGATGTCCAGGCGCGACGCCACCTCATAGAAGTAGACGTCGCAGCTCTGCGCGATGGCCTGCACCATGGAGAGGCTGCCGTGGCCCGTGGGCTTGTCGCAGCGGAAATCGCGGCCGTAGAAGTTCTTCCGGCCTGCGCAGTAGACGGGCGTGGTGGGACTGATGATCCCCTTCTCCAGCGCCGCCAGTGCGACCAGCAGCTTGAAGGTGGAGCCTGGCGCGTAGATGCCCTGGGTGGCCCGGTTCACCATGGGCCGGGTCACCTTGTTGGCCAGGTAGCGGTCCACCATGTCCTGGCTGAGGCGGTTCAGGAAGAGGTTCGGATCGTAGGAGGGACTCGAATACAGCGCCAGCACGCCACCGTCCCGGAGGTCGAGCACCACCACGGCGCCAGCTTCCATGCCCATGCCGTCCTGGGCCACCTTCTGGAGGCCCGCATCGAGGGTGAGGAAGAGGCTGCGACCCGGCGCCGCGTCGATCTGGCCGAAGTTGGCGACCTCCGTGCCCAGCTGGTCCACGAGGATGCGCTTCTGGCCGTCCACGCCCTTGAGCTTCTCGTTGCCCGCGGCCTCGAAGCCTTCCTTGCCGATGGTCTCGCCCAGGTGGAAGACGCCGGGCTTGCCCTTCATGAGCTCCTCGTCCACCTCCCCGACGTAGCCGAGGACGTGGCCAGCAAGCTCGTCTCCGAGATACACCCGGCGCGGCGCCACTTCCACGCTGAGGAAGGGAAACCGGGCCCGGACCCGCTCCGCGAGGGCGATCCCGGCCTCATCCAGGTTCTCCTTCAGGACCAGGGGGCGGCCCTTGCCCGCCAGACGATAGCTCTGGATCTTCCGGGCCAGGGCCTGAGGGTCCACCACCAGGGCCTCCGCGAGGGCAGTCACCACCTCCGGGCGCGTGGGCAGGTCCTCCCGCTGGATGACCAGGTGCAGGGCCCGGCGGTTGTCCACCAGCCGGTGGCCGTTGCGGTCCAGCACCAGGCCCCGGGGCGCGGGGATGGGCCGGACCTTCACGGCCTGCTGCAGCGCCAGCTGGCGATACTCGCCATGACGGACCAGCTGCAGCCAGGCGTAGACCAGGACCAGCAGGGCCACCAGGACCCAGGCAAGCACCTTGAGGACACCGAGCCTCTGGCGGAGGAGGGGCTGCAGCCGCGGATCCATGGCTCAGCGCCGGCCGGTTCCGGTGGGGGGATGCAGCAGCCGCCAGGCCAGCCACCCCCACAGGGGAAGCGTCAGGAGCGCTGCCAGCCAGCCCCAGCCCCAGGGATGCGGACCCGCCGCCAGCCGCACGGCGCCATGCACCAGCAGGGCGTGCAGGACACCCAGGCCCGCCAGCCGGACCAGCCAGCCCCGCAGGCTCTCCAGGGGCCAGCGCCCGGCCATCCAGCCCGCCAGCAGGACCACCGTGAGGTTCGCCCAGGCCGTACCGCCCAGGTGCGGGTAGAGGCGCAGGCTGCCCTCCAGGACCCAGCCCGCCGCCACCGCCCACAGGGCGCCCGACAGCGGCGCCCCGGGCCGGGGGGCCAGCGCCAGCACCAGCAGGGCGCTGAGAATGGCCTGGACCACCGGGAAGGGCGCCGTCAGGGCGACCAGGCCCAGGGTCACCCCACCGAACAGGTGCTGCCGCAGGGAAGAGGTAACTGGCAGCCTCATGGCGTCCCCCGCTTCTTGGAGGGCTTCACGTCCGGCGCCACGAAGGGGGGCTGGACCTCCACGGGCGGCTGGGGCGGCAGCAGCAGGACCGCGCTCACCCGATCCAGGGGCGCCGACAGGTTGAGGACCACCCGCAGCTCCAGGTCCCCCTGGGCCACCTCAGCCACATAGCCCACCAGCAGCCCCCGGGGAAAGACGCGGTCCAGGCCGCTGGTCAGGACGGCCTCGCCCACCTGCACCACCTCCTGGTTGCTGACGTAGCGGATGAGGGCCCGGCCCGAGCCCAGCCCCTGCAGAACCCCGGTGGCGCGGCTGCGCATGAGCATCACCGCCACCGAGGCGTTGGGCGCGTCCGCCGGGAGCACCTTCGACTGGGTGGCACTGACCGACCAGAGCCGTCCCACGATGCCCTCGGGCACCAGCACGCCCTGATCCTGGACCAGACCCCGGTCCAGTCCCTGATCCAGGATCAGGCCGCCGAAGACCGCGGGCCGCGTGCTGAAGATCACCCGCGCGGCACCCAGCTCCAGGGGAATGTGCTTCTTCAGGCCGAGCAGGCGCACGGCCTCGTCGGCCTCCGCCCGGCGGGGAGCTTCCTGCGCGGCCTGGAGCCGTGCCTGCTCCAGCTCGGCGGCCAGCCGGATCCGGTCGGCGCGCAGCTCCGCGAGCCCCAGCGCCGCGTCCCGCTGGGTCACGCGCCGCTCCGCCCACCGGGCGGCCAGCCCCTGGGAGGGCCGGGCCAGGGCTTCCGAGGCACGGCTCCAGCGCTGGCCGGAGACCGGTCCCATCAGGACCCAGGCCCCGTGGCCCACCCAGAGGAGGACCAGGGCCAGGCGCTGCCATCCCGCGCGGCTCCATCTCCACCTGGACGCGCGGAGGGCCATCGGTACCCCTAGTCGAGGATCTGGATGCGGCGGAGCAGCGGAATGTTCTCCAGCAGCAGGGCCGTGCCGCGCACCACGGCGGTCTGGGGATCCTCCGCCCGGAACACCGGCAGGTGCGTCTCCTTGCGCAGGCGCTCATCCAGGCCCTGGATCAGCGAACCGCCACCCGTCAGGCAGATGCCCCGGTCGATGAGGTCCGCCGCCAGCTGGGGCGGGGTCTCGTTCAGGGCCTTGCGGACCAGGTCCACGATGGCGTTGATGGGCTCGGCCAGGGCTTCGCGGATCTCGGCGTCGTTCAGCGTGAGAGTCTTGGGCAGGCCCTCGAACTGGTCCCGGCCGCTGACCTCCATGGTGCGGCCGGTCTCCGTGGGCCAGGCGGAACCCAGGGTCCACTTCACCTCTTCGGCGGAGGCCTCGGAGATGAGCACGTTGTATTTCTCGCGGATGTACTTCACCACCGCCTCGTCCATCTCGTCGCCGGCGATGAGGATGGAGTCCGAAAAGACCTTGCCGTTGTAGCTGATGACGGCCACGTCCGTGGTGCCACCGCCGATATCCACGATCATGCAGCCGCGCTTCTCGTTGATGGCGAGGCCGGCGCCGATGGCGGCCACCATGGTCTGGTCCACCAGGAAGACCTCCCCGGCCTTGGCGTCATAGCAGACCTGCTTCACCGCGCGGCGGGCCACCTGGTGGGCCCGGGGCGGCACACTGACGACGATGCGGGTGCGGGCAATGCCCCGGCTGGGGCGCGCCCGGGCGATGAAGGCG
>CAIMQW010000283.1 GCA_903843705.1 uncultured Holophagaceae bacterium | reverse complement strand
TCGATGCACTGGCCTTCGCTCCCGTATCGGGCCATGAACTCCCGCAGGGAAAGGCCCTTCTGGAACTGGATGTCATATCTCGGCATGGCACACCTCCACGCCAAAACATCGCGTCATGGATGCGACACATCCTGTCCACTTATGCCTAAAGGGTTAAAGACCTCGGAGTTGCCCGAGCAGAGGCATCTGTTCTTTAGGCTGAGGCTCGCCGATAATCAGACTTCATGCCCCGCTGGGGCACCACGCGGGATGAAAACGGCAGCGGCGCGGCCCACCCATGTGGCATCACCAAGGTGCGGACCAGACTGGCTTGCGGCATTCTCAGGTTGGGATGTCCTGTGAAGGCCGTTTTACCTGTGGAGGTGTGACCCCGCTAATCAGACTGGCCCGCGCTGGCAGTAGTACCACGTTGTGTTGCGGCCCGCTAGGGTCAGCACGAATTGCAGTGTCGATTTCGTCTCAGCCGCGCCTGGACATCCCCCACATTTTCAGGGAGGTGCCATGGGTGGCATACGGGAAGTCGCAAAGGTGGCCTGCGGGCTGGATGTTCATCGTTCGGAGGTGGTCGCCTGCCTGATCACCTCGGGGACCCGGAAGCGTCCCAAGGTCGAGATCCGACGCTTCCGGACCCTGTTGGCGGAACTGCTCCAGCTTCGCACTTGGCTCGTGGAGGCCGGGTGCGAGGTGGTGGGAATGGAAGCCACGGGGCCTTACTGGAAGCCGATCTACGCGGCCCTGGAAGGCCATGTCCAACTCGTGGTCGGCAATCCCCTCCAGATGAAGGGGCTCAAGGGTCGTAAGACGGACCAGAAGGATGCGGAGTGGATCGCTGATCTGACGCGGTTGGGCATGATCAAGCCCAGCTTTGTCCCGCCCCCCGAGTTCCGCGCCCTGCGCGATCTCACCCGGGAGCGGCGCAATGTCATCCACGCCCGTACCATGCTCCGCAACCAGATCCTGAAGCTGCTGGAAGGAACGGGCATCAAGCTCGCCAGCTTCATCAGCAATGTATTCGGCGTGACTGGGATGGGCCTGCTGCGGTCCCTCTCGCAGGGCCAGGATGTGCGCGCTTTACTCCCACTCCTCGTCAAAGGCACGCTGCGCCGGAAGCTCACGGACCTGAACCTGGCGCTCGAACAACCGCTGCCAGAGCACCTGCGGGAACTGCTCGCGATCCAGTTGCTGCGCCACGATGATCTCGACCGTGTGGTCAGTCACATCGAGGCCATGATCGAGACCCGCATGGAGCCCTACCAAGCCGAGAGGAACCTGCTCCTCCAAGTCTATGGCCTCGGTATCACGGCGGTGAACATCATCCTCGCGGAGATCGGTGTGGACATGAACGTGTTCCCAACACCAGCCCACCTGGCAGCCTGGGCAGGCGTCTGCCCCGGCAATCGTGAGACGGGCGGGAAGCGCATCAGTGGGACCACTCGGAAGGGCAATACCTACCTCACCACCATCCTGGTGGAATGCGCCCTGGCCACCGTCCGCGCCAAAGGCAGCTACTTCCGCTCGAAATACCACCACCTCCGTGCCCGCATCGGCCACAAGCGAGCACTCATGGCGATCGCCCATAAACTGATCCGGCTCATCCACCGACTGCTCTCACGGAAGGAACCCTTCAAGGATCTCGGGGAAGCCTTCCTCGACAAGCGGGAGAAGACCGTCAAAGTCGATAAGCTCAGCCGCCGCCTCCAAGCTCTCGGCTATCGTGTCACTCTCGAACCCCTCCCGGATTCAGGATTGATAGCGTAGGGGTTACGACTCTGTTTTCATTGCAGATA
>CAIMQW010000282.1 GCA_903843705.1 uncultured Holophagaceae bacterium | reverse complement strand
GGCCCTGGCCCTGGGCCTCGCCGCCGCCGGTCCCGAGTGGCGCACCCCCCTGCGGGGCAGCGCCCCCGTGGTGGACTTCGCCGTGGTGCTGGACGGCAGCAGCAGCATGAAGATCCTGGACCGGCCTGACGAGGACCGCTGGCACGCGGCCCGGCGGCTGCTGGCCCAGTTCGTCCTGCGCCGCCCGGATGACCGCTTTGCGCTCATCCTGTTCAGCGCGCACCCGGTCACCCTGAGCCCGCTCACCAATGACCACCTGCGGCTGCTCCGGATGCTGGCCCGCCTCGACCTGGATAGCCGCGATGACGGCACCGCCATCGGCTCGGCGCTGATGACCGCCGTGCGGCGCCTGGAGGACAGTCCCGCCCGCAGCCGCGTGATCCTCCTCATCACCGATGGCGTCCAGAACCGGGGCCGGGTCACGCCCACCGAAGCCGCCGAGGAGGCCCGCCGCAACGGCATCCGCATCCACGCCGTGGCGCTGGGCGCTGGCGGGGAGAGCCTCGTGCCCCTCGAAGGCGGCGGCTTCGCCCGGCTGCATGTGGAAGTGGATCACGCCACGCTGAAAGAGGTCGCCAGCCTCACGGGCGGCGAGGCCTTCAGCGCCGAGGACCCCGGCGGGCTCGCCCGCAGCCTCGCGGCCGTGGATCAGCTCGAGAAGACCCTCCTGCCCGTGGACCCGCCCACGGAAGGCCAGCCCCTGGCCGGCTGGTGCCTCCTGGCCGCGGCCCTCCTGGCCCTGCCCCTGGCCGCGGACCTCGCGTTCAAGCGCGGGCGGCCCCGGCCCGCCTGGGTGGAGGGCGCATGAACCTGCCCTTCTCCCATCCCTGGGTGCTGCTGCCGGCGGCCTTCCTGATCCTGCTCATCCTGGGCCTGGCCCTTCGCGCCCACCTGCGGCCCGGACTGGGCGTGCAGGTGGTGGGCCAGCGACCCCTCTGGCAGGGGTTGGGCCTGGCGCTCCTCGCGGCGGGCCTCGGCCTGGGTCTGGCGGAACCCCGCTGGGGCCTGCCCGAGTTTCCCCGGCTCACGGTATACGTGGTGCTGGATGCCAGCCGCTCCATGGCGGTCACCGACGCGGAGGGCCGCAGCCGCTGGGATGCCGCCGTGGCGGCCCTGGACCGCCTCTGGTCCCGACCCCAGCCTGGCCTGCGCTGGAGCCTGGACCTGCTCACCGGGGATGCCATCCCGGTGCTGCCCCCGGGAGAGGACCGCGCCTTGCTGCGGGAGGCCCTGCGGGTCGTGACCCCGGGCGACGTGGGCTCTCCGGGCACCAGCCTGGGCCGGGGCCTGCCCCAGGTGGCGGCCCAGGTGGACCGCGACGCGCCCGCGGTGCTGCTGCTGCTCAGCGATGGCGAAGAGACCTGGGAAGCCCCTGAAGCGGCCCTGCAGCGGGCCATGGAGCCCCTGAAGCAGGCCCGGCTGCCGGTCTGCGTGCTGGCCTTCGGGGATGGACACTCCCACGCCGTGCCGCCCCGGGCTGGGGCCGAGGCCTCGAGCCAGGAACCCGCCGTCAGCATCGCCCACCCGGAGTTCCTGGCCCGCCTTGCCCAGGCCACGGGTGGCCAGGTATTCAAGGACGGGGAGGCCGCCGCCGCGGGCCTCCAGGCCCTGGCCGCCGGTCACGCCCCCCTGCCCGCCCGACGCAGCCTCCAGCCGGCCCATCCCGAGGTCGGGGCCTGGCTGGCCCTGGCGGGAATGGCGCTCTGGCTGGCCTTTGCGGGCAAGCCCATGGCCCGGTGGCGGCCCATCCTTCTCGTGGCTCTGGCCTGCGCGGCGCCGGGCCTGCGGGGCCAGGACCGCGGCCTCCCGGCCTGGACCCCGGCGGGCGTGCGGGCCTGGCTGGCCCAGCGCGCCATCGAGAGCGGAGACCTGCCCGAGGCCCGCCACTGGCGGCCGACGGATGCCCGACCCAGCCACCTCCTGCTGGCGGCGCAGATCGACCTGCGCACCGGTTTCCCCGAGGATGCCCTCAAGACCCTGACCCCCCTGGTGGGCCAAGGCTCCCCCCGGCCACTGCCAGCCTGGCGCGCGCCCGCCCTGCTGCTGGCGGCCCGGGCCCACCGGGAAGCCCAGCGACCCGAGGAGGCCCGACTCCTGCTGGAGCGCCTGCTGCTGGAGCAGCCAGGCCAGCCCGAGGCCATCCACGACCTGCAGACCCTGGTCCAGGACGCCACGCCGCCGCCCCCGCCGAACCCCCGGAAGCCACCCCCGCCGCCGCCCCCGCGCCCCAGCATGGGCGCCCAGCAGGACGAGCTGGAAGGCCTAAAGCAGCGCCTCCCCAAGCCGCCCAAGACTTCGGGCGGCGTGAAGGATCTTTGAGAGAGCCCTCAGCAATCGTTGATCAACAGAGAGAACGGCGGCCCAAGGCCGCCGTTCTCTCTCGGCAAACAGCCGACTACGGCTTCAACCACCCCGCAAACTCGGCGCCGCTGCGGAAGGCGCCCACCTGGCGACGGACTTCCTTGCCCTCGGCATCGAGGATGATCATGGTCGGGTAGGCGTTCAGCCGGAACTTCTCGGCCAGCTTGGTGCCCTCAGCCACGGGCGTGCGGTCCCGCTTCTCCACCAGCGCGGAGTAGGGCACGTACTTGGCCAGGGCCGCCTGGGCCTCGGGCGTGGGGAAGACGTTCTTCTGGAGGTGCAGGCAGGGGCCGCACCACTCGGTCCAGAGGTCCATGAAGATGAGCTTCTTCTCGGCCTTGGCCCGCTTCACGGCGGACTGGTAGTCATGCTCCCACTTCACCGAACCTTGGGCGGAGAGGGAAGCAGCGACGAGAAACAGGGAGGCGAGGATCTTCATGCAGAGGCTCCGGAGATGCGGACGGGCCGCAGGGAGTTGGATGGGGCCGGAAGGACTTTCGTTCCAGGCTTCAGAATACCCCAAGGCTGTCTTCTCCCAGACCTGGACTAATCCCCGAGACACTCCCCCCCGTAATCCCATTCGACCCGGCCAGTGCCGGACCGTTTCCAACCAGGAGTCCCCATGCGCGCCCTCATGCTTCCCCTGGCCCTGGTGGCCACCCTCAGCTTCCCCCTGGCCGCCCAGACCGCCAAGTTCATCAAGGTCGACATCGTCTCCAAGACCATGCTGCAGCACGCCAAGCAGAAGGGCGTGGACGGTCCCACCGAGGTCCACATCCGCATGCCCATCAGTCTGGCCAGCGGCGTGTTGGACATGGCTGGCGACGGCGAGATCAAGGTCCACGGCAAGACTCGCAAGGGCCTGAAGCCCGATCAGCTCCAGAAGCTGCTCGCCGACTCGAAGCCGGGCGATATGCTGCTGGAAATCACCACGGACAAGGGCGATCACATCCGCGTCACCGTCGAGTAGCCGGGAGCCCGGTCCGTGCACCCCGAGCCCCGCACCCGCGGGGCTTTTTTTGGGTCCATCCGGCATTTCAGGGGAAGAGCCAAGACACGTCAACCCCACCCCTGTGTGTGTTCTCCGTGCGCCCAGGGAAAAGCAACCACTCTCGCAGAGAAAAGACGAGGGGAGCGGAGGGGCGCTGAGGACTTCGGATTACCCGGTGTTCTCTGCAAACCTCCCCCCTCTCCGCATCCTCGGCGAGAGTTGTTTTCTTTTCTGCCCAGGCCGAAAACAGCCCGTGGGCATGGGGTCGAGGCAGGCTGCTATGATCCCCTTCATCCGCTTTTATCCCTGTTTTCCTGCATTTTTCGGATGGTTCATCCAGGACTCCAGCACGAGAAGAATTGCGGAATAGGCGCGCGACCGAGGACACCATGGAATCCCTGACTGAACTCCGAGTGCGCTACGCCGAGACCGATGCCATGGGCATCGTGCACCATGCCACCTACCCCGTCTGGATGGAGCTGGGCCGCAGCGACTTCCTGCGCGGGCTGGGGCAGAGCTATGCCGAGTGGGAGGCCCGCGGCGTGCGCCTGGTGGTGAACGAGATCCGGGTGCGCTTCCGCTCCCCCGCCCGCTATGACGAGCTGGTACAGGTGCACACCTGGCTCCAGGAGACCGGGCGGCGGCGGCTCGTGTTCGCCTACCGCATTGAGCGGATGGGCATCCTGCTGGCCGAAGGCGAGAGCATCCACCTGGTGGCAGGCACCGACAACCGCGCCCGGGTCCTGCCCGACGATCTGCTGGCCCTGGTTCAGGACGCCTGACGGGCACTCATGCAGGTGGAGATCAGCGCGCCCAGGGCATCCATGACCCGGCGGCGGCTCTCACTGAAGGCATCCGTATGGAAGCTCTGGAAGCTCACCAGCCCGTCGGGGCGGGGGCCCCAGCCCAGCGGAACCCCGTACCAGGAGTGGGGAATGAGGCCCGTGGCCTCTTCGGCGGCGGTCAGGAGGCTCCCCGCAGCACGGCCGGCCTCCAGGGTCCGGATGTAGATGGGCTGGCGGCCGGCGAGCACCTTCTCCGAGAGGCCGCGACTGGCCAGCGACACTTAGAACTCCCCATGGCTGTCAGTTACTTCTCCCCATCTGATAGTTAACGCCTGGGGCTCCAGGGTAGGCACTGTATCCCATGGCCCAACGGCCTTGGAAGGCGGCGCCGTGGGCAGGGTTACAGATCAGCAGGTGCGGAAATTGAACGAGGAAATGGCTAAGCACGGCCAAGTCGGCAAGGCCAGCCTGCGGGCGGGAATGGACCGGACGACAGGGC
>CAIMQW010000281.1 GCA_903843705.1 uncultured Holophagaceae bacterium | reverse complement strand
CGGTGGGCAACCGGGAGCAGGGCATCACCGAGCTGAAGACCCTGCTGGCCGCCATGGCCCGCGGCGAGTCCAACCGCTGCCGGCGGATCACCGTGGACTACGGCCACGACATCGAGGGCGAGCTGCGGCTGCTGGAGGCGGAGATCTGCCGGGACGAGCAGCTGGAGGCGGCCATGCCGCCCCGCTGGCTGGCGCTGCAGCTCCTGGAGAACAACGCCGAGGCCAAGCGCCAGGTCGCCGAGAGCCACGCCAGCGAGGCGATCAGCCATCAGCTGGCCAAGTCCTTCGCCTTCCTCGAGCCGCACCTGGGCGCGGACGGCGCCACGCTGGTGGCGGAGCGCCGCTACGGCTTCGCCCACGGCCTGGTGAAGGAGGTGGCGACGGCCGCCGATGACAAGGCCACGCCCACCTCGCGCCTGGATGCGGTCCTCACTCACCGGGTCTTCGGCATCCCCATCTTCATCGCCGTGCTGATCCTGACCTACTCGCTGTCCTTCGTCCTCGGGAAGATCCCCCAGGACTGGATCTCCGAGGGCTTCAAGGCCCTGGCAGCCTTTGCGGGCGCACGCCTCCCCGCAGGTGAACTCACCAGCCTGCTGGTGGACGGGGTCATCCCTGGCGTGAGCGCCGTGATTGTCTTCGTGCCCGTGATCATGATCCTCATGGGCTGCATTGCCTTCATGGAGGACACGGGCTACATGGCTCGGGCGGCCTTCATCATGGACCGGCTCATGCACCTCATGGGCCTCCACGGCAAGAGCTTCATCCCGCTCATCATGGGCAGCGGGTGCAACGTCCCCGCCATCCAGGCCGCGCGGACCATCGAGAGCCGTCAGGACCGCCTCATCACCATGCTCGTCACCCCGCTGGTGAGCTGCTCGGCGCGCCTCCAGGTCTACATCGTCATCGCCGGCACATTCTTCACCCCGCTCTGGGCCGCCGTGGTCATCATCGCCATGCACTTCCTGGGCCTGGTTCTGGCGGTGCTCGTGGGCCGCCTGCTCCGCAGCGCGCTGTTCCAGGGGCCCAGCACGCCCTTCGTCATGGAGCTGCCGCCCTACCGTCTGCCGGTGCTGAAGGCCACGCTCATCCACATGTGGGAGAAGGGGTCGATCTTCCTGACCCGCGCGGGTACCACTATCTTCGCCGGCGCCACGCTGATCTGGTTCCTGTCCCGCTACCCGGGCATCGCTAACCGGCAGTGGACCTTGGAATACCAGCAGCAGCGCGAGGCCGTCGTCGCCCTGAACCTGCCCGCCGTCGAGGCCGAAGAGCGGCTCCGGGTTCTGCAGCTCGCCCACGAGAGCCGGATTGTGAACTCAAGTCTGGCCGCGCGGCTGGGGCAGAAGGTGGAGCCGGTGCTGCGCCCCATTCTGGACCCTGACCGCAAGCGACCCGAGGCATGGAAGGATGTCATCGCCCTCACGGCGGGCTTCGTGGCCAAGGAGATCGTGGTCTCCACCATGGCCGTGATCCACCAGGCCAGTGAGGAGCCGAAGCCCGGCGAGCGCCTGAGCCCCCTGCAGGTGGCCCTGCGGGACGGGTCGGGGCTGAGTCCGCTCACCGCGCTGGCCTTTATGGTCTTCACGCTCATCTACACCCCCTGCCTCGGCACCATCGCTATGATCCGGCGGGAGGCCGGCAGCTGGGGCTGGGCCGCCTTTACTGTGGCCTACGGTCTGGTCCTCGGCTGGGGCATGGCCTGGATCACGGTCGTTGCCGGCCGCTGGCTGGGGTTCGCATGAGATTCCAGTCTTTCACCGCGCTGGCACTCTCGGCCGCCGCCGCCGGCTGGTTCCTGTGGGGCTTTCTGCGCGAGTTCCGCCCGGCGAAGGACTGCGCCTCCGCCTGCGGCACCTGCGCCAGCGGGTGTCCCTTTCAGATTCCGGCGGCGCCCAGCGACTGAGGATCAGTTCAAGGGCTTGAGGGTCAGGGGATCCCGCAGCGGGAGCCGGGCCAGAGGCAACTTGGCGACCTCGGCCAGGCGGACGGGATGGTCCGGATCGCCGGGTTCGATTTCCGAGGCCTTGCCCACCGCCAGGATGACGAGGCGGTCCGGCTCGAGCAGCCGCTTCGCCAGCCGCTGGACCTCTGCGGGCGTGATGGCCTGGACCTTCGCCCGGAAGTCCACCCACCAGTCTTCGCTGGCGCCAAGGAGGACCTCCTCCGTCAGCCGCCCGGCCACGGCCTGTCGGCTGCCCCACTGGCTGGGGAAGGCCTCGACCAGGTTGTCCTTGATGACCTGCAGCTCCTCCGCCGGAACGACTTCGTCCTGGAGCTTCTGCATCTCCACCATGGCCAGACGCAGGGCGTAGGCCACCGAGCGGTTCTTGGTCTGCATGCTGCCGGTGAGGTCGCCTTGCCAGTGGGGGCCAGGGCCGAGGGCGGTGCGGACGCCGTAGGTGAGGCCCTCGTCCGAGCGGATCTTCTTCATGAGCCGGCTGGTGAAGCCCGAGGCGCCCAGCACTTGATTCATGACCAGGGCGGCGTGCCAGTCGGGGTCGCTGCGACGTAGGCCCGGGAAGGCCCACTGCACCATGGCCTGGGGCGCGTCCTTGTCGCTTACGTAAATGCCGGGCTTGCGGGTGAAGGCAGGCGCCGGGACGGCAGCGCTCACCTGGGCCTGGGTACTGGCCTTCAGGGCGCCGATGCCCGCGTTCAGCTGGTCAAGGATCCCCTTGCGGTCCACCTGACCGGACACAGTCACCACCAGGTTCGCCGGGTGGAGCAGGCGCCCGTGGAAGGCCTTCAGGTCCTCGCGGGTGATGGACTCCAGAGTGGTCGCGGTGGTATCCGCACTGGCGAAGTGATTGTCCCCGAAGAGCAGAAAGTTCATCTGGTAGGCGGCGATGGAGGTCACCGCGTCGTTGCGCCGACTCAGGGCCTGCCGCTGCTGACGCTTGGCCAGGTCCAGCCGATCCTGGGAGAAGGCAGGCTCCTGGAAGACCTGGAGCAGCAGGCTCAGGCCCTCATCCAGGTCCCGGCTCAGCACCTGGAGAGAGAGGCTGCCAGTGGTCTCACCGCAGCCGCTGCTAAGGGTGGCAGCCAGGGTCTCCAGTTTGTCGTCGAGCTGCGCGGGGTCCAGTCTCGCGGTGCCCCCGCGGGAGAACTGGGCGCCGAAGAGCTGGGCCAGGCCCTCCTTGCCCTTGGGATCCAGATAGGCGCCGCCCCGCCAGGAGAGGGTGACGCGCACCAGGGGTGAGGACTCTTTCTCCGAGACAGAGAGCACGACGGGAATGCCGTTCTTCAGCTTGGCCTTGTGCTCCTTGGCGCGGGGCACCTGAAAGGCCAGGGGGGCGAAGGCGAGCTGCTCGGGGCGGCTGGGGATGGCCTGGGCAAAGGCGCAGGGGGCGCAGAGAGCAAGGATGAGGGCTGTGCGGCTGAGCATCACATGCCCTCCAGCTTCTTCATGCGTTCGGGGGCCTTCTTGAGCGGGTCGCCTTCCGGGGCCTTGGCTTGCTTGCGGGTGGTGAGCAGCACGTTGCGGCCCTCCCTGGGGAAGCAGGTCCGGGCCACCCGCTGCACATCCTCGCGGGTGACAGCCTGGGTGCGCTCCTGGGCGGCCTGGAAGTCCGCCACGGTGCCCACGGCCAAATACTGGGCCAGGGTCTCCCGGATGCCGGCGTTGGTCTCAAGGCGGCTCCAGAGGCCCACCTGGGTGGCCTTCTTGTACCGCTGGAGATCTTCTTCTTTGACGCCGTCCTTGGCCACTCGGGCCAGCTCTGCGTAGAGCAGCGGCTCCAGGTCCGCGGGGCTCTTGCCGGCAACCGGCGTGGCCCGCAGCGAGAAAGTGCCGCCGAGCTTCTGGCCGCGGAAGCTGGCGCTGGCCTGGGTGGCGATCTTCTGGTCCAGCACGAGGGCCTTGTTCAAGCGGCCGGAGGGGGGGCGGCCGCCCCCCGCGCCGGGGCGGCCCATGAAGGCGGGAGCGCCGCCCAGGATGCCCGCCAGGGCCTGCAGGGCCGCCGCGTCCTTGTGCACCGCGGACACCGTCTTGTACTCCACCTGGATCGAGGGGGTGGTCTCCACCTCGGCCAGCATGCGCTGTTCCGCCGGCTGGGCGGGTTCGAGGGTGATGATCTCCGGCACGCCCTTGGGGTTGGCGGGAATGCGACCGAAATAGCGCTCGGCCAGGGCCGTGGCCTGGGCCGGGTTGAAGTCACCCACGAGCACGGCCGTAATGTTGTTGGGGGCGTAGTAGGTCGCAAAGAAGGTGTTGGCCTGCTCGCGGGTGACCTGGGCGATGTCACTGGGCCAGCCGATGACCTCCCAGTGGTAGGAGTTCGCGGCCCAGATCATGGCATTGAAGGCCTCGCCCACGATGCCGCCGGGCCGACTCTCCAGCGTCTGGCGGCGCTCTTCGAGGATCACGTCCCGCTCGCTGTAGAACTCCCGGAACACGGGATTAACCAGGCGGTCGGACTCCAGCCACATCCACAGCTCCAGCTTGTTGGCGGGCAGGCTGGTGATGTAGAAGGTGCGGTCCTGGCTGGTGCTGGCGTTGAGGCCGGTGCCGCCGGCCTGGGAGTAGATCTTGTCCATCTCGTCCTTGACGACGAGGCCCCGCTGCTCCTCCACCAGGCGGTCGAAGGCCTTGATCAGATCCTGGAGCCGGGGCGTCCGGGCCTTGGGATCCATCATGTTGGTGATCTCGCCCCGGCGCTGCCGCTCGCGGAGGATGGCCATCTCTTCACGGATGCCGACCTGGATCTTGTCCTGCAGGTCGTTCAGCTCCCCGTCCCGCTTTGCGTCCCGGGTGCCGATGGTGCGGGTCCCCTTGAACATCATGTGCTCGAACAGGTGCGCGATGCCGGTCATGCCGGGGCGCTCGTCGGCGCTGCCCACCCGGGCCATCCAGCCCAGGGAGATGGTGGGCTGGTCGTGGCGTTCCACCATCACCAGCCGCATGCCGTTCGAGAGGGTCTTCTCGACGATGGGAATCGCCTGGGCCGCCAGGGGTGCTGCAGCAAGAAAGGCTGCCAGCCAGGTGCGGCAGGCGGGGCGGGTGCGCATGGGTCCTCCAGCGGGGCAGGCTGACGGGTCCCCGGGGAACCACTATAGCCAGGGAATGGCTACCTCGGGGTGGGTTTTGCCCGAGGATCGGTTCGTAGCCCCGGGCCTATTTCGCCTGCAGGCCCTCGACGTACTTGACCAGGTTGTAGACGCGGATCTTCGTGGCACCTTCGCTGCGGCTGTCGAGGGTGCGGAACACGGGCCCCCAGACGGGCATGTCCGCGGTGCCGTGGGCATGGCTCATGCTCTCGCCCTGGATGCTTTGGGCGACGCGTGCATCGGGATACTGGCCCTGGTTGCGCTTGGCCAAGGTGGTGAGGTCGGGCAGGGGAGCCTTGAGGGAGGACGCCACGGGCCCGTCACCGAGGCCCTTGGCCCCGTGGCAGCTGGCGCAGTAGGCCTGGTAGACCTTCTCGCCGGAGGTGGGGAAGGTGTAGGGCGCCGCAGGCTGCTTGCCGGCGGCGGTCAGGCTGAGGGCGGACACGAAGGCGAAGAGCAAGGCAGAGCGGTTCATGGGGTCTCCTTGGGCGGATGAACGAGGGGGAAGCTGCTGGCAGTGCGAACGGCTTCAATGTAGATGACCCATCAGGTGCCATTCCGTGATTTCCATCAGAATCTTACAAAACGTAAGCTTCTGGCGCTGGTTTCGGCGCAGATCCCTAGAGACCCCGGCTCCACTCGGGCAGGAGCGGCACCTGGCCGGCAAGCGCCGCATCGATGGCGGCAAGGATCCCCTCCCGGTCCCGGGGCAGGCGGCCCCCGATGGGCAGGTAGTTGGAAGCGTGGTTGGAGCGGAAGATGGCGGCGGCTGGGTGGGCTTCCTCGATGAACCAGCGCAGCTCCTGCAGCAGCCCAGGGACCTCCGGCAGATCAAAATGGCCCTGCTCGGCCAGGCGGGCGAGGGGCGTGCCCGGCACCACGGTGAGGGTCAGCGTCGAGAGGAACCGGGGATCCATGGTCGTGACCAGACGCCCGGAGGCGCGGGCATGGGCCTCGCTGCGCTCGCGGCCGCCGGCACCCAGCAGGAAGATCAGCGACTGCTCCAGGCCTGCTTCCCGGGCGCGATGGGCGGCCTCCGCGTGCTCGGCGGCGGTGGCGCCCTTGGCGAGGCGCTGCAGGGTCACGTCATCCCCGGACTCGGGGCCGATGTAGAGCAGCGAGAGGCCCCGGTCCCGGAGGCGGCGCAGTTGCTCCGGGGACTTCTCGAGGAGGTTCCGCGCGGTGGCGTAGGTGCTGACGCGTCGGAGCCGGGGGAAGGCCGCCGCGAGGGCGCAGAGGATGGGCTCCCAGTGCTCCAGGGGCATGGCCAGCGGGTCGCCATCCGCCACGAAGACGTGCCGGACTTCGTCCGCGAAGCGGGCGCCGGCCTCAGCGATGTCCGCCAGCACCGCATCCAGGGGCCGCACCTGAAAGGTCTTGGTGCGGTACATGGCGCAGTAGGTGCAGGCATTCCAGGAGCAGCCCAGCGTGGCCTGGAGGATGAAGGACTCGGCCTCGCTGGGCGGCCGGAAGAGGGGCTCGGCGTAGCGCATCCGGGGCCTAGGGCGCGGCGATGAGCCGGATGCCCTCCGGCTCGATGGCAATGCGTCGGCTCTTGTAGAGCGAGCCGATGGTCTGCTTGAACACCTTCTTGCTGATGCCGAGGGACTCGTAGATGGCCTCGGGCTGGCTCTTGTCTGTGAGAGGCAGGAACCCGCCGCGGCGCTTCAGCACGTCGAGTACACCCTGGGCGATGCTGTCGATCTTGGCGTAGCCCGGTGCCGTGAGGGCGACGTTCAGCTTTTGGTCGGCCCGCAGCGCCTTGATCCAGCCATTCCGGACCTCGCCCCGGGTCAGCTCGCTGAAGACGTCGCTGTTGTGCACCATGCCCCAGTGGAGGTGGTTGACCACCACGCGCACGCCGATCTCCGTGAACTCCGCGACCATCACCGAGACCTTGTCACCCTCGCGGTAGTCCTCGGCCTCATCGCCGAGGAAATCGTCCAGGCGCCCTGAGGCGGCCAGGCGGCCCTGGTCATCCAGGACGACAGCCACCAGCACCTTTTGGCCCTCTTTGAGCCGGTGCCGTAGCTCGTGCTTCACTTCCTTCCAGGGCAGCAGCAGGTCCTTGGGCATGCCCCAGGCCAGGAAGGCGCCGGACTTGTTCACGGCCACCACCTTCAGGCAGGCGATCTGGCCGCGCTGGCATAGGGGCTGGCGGGTGTAGGCGACGACCTGCCCTTCTCCATCCTTGGCGACGAAGACGTTGAGCACCTGGCCGGCCACGCAGCCCTTGGGCACCTGGGCCATGGGCAGCAGGATCTCGCCGGAGGCGCCGCCGTCCAGAAGGACCCCCTCCGGCGTCAGGCGCAGGATCGACAGGGCGTTCAGGATTCCAAGCTCAGCCATCAGACCACCAGTAACAGGGCCTCTTCAGCATAGGGCCAACGCGGGCGCCGCGAAGCGACTAGGGCTTCAGCGACCGGAAGTCATCCTGGAGTCGCCAGCCGCCGCCGAGGGCTTTGTAGAGCTGCACCATGGTCAGTAGCCGGGAGAGGCGGGCCTGAGAGAGAGCGTTCTCCGCGGGGAACAGCTGCTGCTGGGCGTCCAGGACCTCCAGGTAGCTGGACAGGCCTGCGGTGTAGCGGAGGGTCGCCAGGCGCACGGCCTCCTTGTTGGCCGCCACGGACCGCGCCTGCCGCTGCTCGACCTCCGCCAGTTTTGTATAGGCGGTGAGGGCGGTAGAGACCTCG
This sequence comes from uncultured Holophagaceae bacterium, assembly GCA_903843705.1. Taxonomy (GTDB): domain Bacteria; phylum Acidobacteriota; class Holophagae; order Holophagales; family Holophagaceae; genus Geothrix. Next base: position 1,655 of record CAIMQW010000281.1, on the reverse strand, counting down.
CCGAAGGCACTGGTGACCGTGGCTTCATAGCGGGTCTTGGCCTGCTCCCACTGTGCGACACGGACTTCCTTCTGGTGCTTCAGGCGCAGGCCCTGGAGGGTGGATCCCGAGAGCGATGGCGCGATCCCCCAAGTCTTGCCAGGGCCGAAGAGATCCACCACCTGGGGCGCGAGTCCTCCGAAGAGCCCCGTTAGGCTGAGGGTCGGGAAGTAGCTGGCCTGGGCCAGGCCGATGCCGGCGTTGGCCGCGACCAGGTCCTGCTCCGCGCTCTTGATGTCGGGGCGACGCTCCAGGAGCGTCGAAGGCAGGCCTCCGGGGACGGCGGGTGGCAGGGGCTGGTCCGTCAGGGTTGCGCCCCGGGGGATGGGGCTAGGATTGCGGCCCACCAGGAAGGAGAGGAGGTTCTCCTGGGCCTGAATCTGGCGTTCGAGGTTAGGGATGGTGGCCGAGGCCGAGGCCAGGGCAGCTTCAGCCCGGGCGGTCTCCAGGGCTGAGGCGGTGCCACCCGTGAGCCGGCGGTTGAAGAGGTCGCGGGTCTCCTGGAATGCGGCGGTGGTGCCCTTGGCGATCTCCAGCCGGGCATCCAGCTCACGCAACTCGAAGTAGGCCTGGGCCACCAGGGCCACGGCGGAGAGGTGGATGCCGCGGCGCTGCTCCTGGGCGCCCAAATACTGGGCCCTGGAGGCCTCATTCAGACGCCGGACGCGGCCCCAGAGGTCGAGCTCCCAGGACATCGACGCACGCACATCCCAGATGGCCCCGGTCTTGCCGCCGTTGGGCGCGAAGTCCGACTGCCGGCCCCGCTGCCACTGGACGCCAGGCGTCACGGCAGGCAGCCAGGCGGACTGGTCGATGCCGGCCCGGGCCCGGTATTCCTCCACGCGCCAGGCGGCGGTGCGCACGTCGTAGTTGTTCTCCAGGCTCTGGGCGATTAGGGCCTTCAGGGTCTGGTCGCCGAAGACCTCCCACCAGGGCTGGTCCGCCAGGGAGGCGGCCTCGGCCTTGGCCTGGCCGCGGTAGCCCTCCAGGACCGAGAGAGTGGGTCGCTGGTAGTTGGGACCGAGGGCGCAGCCGGTGGACAGCAGCAGTGCCAGGAGGGGCAGGATGCAGGCGCGCATTTCAGGCCCCCCCTTCATTCTCGACCGACTCGACGGTGGGCGGTTCCTTGGTGCCCGCCAGGCGCTCCACTACCACGAACAGCACTGGGATGACAAAGATGGCGATGAGGGTGGCGCCCAACATGCCCACGATCACCACTGTGCCCAGGATGCGCCGGGCCACGGCGCCGGAGCCCGAGGCGGTCCAGAGCGGCACGCAGCCCAGGATGAAGGCGAAACTGGTCATGAGGATGGGCCGCAGGCGGAGCCGGGCGCCTTCCAGGGCCGCATCCACCAGGTCGCGGCCCTTCTCCAGCTCATCCTTGGCGAACTCCACGATGAGGATGGCGTTTTTGGCCGAGAGGCCCACAAGCATGATCAGGCCGATCTGGGCGAAGACGCCGAAGTCGAACTTCCGCAGCCAGAGGCCGAGGAAGGCCCCGAAGATGGCGATGGGCACCGCCAGGAGCACCGAGACGGGCAGGGACCAGCTCTCGTAGAGGGCGGCGAGGATGAGGAACACGAAGACGATGGAGAGCCCGAACAGCAGGCCCGTGG
>CAIMQW010000280.1 GCA_903843705.1 uncultured Holophagaceae bacterium | reverse complement strand
TCGAACCCTCGGTAAGCTTTTGACCTACACACACTTTCCAGGCGTGCTCCTTAAACCACTCGGACAACTCTCCATGGCTTCCGCGCGAACGCGGCAATCGACAAGGTTATCACGGCCCCGGGGTTGCGCCAAGGGCCGTTAACCGGAGCTAGACGGACTCCAGGACGCCGGTGAGCAGCTTCCAGAAGTTGGCGACGGAGGAGATGCTCACGTGCTCGTCAGGGGTATGCACATCCCACATGTTGGGGCCGATGGAGACCATCTCCATGGTGGTGTATTTCTCGCCGATGAGGCCGCACTCCAGGCCCGCATGGATGGCCATGATGACCAGGGGCTTGCCGAAGAGCCGCTCGTTGGTCTTGCTGACGATCTGCACCAGGGAGGCGTTGGGCTCGGGCTTCCAGCCGGGGTAGCCGCCGGTGGTGTGAGCCTCGAAGCCGCCCAGGGCGCAGGTTGCGGCGATGCGCTCGGTGAGGGCGATCTTGGAGGCGTCGATGGAGCTGCGGGTGAGCAGGTTCACCTCGACTTCCTCCGCGCGGGTGTCGATGACGCCCATGTTGGTGGAGGTCTGGACCAGGCCCTTGATGTCGGGGCTCATGGCCTCGACGCCGTGGGGCAGGGCCAGCAGCAGCTTGAGGAGGGCATCGGCGTCCGCGGCGGCCATGACCTGGGTCGCCTCGCCGGGTTCCAGGGCCAGCTTCAGGCCGGGATCGAAGGCGCCAAGCGCTGCGCTCCAGTGGGCCTGGTGGCTGGCCATGGCGGCGCGGAAGGCAGGCTCCTGGGCAGGATCTAGAAAGATCTGGGCCGAGGCCTCGCGGGGGATGGCGTTGCGCTTGTTGCCGCCCTTGATGGCGGCTAGGCCCAGCCCGAACTCGGGGCGGAGGGCGCCGAGGACCTGGGCGAGGATGCGGATGCCGTTGCCCCGGCCGGCGTTGATGTCGATGCCGGAGTGGCCGCCCTTGAGGCCAAAGACCTTCAGGCGGTAGGCCTTGGCACCGGCGGCGGGCGCAGCGTGGGCGAGCTTGCGGGTGACGATGGTGTCCACGCCGCCGGCGCAGCCGATGGTCAGATAGCCTTCTTCCTCGCTGTCCAGGTTGATGAGGAACTTGGCGTTGAGGCGGCCCGACTGCAGGCCATTGGCGCCGGTGAGGCCTGTCTCCTCGTCGATGGTGATAAGCACTTCGATGGGGCCGTGGGCCATGTCCTTGCTGGCCAGGACCGCCAGGGCGGCGGCGACGCCGATGCCGTTGTCGGCGCCGAGGGTCGTGCCCCGCGCCCGCAGCAGGTCACCGTCCCGGTAGACCTGCAAGGGATCCTTGGTGAAGTCGTGGACGGTGCCCTCGTTCTTTTCGCAGACCATATCCACGTGTGCCTGAAGGCAGACCGTGGGGTTGTCTTCCCTCCCGGGGGTGGCCCGCTTGCGGATGATGACGTTGCCGACGGCATCGCGCTCGACCTCGCAGCCCAGGGCCTTGGCCTGGTCGGCCACCCACGCGGCGGCCTCGGCCTCCTGCTTGGACCCGCGGGGGATCTTGGAGAGTTCGAGGAAATAGGACCAGATGGCCTTGGGTTCAAGGGTATCGAGCAGCGCGTTCACGGAACCTCCCTACGCGCCGGGACACAGGCCCGGCGGACCCTTCAGGGTAAGGGGGTCCATGGCGGCAAGGCGTGACCACGGTCACTTCAGCGGAGGCCGTGCCGGGCCTTGAAGGCGGGCCAGTCGGCCTTGAGCTGGAGGAAGGCCTCGATATCCGGGCACAGCAGGAAGGGGTTGCCGCGCCGCTCAAGGGCCATGGTGGAGCTGGCCCGGGCGCCGTAGTCGTGACCGGGCCAGACGGTGGTCTCGGGGGGCCACTCCCTCAGCAGGCGCTGGAGGCTGTCCCACTCCGTGCGGGCGTCGGCGTCGCTGCCGGTGCCGCCGACCTTGCCCACGAAGAGCAGGTCCCCCGTGAGGGCGGCGCCTTCTTCCTCCACCAGGAAGGTGAGGTGGTCCGGGCAGTGACCGGGCACTCGCCAGACCTTCAGGTGGTAGGCCCCGAAGGGCAGGCGGTCGCCGTCCGCCAGGGTGCGGTCCACGGGACCCGGGTGGCCGGGTCCGCCCAGCACCGGCGCCCCGGTGAGGGCCTTGGCCTCGGCGTTGCCGTTGGCGTGGTCCGGGTGGCCGTGGGTGTTGAGGATCGCGGTGATCCGTAGGCCCTGGGCCTCGGCGCGGGCCACGGCCGTGCGGGGGTCGTAGGACGGATCCACCAGCAGGCCCTCGCCGGCCTCGCGGTCCCCCAGCAGGTAGCCGAAGTTGCGGTCACCGCCCAATCTCAGCTGCTCGAGGATGAAGCGCATGGTCCCCTCCTGCCCCAGGATGACGCGTTTGGGCGACGACCGTTTGGGATCAGGTGCAGGGCCAGGCGGCTAATCGTCAATCTTTTTGACAGGGTACCGAAAAGAACGGGTTGGCCCCTTGGAGGTGCGCATGGCATTGGCCCAATGGAAAGACGAGTACGCGACCGGCATCGAGGTGATCGATGCCCAGCACCAGCGCCTCTTCGAGGCCATCAACCGAATGGAGGATGCCTTCAAGGCGGGCACCCAGGAGGACGAGGCAAGGGAAAGCCTGGTCTTCCTCGCCCGGTACACGAAGGAGCACTTCGACACTGAGGAGGCCTTCATGCGGCAGCTCGCCTATCCCATGCTGGGCTTCCACCAGGAAGAGCACGCTGCCCTGGTGGCCAAGATCCAGGTGCTCCAGTCCAAGATGGACGAGGACCTGACCCTCCCCGCGCACATGGCTGACTTTGCCGCGCACATGGCCAACTTCGTCGCGGACTGGCTCGCCCACCATATCAACGAGGCGGACATGGGCTACGTCCAGTTCGCCCGGGAAAAGCCCGCCTTGTGATTAAGATCAATATTGAGACGGTGTCGCAAAACTAGGGTTGATTTTCGATTGAATCAAATTGAGACTTTATCTCATGTTGATCCGATTCCTGTTTCCCTTACTCTGCCTGCTCACCCCGTCCCTTGCCGCAGGCGAGGCCCTCGACCGGTTCGTCCTGGCCATGGGCACGGAGCTGCACCTGCAGCTGGGCGGCCCCACTCCCCGCGCCGCAGAAGAAGCCGCCCTGCGGGAGGCGGCGCGGCTGGAAGCGGCCTGCTCGACCTGGGACGCCCGCTCGGAGTGGAGCCGCTTCAACGCCGCCGGGGGCGCTCCGGTGGCCCTTGCGCCGGAGTGGCTGCAGCTGCTGAGAGTGGTCAAGGCCTGGCAGGTCCGCACCGGCGGTGCCTTCGACCCGGTACTCGGGGCCCTGATCCAGGCCTGGGGGACGCGGGTGGGGGGACGGACGCCCTCGCCTGAGCAGCTAGCGCAGGCTCGGGCAGCCTCCGGTGCGCCCCTGCTGGAGCTGGATGAGGCCCTGGGCCAGGCGCGTCTGACCCACCCGGCTGCGGCGCTGGAGGAGGGTGGCTTCCTCAAGGGCCATGCCCTGGACCGCATGCGCGCCGTGGCCAAGGCTCCGGCCGGGCGCCTCGATTTCGGCGGCCAGTTGCTGGTCTGGGGGCCTGCAGTGGTGGTGAGCGTGGCGGACCCGAACCACCGCCAGCGCCCCCGCCTGAGCTTCCGGCTGCAGAACGCCTCGCTGTCCAGCAGCGGCACCGCCGAGCGTGGGCGGCACATTCTCGACCCGGCGACGGGCGAGCCCTGTCCCGCCTGGGGCAGCACCGCCGTGGTGGCCGCGGATGGCCTCACGGCCGATGTGCTGTCCACGGCCCTCTACGTCATGGGTCCCGAGGCCGGACCGGCCTGGGCGCAGCGGCAGGGCCTCGCTGCGGCCTTTCTTCTCTCGGACGGGAGGATCCGCATGACCCCGGCCTTCCGCGCGCTCCACCCCACGCTGCTGCCCCAGGAGCCCCGATGACCCGCCTCGCCACCCCTTTCCTTGCGGCCCTCCTGGGCCTGTCCCTGGCGGCCCAGGAGAGCCCGGAGATCACCCAGCTCCGGGAGGAGTTCAACCGCAAGCTGGAGACCCTCACGCGGGAGCTGGAGGCCCATCGGACGGGTTCTGTCCTGCCCGCGGCGCCGGAGAAGGGCTCCTTCGGCATGGCCCAGGCCGCGTCCAAGGTCTACGAGAGCAAGGGCGGCCTGAGCATCGGCGGCTACGGCGAGTTCCTCTACCAGGCAAAGGAGGGGCGGCTACAGGACGGGACTCGGGGCGTGGGTGAGAAGAGCCTGGATGCCCTGCGGCTGGTGCTCTACACGGGCTACAAGTTCTCGGACCGGATCGTGCTGAACACCGAGGTGGAGTTCGAGCATGGCGGCTACAGCGACGCCAGCCCCGAGGGCGAGGCCAAGGTCGAGTTCGCCTACCTGGACTTCCTGATCACCAAGGCCTTCAACGTGCGCGCCGGGCAGATGCTCCTGCCCGTGGGGTTCATCAATGAGGCGCACGAGCCCCCGGCCTTCCTGGGCTCCCGGCGCCCCCTCGTGGAGCAGACCCTGATCCCCACCACCTGGCACGAGAACGGTGTGGGCCTTTACGGTGACCTGCCCGCCAGCTTCAGCTACCGGGTCTATCTGGTGAACGGCATGAACGCGGAGAAGTTCAGTGCTGCGGGCATCCAGGGCGGCCGCCAGTTCGGCAAGGAGGCCAAGGCCCAGAGCCTGGCCTGGACCGGCCGCCTGGACTGGTCCCCCCTGGTGGGCACCACCGCCGGCCTGAGCTTCTACATGGGCAACAGCAACCAGAGCGGCACAGGCGAGGCCCTGACCACGACCCTCTGGGATGTGCATGCGGAATACCGCAACCGGGGCCTGCAACTGCGCGGCCTCTACACCCACACCCGCCTCAGCGCCGCCGCCCTCGCGCAGCTGGGCGCGGTGGAGCCCGCCCGGGAGAGCGGCACGCGCCAGTGGGGCGGCTATCTGGAGCTAGGCTACGACCTGCTCTCCGGCCGCCAGGCACTCATCCCCTTTGTCCGCTGGGAGCGCCTGAACACCCAGGCCGAGGTGGTGCCGGGCGTGGTCCCCACCGGGGCCTTTGACCAGAGCGTCCTCTCGGTGGGACTGAACTGGAAGCCCATTCCCAGCGTGGCATTGAAGGGCGACTTCCAGCGCCTCGAAAACCAGGCTCGGACCGGTCAGAACCAGACGAACCTCGCCCTCGGCTTCTACTTCTGAGGTGGCCATGAAGCTTCAGCCCATCATTCGGCTGGCGGCGGTCCTGCTGTTCGCAGGCACTGGACTGGGGGCGGCGCTGCCCACCACCCCGCAGGCCCTTGCCCTCGCCTTCCCGGGCGCCGAGTGGACCCGGAAGGAACACTGGCTCACAGAGCCCCAGGCGCAGCAGGTGCAGGCGCTGGCGGGGAGCGCCCTGTCGGGGATATGGCAGGTCTCCTACGAGGCCCGCGGGGGCGGGCAGCTGCTGGGCGTGGCCTACCTCGACACCCACCGGGTCCGGACCCTGCCGGAGACGATCCTCGTGGTGATCAGCGCGGCCGGCCGGATCCAGCGGGTGGAGGTCCTCGCATTCCGGGAACCCCAGGAATACCTTGCAAAGGAGGCCTGGGTCCGCCAGTTCGACGGCAAGCCGCTGGATGCCCAGCTCTCCCTCAAGGGGGCCATCCGCCCGCTGTCGGGCAGTACCCTCACGGCGCACGCCCTCACCGACGCGGCCCGGCGGATGCTGGCGCTGCACCAGGTGCTCCACGGGGACGGAAAATGAGCGCCCTCGAGCGGTGGAGCCTGCATCTGGGCGCCCTCCTGACGGCCCTCAGTGGCCTAGCCACCGGGGGGCTGCGGTATTTTGGCCGGGTGGCGGGCGAGTTCGGCCCGGAGCCCCATCCGCTTCAGGGCCTGGCGCAGCACTTCCACGTGCTGGCGGCGCCCGTGCTCCTGTTTGCCCTCGGCATGGCCGTGCGGGGGCACCTCGCCGCGAAGCTGCGGGCGGGCGCCGAGCATCGCCACACGGGGGTGGGCCTGGGCCTCCTAATCCTCCCCATGGTGGCCTCCGGCTACCTGCTGCAGGTGGCGGTGGCGCCGGGGTGGCGCCTCGCCTGGGCCTGGGTGCATGGCCCCGCCAGCGTCCTCTTCCTGCTGGCCTACCTCGGGCATGGCCTCAGGACAGCCCTCCTGGGCCGCTCAAGGGGCTGGCTCGATGGTGACGCCCTTTTCCGCCTTCAGCAGGACCTCCCGAACCAGCAGGGTCGCGTCTTCCAGCGTGAGCTGCTGGCCCCAGGCGGGCATGGTGTAGCCGAACAGGATGCCCCGCCGGATAGTCCGGCTCATGGACCGGATCTCCCGGTCCGTGGCTGGTCCACTCAGTGAACGCGATTCCAGGGCCACCTTCGTGAAATCCAGCCCGCCCAGCCGCTGACCGTCGGGACCCTGAGCCGAGCCATCCAGGCCATGGCAGCGGGTGCAGTGCTGCTGGAAGAAGGTCTTCAGCTCTGGGACGGAGCGGCCCTTCACCTCCGGGGCCTGTCCCGCCAGGGGCAGCCAGGCGGACCCCAGGGCGAGCACCCCGAGGGCGGCCCAGCGGGGAAGCCTGGCGGCATCGTGCAGGCAGGTGATGAGTGGCATGGGCACGCCTCCAGGTTCAGGGAGCGCCCGCTTGGTAGCAGGATTCCGCAGAGATAGGGTGGCCTGCGGACCCGATGGCGGTAGATCCGGTTGGCAGATGGCGTACCCTCCGCTCGGGCAGCCCGGGTGGCTCAGAGGTGGCGGCTGCCGGTGTCCTTCAGCGCGAGGGCCATGCGCGTGCAGGCCTCGTTCTGTTCCTCGACGGTGTGGGCGGCGAAGCCCAGGCAGATGTGGGGCCGCTCCTGGCGGCGGAAGTCGTAGAGGGAGCCGGGATAGAAGACGACGCCGCGGGCGAGACAGCGCTGGATCCACGCCTCGAGAGGCACCTCGTCGGCCACGCGGACCCAGAGTGAGAGGCCTTCCCGGGGGTTCTTCACCGTGATGGCGGGATGGAGGTGCAGCTGCAGCCGGTCGACCATGGTGTCCCGGCGCTCGTCCGTGAGCTTGCGGATGCGCCGGAGGTGCCGGACGATCTCGCCATCCCGCAGGGTCTCCTCGATGGTGGCCTCCTGCACTAGGTTGCCGGGCCAGTCCACGAGTTGGCGCTGCTGGGCCAGGGCCTTGATGAGGCCCGATTCGCCGGCCAGGAAGCCCACCTGCAGCCCCGGAGCCAGGATCTGCTCGAAGCTGCCGAAGTAGAGCACCCGGCCGTGGGGATCCTCGCTGGCCAGCGGCTGGCTGGGATTCTTCTCCCGGTGGAAGCCCAGGATGGGATCGCCCTCCAGGATGCGGAAGCCGTGGACCCGGGACAGTTCGAGCAGCCGCTTGCGCCGGGCGGGGTCCAGCACCACCTGGGTCGGGTGCTGCGGACTGGCGGTGACGTAGAGGAGGCGGATGGGCTCCTGGATGAGCAGGGCCTCGAAGGCCTCCACGTCCAGGCCGTAGGCATCCACGGGGACCGGAAAGAGCCGGGCCCCGGCGGACCGGAAGGCCTCGGCCACCCGGAACCATCCCGGATCTTCGACGGCCACGGCGTCCCCCGGCGCGAAGAGCACGCGGGAGACGAGGTTGAGCGTGCTCATCAGGCCCCGGGTGAGGAGCAGGTTGCCGGCCTCTACGGACAGCCCGCGCATGTCGCGGAGCATCTTGCTGAGCGAGTTGCGGAGATCCAGCAGGCCCCGAGGATCCCAGCCGGGCTGCAGCAGGCGCTCTGGATGGAGCTTTAGGATTCGGCCGTAGGCCCGGTGGATGGCCTCGGTCGGCGCGAGCCGCAGGTCGGTGGTATCCGGGATGAGCTGGAAGGACGACAGGGCAGGGGCGCCGGGCTGGAAGAAGGGCTCGCTGGGAGGCGTGGGCCGCTTCCAGGAGGCCGAGTCCTGGGCCGAGATGCCGACGGGGGCCGTGAGGACGAAAGGGCGCTTCCGGGAAACGAAGGTGCCCCGATCCGGGGCCACTTCGATCCAGCCTTCGGCTTCCAGTTCCTTGTAGGCGGTCAGGGCGGTGTTGCGGTTAACGCCCAGGAGCTCCGCCATCGCGCGGGTCCCGGGGAGGGCATCGCCGGGCTTGAAGCGCCCGTGGCGGATGCCCTCCTCCAGGGCCTTCACCAGCTGCAGATACAGGGGCTCGGACCGGGTTCGGTCAAGCGCGATGGCGAGGTCCCAGTTGGCCAAGTGGAGTCTCCAGTGTGGGGATCAGAATTGAGCCCTGCCGTAATCATGTCAAGACAACCTTCTTTAGTAGCCTAGGCCACCGCCGGTGCCGCCCCCCGTGCCACCGCCGGTGCTGGGGGGGCCGTAGCTGATGGTGGCGAACAGGCCGTGGGTCTCCGCCTGCGGACCTGCCGTGACGTAGAGCTGGCGGGAGCTTCCGGCGTTGAGGTCGTTGCCGAAGCTCAGCGCCCAGAGTCCGGGGATGGCCAGGGGCGCGTTGTTGGCATCGGAGATCTGGCCCAGCTGCGCGCCCGTGGTGGCGTCGAAGGCGGTGATGCGGCCGTCGCCGAAGTTCCCCACGAGCAGGGCCCCGCCGAAGTTCCCGAAGCCCGTGGGCGCGATGGCCAGGCCCCAGGGTGCGTTCAGGGCACCGCCGGAGGCGACGCGCCGGACAAAGGTCCCGTCGAGGCTGAAGACGCTGAGGTAGCCGAGGCCGGCGCCCGGGGTCTCCCGCAGGGTGGCGGGGGCGCGCTTGGCGTAGGTCACGTAGAGGTTGCCCGCCAATACCTGGACATTGAAGGGGGAGTACCCGGCCGGCAGGGTGGGATCCACGAAGGCAGAGGCGCCCAGGCTGATCGGCGTGTAGGTGGCATCGAACACATCCACCGCTCCCGAGGCTAGGTTCGCGGCGTACAGGTAGTTGGCGGTGCCCACGGCGCCCCGCGCCAGGCCTGTGTAGACGGCGGCGGAGGGTGAGTTGTCCACCCGGCGGGTCATGGTGGTGCCGGCGCTCCAGCCGCAGATGCAGCCCTCCAGCGAGGCCACGATGAACTCATCCCCCGCGAAGGCGGTGGAGCCGTTAAAGACCATTCCCGTGGGGCCGGCCATGACCTGGGCCGGCATCAAGGGGACGCTGACGACGATGGGAACCGCTGGCAGCGTCCCCAGCCCGTCATACACTGTCGAAGTGGCGGTGCCCTGGTTGGCCACCCAGAAGTCCGTGCTGGGGCCGTAGGCAAGCCCCCAGGCATTCACTAGGTTGGTATCCGTGGTGGTCGCCCTGGCCGCAGGCTGATCGGAGACCAGGCTGGTGATCTGGAAGGTGGGGGGCGGCTGGGTCGGCGCGGGGGTCGGATCGCTGCTGGAGGATCCACCTCCTCCGCAGGCAAGCAGGGACAGGAGCAGGCCGGTGACGCCCGCTCGGGAGGCGACGGTGGTGGTCATGCGATTCGTGGGATGGGTCATGGAATCCTCCAGCTCGCCTGGGCGAGCAAAGTCCTGGGTTGGGCCCCGGGATTCCTCCCGGTGAAGCCAGAGTCGCCCTCGTGGAAACCCCTACCAGATCCGGTTTCCAGAAGACTTACCATCCGGTGGGGTCCGGTCCTGGTTTCGCCTCAGCCCACCTCTGGGCTACCATCCACAAGCGTTTCCTTGCCCGGAGTCAGATGCCTTTCTGCCACTGGATTTTTCCCCTGCTCGCCGCGTCCGCCATCGGCCAGGAGGCCGCGCCCTTTCCCTCCGAGCGGGTGAACCCCTGGACGCCCGCCTGGGAGCTGACGCTCCGCGCTGATCGGTTCTCCGATCCGGTGGATACGGGGGACAGCTTCCGCCGCGCTGCGGCCCAGCTGCGGCTCCGCTGGGACTGGGAGCTGGATTCTGTGCGCTTCGTGGCTGGGACCCGCTCGGCGGTGGGCACGGACGGCAACCAGTTCAACGCGGCCCGCTGGGACCAGCAGGACTCCAACGGGACCCAGGCAGACGTGCTCCGCGGCGAGGTCTCCTGGGTCAGCCCGGGCGCCTTCAGCAGCCTTAGCCTAGGCCTCCAGGAGAACAGCCTGCTGGTTTCCCAGGCCCTGTGGGATCGGGACCTGCGCTTCGTGGGCGCGGGGGGCATGGCGGGGTTCCGCAGCGCAGATGGGCTGGTCCAGGAGGCCGGCCTTCGGGTGGCCGCGGGCCGGGTCCGGAACGTGCTGGGGGGCCGGATGGACCTGGCTGCGGGCCAGGCGGTCCTGAAGTTGGACACCGGGCCCTGGTCCTGGACCGCCCACGCGGGGCGCTGGAACCTGGCCTGGGATCCGGGGATCGAGCGGCTGCGGCGGGTGCCAAGGCACAGCCCGACGGAACGACAGCAGCTGTCGATAGATGCTGTCGGGGCCGGGGTCCGCTGGCACACGGTGGTGCCCCTCGAAGGGAAGTGGTTCGGGTCCAAGAACCGGGAGAGCGGGGAGTCCAGCGAGGATGTGCAGGTGCTGATCGGCAGCCGCGAGCGGCGCTACTGGCCCCAGCTCTCCTACATCTGGCAGCGGCTCTCCTCCACGGGCACCCTCTATCCCGTCAACGGGGACGAGTGGTGGTTTTATCGCCGGGCCCAGGGCCACCGGGTGGAGCTGGCTGTGCCCCTCCAGGGGCAGTGGAGCGTCTCGCTCGTCTACCTCGACCAGCGGTCGGAGGGCGACAGCTACCAGGTCACCCGCAAGCTGCTGACTCTGGTTCGGCGGTTCTAGTACTCGCGATCATCCGCCAGGGGCGCGTAGTCCCGGCCGAACTTGTTCTTGTGGGGCTCGACCACAGGCAAGCTCGCCTCCAGGTCCCAGGCGCCCTCGGTGGCGCCGGTCCCGACCTTGACGACCCAGGTGCGCTCGCCAGACTCGGGATGCCAGAGGTGGAGGCGGTAGGTGCCGGCGGGCACCTGCTCGAAGGCGACGCCCGCCTTGCCATCGAGTAACTGGGCGAAGGGCGTGCTGACCACCCACACGAAGGCGTTCATCTGATGGTGGACGTTGCAGTAGAGCTTCACGAGTCCGGGCGTCGCCACCTTCACCTGGGGGGCCTCCCCGGGCCGGTAGTGGCCGGTGTCGAAACGGTTGCCCTGGGTCACGCTGAACACGTTGTGGAGGATGTGGTCGAGGTTGGGGAAGGTGATCTCGGTGCCCGGTGTGGCGAGGGCGACCCGGGGCAGGAACTGCTTGCCGAGGGTGCGGATGGTGACAGGCTTCGACGGCCCCGCCGTCGGCACGGGCGCGTCGATCGGCTCCAGGATGGCCACGCAGTCTCGGAGGGAGGCGCGCACCCGGCCGTCCCGGTCGTGGATCCGCACCGGGCCCTGGACACTGCCAGCGCCCAGTGGCGCCATCAGTGCGAGCATGGGTAGGATCGGTGAAAAGTGTCGAAACATGCTTTGCATCCAGGGTAGATTCGAAGCAAGTATACCGATCAATCCGAGGATGCCCATGACGCCAACCGTGAAGTGGTACCAGACGCTGGCATGGACCTTCTTCATCCGGCAGGCTGCCGCCATCCTGGCTCTCATGTCGATCATCCTCTGGGTTGCCTACAGCGAGGCCGAGCGGGGCGCGCGGTCTACAGCGAGCGCCAGCCTTACCGCGGGTGGGTATGTCCTTGACCGCGCCTTCGAGCAGCAGGGCCGGTCCATGGATGCTGGCCTCGAAGTCTTCACGCAGTACTCGGGCAACGTGGCCCTGGTCGAGCACGCCGCCGAGGCCGGGGCCTCGTCCAGCCTCGCCGACACCCTGGTGGAGAACCTCCCCCGGCTGGGGGCCGAGCTCGCCGTCGTGGTGGGGCGGGAGGGTGTGGTGCTTGCCAGTAGCGCCCGGGGGGCTCGCCCCGCCCTGCCGGAGGTGGGCATCCTCCAGATGGCCCTGGCCCCGGAAGATGCCCGCGCCCAGGGCTTTCCAGGCCCCCTCTACCGGGGCTTCCTCCGGGTGGACTGGGGGGAACAGCCCGGGATCTACCACGCGGTTGCGCGCACCCTGAAGTCTCCCGGTGGCAAACCCCTCGGCGCGATGCTGGTCGGCTCCCGGATCGATGACCGCGCATCCGCGGACCTGCGCCATCTGGCCATCGCGGGCCCCCAGAAGGGCGATCCCTCGGCCCACCTGGCGATTCTCAGCCAGTTCCGGACCCTGGGGGCGACTCTTCCCAGCGCCGAGGCGCTGGACCGCCTGTTGGCGCGGGACCCCGCCGTGCTCGCGGTGCGGGCCCAAGTGCTGGATGGCCTGCGCTCGAATGTGCTGCCGGTTCAGGTGGGTGACACAAAGTATCTGGGGATGGTCTCACCGCTCCGGGGGGTGAACGCCCTGGACCTGGAGATGGCTGAGGTGCTCTTGATGCCCGTGGACCCGCTGCTTGCGCCCTTCCGAAACCTGCAGAAAGCGATCCTGGTCGTGGGCATCCTGGGCCTGCTTGGGGCACTGGGCCTCAGTCTGCGCTCGGCGCGAAAGGTCACGGCTCCGCTGAAGGCACTGGCCACGGCCTCGGAGGCGCTGGCAAAGGGGGAGCCGGCGGTGGCGCTGGACATCGCCCCCACGGGCGACGAGGTCGGCATCCTGACCCGGACGTTCAAGACCATGCTCGCAGAGCTGCGGGCCAAGGATGACCTGCTCGCCCTGCTGGACCTGGCCCGCCGGGGCCCGGAAGAGCTAGTGCCTGCGGTCCTGCCGCTGAGCTTTCATCCCTCCCTCACTTCCACCGGGAGGGATCCCTACCTCGATGGGATCACGCACGCAGTCCAGCTGATCTCCGGCCCCGCGGGCAAGGAAGCGCTGCCCTCGATCCTCCAGGTCGGGGAGATCTTCGCCGCCCGCTATCGCGTGGAGGCCATTCTCGGCAGCGGCGGCATGGGCGTGGTGCTGAAGGTGCGGGATCTCCACCTGGACGAGGATGTGGCCCTGAAGGTGGTCCGCGCGGAGTTCGCCTCCAATCCGGAGTTCCTGGATCTGCTCAAGCAGGAGATTCGTCTGGCCCGCCGGATCACCCACCGCTACGTGCTCCGGACCCATGACTTCGGGGAGGCTGACTGCATCCCCTTCGTGACCATGGAGTACCTGAAGGGCGTCACGCTGCGTAGCCTCCTGGACGGCCGGGGTCGCTTGCCCCTGCCGCTGGTGCTCCGGATCACGCGGCAGGTGGCCGAGGGGCTGGAGGCGGCCCACGGGGTCGGCGTGGTCCACCGGGACATCAAGCCCGCGAACGTCCTCTTCGATGTGCGGGGCGATGCTAAGATCATGGACTTTGGCCTGGCAGCACCCGTCGCCGCCGTGAGCACTGCTGGGGCAGGGAACCTGGTGGGGTCCCCGCGCTACATGGCCCCGGAGCAGATCCGTGGCGACCGCGTGGACGCCCGCGCTGACCTCTATGCCCTGGGGATCATGCTATTCGAGCTCTGCTCGGGGCTGCCCCCCTTTGACGACCCCCGGATCGAGGACTTGCTCAACCTGCACCTGGAGGCGCCGCCACCCTCGCTGCTGGAGACCGCCCCAGAGCTGCCTCCGGACCTGGGTGTCCTCGTGCGGCGCCTGATGGCGAAGCGGCCCGAGGACCGACCGCAGTCCGCAGCCGAGGTCGCGGAGATCCTGAAGCTGCTGGCCGCAGGCGGCAACTCCTCGCGGCTCTGAGACCCCTGTCCAGAACCGACCCGGAGGGGTGGCATTCGCACAACCGGATCTGGTCGTTGGGACCTCGAGACGGGATGGTTGGCCATGCCCGGGCCGCGGTGTTCCGGACCCTGCCTGCCAAAGGAGGAGCCATGTTCCAGCGCGAAGCCCCCGCAGGTTCGCTAACGGCCCTCGAGCTGGACCGCCGGCTCTTCTGCTTGAGTTCGCTGACCGCCGGCGTGGCCATGGCCTGCGGCGGTGGGGGTGGCGCAGCCCCGGCCCCTGCTGCCCCCGCCGCGGTGGGGGGGCCCTTGAGCACCACGGACACCAAGGTCCTCCTGCTGGCCACCCCGGAGGGCACCATCCGGGACTACCGCAACCTGGGGAATTTCTTTCTCATCAGAGACGCCACGGGCATCTACGCCATGACCGCCGTCTGCACTCACCTGGGCTGCACCGTGGGCCTGCCTAACGGCAGCCTGATCCTCTGCCCCTGCCATGGCAGCCAGTACAACCTGGGCGGCGGCAATGTGGTGGGACCCGCCACGCTGCCCCTGGTGCACTTCTCCGTGGCTGAGGCCAGCCCCGGGGGCGTCCTCGTGGTGAACACCGCGCTGACCGTGCCGACATCCACGCGTCTGACCTAAACCAGCCGCCGCGGCGGTTTTCACAAGACAAGGAGGAGTCATGGGCAATCTGGAAAGAACCGAAGCCCCAGCCGAGCGGCCCTGGACCCCGGTGTCCGACATTGAGCAACTGAGCCAGACCGCTGAGGCCTGGCTCGGCCTGCTCCCGCGGGACCCGCTCGCGAACCGCCGGTTCCTGGACCGGTTCGCCATCTACCTGGTGAAGCACTTTCGCGCTGAGGAGACCCGGTTGGAGCGGCTCCGCGACAAGGGCCTCTCCTGGCATCGCGGGGAGCACCGCAGGTTGGTGCGGCGGATCTGGGAGTTGATGTCGGACGAGGCCCTCGGCCTCGACATGACGGAGCCCATCCAGGGGTTCCTGGAGGCCTGGCGGCTCCACCAGGAGGCCGCCGCCTACCGCCCTGGTGCGCCGGGGTCGTCCAGCCATCACTGAGCCGCACTGACTCCATCCGCGCTAAAGGGGCCCGCCAGATCCAGGCGGGCTCCTTTTTTTTGGTTCATCCGGGAATTCCGGGGAAGGCTGAGCGGACTTTGAGGAAGAAGTAGGCATCGTCCCGGTAGCCATAGCCAATGCGCTTGATGAGCTTGATCTTGTTGTTCACGCCTTCGATCAGGCTGGTGTGGATGGGA
>CAIMQW010000279.1 GCA_903843705.1 uncultured Holophagaceae bacterium | reverse complement strand
GGCCTCCAGCTTGGCCTGCTCTGCGGAGAGTCCGAGGCTCACCTCGTCGAAGTTGCAGACGCGCAGCTCGGGCGGCTGGCAGGCCATGGCCTGGCGGGGGATCTTCATCTTCTGGCTGGGCTTAATGGTGCCCAGGTCCAGGTTTTTCCAGTCGAGGTCGGTGACGGGCTCGTTCAGGTACTGCGAGTAGTCCACGGGGCCCGTGGCGGCCACGCGGCCGATCTTGCAGTCCTCGGGGCTGCAGATGTCCTTCTCTTCGGACTTGTACCAGTCCTGCCGCATGCGCAGCATGTTGAAGTCCACCTTGTGGCCGTCGAAGTCCGGGCCGTCGAAGCAAGCGAACTTGGTCTGGCCGCCCACGGAGACGCGGCAGCCGCCACACATGCCGGTGCCGTCCACCATCAGGGCGTTCAGGCTCACCAGGGTGAAGATCTCGTGGGGCTTCGTCAGGTCAGCCACGGCGCGCATCATGGGCAGGGGGCCCACGGCGACCACCTGGGCCACGGGCTCCCGGGCGATGATGTCCTTGAGGGCGTCGGTGACCAGGCCCTGGCGACCCAGGGTGCCGTCATCGGTGGTGACGATGAGCTCGGCCGAGGCCGCGCCCAGCTCGTCCGCCAGCAGCACGCGCTCCTTGCTGCGGCCGCCGAGGATGGTGATGACGCGGCGGCCCTGGGCGTGAAGCTCTTCGGCCGCGGGCAGGATGGCGGCGGAACCGTAGCCGCCCGCCATCAGCACGATGGTGCCTTCCTCGACGATCTCCGTGGGGGTGCCCATGGGGCCTGCCACGGCGTAGAGGCGGTCGCCGGCGCTGAGCTTGCCCATGGCCTGGGTGGTGGCGCCGACTTCCTGCATGATGAAGTGGATGTAGCCCTTGCGCGCGTCGCCGCCGGCCAGGGTGAGGGGGATGCGCTCACTCTCCGGGAAGGGGGCGACCATGAAGAACTGGCCCGGCTTGCGGCCGCGGGCCACCTGGGGGGCCTGGACGATGAAGGACCAGGTCTCCGGGGCGATGAGCTTCTTCTCCAGGATCAGGTAGCCGTCCTGGGTCTCCGCATCGGAGGCATAGAGCGACTTGCCCTTGAGGAGGGGCAGCATGAGGTAGTCCTCGGCCTCGATGTGGTCGCGGATCAGGTCCACCAGCCGCTGGCCCAGCAGGGTCAGCGAGCGGGGCGCGCGGACCTGGCCCTCGTTGATCTCGGCCAGCAGCTGCAGGGTCAGGTCCCACATCTGCCGGTGGTCCTCGAAGAGGCGCTGCAGCAGGGACTCGGCGCCGATCTCCTCCAGCAGCGGGAAGAGCTCGCGCTCCTCAGCCTCGTTGTGGGGTCGGAGCACCTCGTAGATCCACTTGGCGCCGGCATCCACACCCGTCCAGTCGCTGGCGACCAGGGCTTCGGACATCCGGGTCAGGCGGCCCAGGGCTTCTTCGTGTGTGGCGTGCCAGTTGGGCGTCGGCAGGTTGCCAGAGCTGATCAACTTCGGGGCAGAGTTGGACATGGATGCCTCCAGATCCATTCAGCATGAGATGTTCAGGTCCTGATTTCTTTGTCTAAAAACCTAAGTAGGAATACTTGTGATCCATGGCACAGAGAGCTGTTATCGCAAGGACTTAGGTGTGATCAGTAAATATCCAAATGGTTATTAAGTTTTGTTTTTCGGACCCCGGTCCCGAAGAATCTCCCGCACCTTGGTCACCAATTCCCGAATCCTGAAGGGTTTCTGAAGGAAGCCGTCCGGCGGGAGGTCCGCCAGGGACTCCAGGGACTCCTTCTGGGTGTAGCCACTGGTCAGCAGGACGGGGCAGGTGGGCGAGAGCGCCCGGATGCGGCGGAAGGCCTCGGCGCCGCCCATGCGGGGCATGGTCATGTCGAGCAGGACCAGGTGAATGTTATCTTTCTCTTTTTCGAAGAGTTGCACACCTTCAAGCCCGTCCCGGGCCTCGAGCACCTGGAAGCCTGCGCCCTGGAGGGCGCCCCGGGCCAGCTCGCGGATGATGCCCTCGTCGTCCACCACCAGCACGGTGCCCGTGGCGGTGGGGGCCGAGGTCGGTGCGGACGGCACTACCTCCAGGGCGGTCTCCGAGGCGGGGAAGAGCAGGATGAAGGTGGTGCCCTTGTCGGTGGCGCTCTCCACCCGGAGCCCGGCTCGGTGGCCCCGGACGATGCCGAGCATGGCGGACAGCCCCAGCCCACGGCCTGTGAACTTGGTGGTGAAGAAGGGGTCGAAGATGCGGCCGATGGTCTCGACGTCCATGCCGCAGCCATTGTCCTGGACTTCCAGGCGGACATAGCGGCCCGGATCCAGCAGCTGGCCCGGGAAGGCCGCCACCAGGTCGGCCTTGGTATAG
>CAIMQW010000278.1 GCA_903843705.1 uncultured Holophagaceae bacterium | reverse complement strand
GGTGGAACCGCCCAGAGTGTACCGTCGCCTGAAGATATTTCTAGCCGTTTTTTTACATTTTATTTATTTATAATGTATGAAGATTCTATGAATATATCATTTATTAAATCAACAACACCACCTCCTGGACCGGGCCTTTCGCGTCCCGGTGACAGGGACCACGGACCCAGTGGCCCCAGGGATGAGGGCAGCGCTGAACATCTCCGTGCAGGGTGCCGGGCCTTCAGGGCAGACTCTCAGGAACCCCACCCGCCCCTTCAGCCCCGACGCAACATCGCCCCCTCAGGAGCTCACCCATGGTCACCAAAGAAGCACTGGCCGCCTTTCTGGCCAGCGAGTTCCCCCAGAACAAGTGCACCATCGAGGCGGTGGGGAAGGACTCGGCCACGGTCCGGCACCCCGTCGGCGTCGCGGAATTGCGGCCGGGCGGGACCGTCTCAGGGCCGGTCATGGTCTTTGTGGCGGATGTGGCGCTGTATGTGGCGATCCTCGGGCGCATCGGCATCGTGCCGCTGGCGGTGACCACCAGCCTGACCATCAACTTCCTCCGGAAGCCCTCGGCGGATGCCGACATCTTGGGCGTCTGCACCCTCCTGAAGGTGGGCCGGACCCTGGCCATCGGCGAAGTGTCGATCTTCTCCGAGGGCAATCCCGACCCCGTGGCCCACGCCGTGGGCACCTACGCGATTCCCCCTGGCAGCCGGAACTGAGGTTTCCTAGAGCGTCTTCATGTCCAGCACGAAGCGGTAGCGGACGTCGTTCTTCATCATCCGCTCGTAGGCCTCGTTGACCTGCTGGACGGGGATCAGCTCGATCTCCGAGACGATGTTGTGCTCGGCGCAGAAGTCGAGCATCTCCTGGGTCTCGGCGATGCCCCCGATGAGGGAGCCCGTCAGCACCTTGTGGCCGAAGATCAGCGAGCCCGCCGCCACGGGGGCGGGCTCCGGGGGCACACCCAGCAGCACCATGGCGCCCTCGAGGCGGAGCAGGCCCAGGTACTTGTTGTAGTCGTGAGGCGCGCTGATTGTGTCGATGATCAGATCGAACTGGCCTGCCAGGGCCTTGAAGGTGGCCTGATCCGAGGTCAGCCCGAAGTGCTGGGCCCCCAGCGTCCGGGCATCCGCTTCCTTGGACCGGGAGGTGCTCAGCATGGTCACCTCGGCGCCCATGGCGGCGGCCAGCTTGACGGCCATGTGACCCAGGCCACCCAGGCCCACCACACCCACCTTGTCGCCCGCCTTGGTCTTGAAGCGGCGCAGGGGCGAGTAGGTGGTGATGCCCGCACAGAGCAGCGGGGCCACGGCGGCGAGGTTCAGCTTGGGTGACACCTTCAGGCTGAAGGCTTCGTCCACCACCACGCTGGACGAGTAGCCGCCGTAGGTGGGAGTCTTGCGGTCCATCTCTGTGCCGTTGTAGGTGAAGGCGGAGCCCTTTTGGCAAAACTGCTCCAACTGGCGCTGGCAGCTGGGACAGGTGCGGCAGGAGTCCACCATGCAGCCCACGCCCGCCAAATCCCCGACCTGGAACTTCTGCACGTGCGCGCCCACGGCGGTAACGCGGCCTACGATCTCGTGGCCCGGCACCATGGGGTATTTGGCGCCGCCCCACTCGTCACGGACCTGGTGGATGTCCGAGTGGCAGATGCCGCAGAAAGCGATCTCGATCTGGACGTCATGGGCGCCCACGGCGCGGCGCTCGATCTGGAAAGGCGCCAGGGCGGCGGTGGGAGAGGCAACGGCATAGGCTTTGGCGAAGGTCACGGGTGCTCCTTAGGGCGACTGATTCTCAGTCTAGACCTAGCGCCGCCTGGGAGGTAGAGACTCTTTCCTCTGTGAGGCTGGTTGGCTTCGGGCCCGTTCCCGGCGACCCTGGAGGCATGCTGCCCCTGACCACCGAGCGCCTCGTCATCCGTCCCTTCCAGCTGGAGGACGCCCCGTTCATCCTCCGGTTGCTCAATGAGCCCTCTTTCATCGAGCACATCGCAGACAAGGGCGTGCGCACGCTGGAGCAGGCTGCGGCCTACCTGGAGAGTGGCCCCCTGGCCAGCTACGCCGCCCACGGCCACGGGCTCTGGAGGATCGAGCACCGCCAGACCGGCTCGCCCATGGGGATGTGCGGCCTCATCAAGCGGGACACGCTGCCCGAGGTGGATCTGGGCTACGCCTTCCTGCCGGAGTTCTGGGGCCTGGGCTATGCCCTGGAAGCCGCCGAAGCCTGCGTGGCCTATGGGGCCAGCCTGGGGCTCATGGGCCTCCTGGCCATCGTCTCGCCGGGCAACA
The DNA here is from genome assembly GCA_903843705.1 of uncultured Holophagaceae bacterium. Taxonomy (GTDB): domain Bacteria; phylum Acidobacteriota; class Holophagae; order Holophagales; family Holophagaceae; genus Geothrix. Next base: position 3,846 of record CAIMQW010000278.1, on the reverse strand, counting down.
GCGCCTCCATCCGTCTGCTGGAGAAGGCAGGATTCCAGCCCACCGGCCGCCTAGAACTGACGCCGGGGGATCCGGTGGAGGTCTTCCGCAAGGACTTCGGCCAGCTCTGAGGAACCCTGTCCGCGAGGCGGCCGAGCCGTCATCATGGCCCATGGCCATCCCGGATTCACCCGCGAGCGCAGCCGATTCCCGGGACGCCACGCCCGTCTGGGCCTGCTCCCTGCACCGGCTGGCGACCCACCTGAGCCAGGACCTGGGCGGCGGACCACGGCCCTGGAAGCTGGCCACCCTGATCAACCTGCAGAAGGGCGGCACGGGGCTCTTCGTCCTGGGCCTCATGGTCGTCTGCGGCAACTGGAGTGCGGGCGCCTGGACCTACCTGGCCCTGCACGGCACCTACGGCCTCTGCTGGCTGCTGAAGCACCTCGCCTTCCGAGATGCCCGCTGGGATGTGCGCGTCACCTGGGGCGGCGGCCTCCTCACCTGGCTAGCGGTGCTGGGCCCCTATTGGATTGCGCCAGTGCTGGTGGTGACCCCGCTGCTGGGCCCCCGGCCCGGACCCGCACCCTGGCTGCTGGCCCTGGCCATCGCGGTGCACACCCTCGGCCTAGCCCTCATGCTGGCGTCGGACGGCCAGAAGCACGCGGCCCTGGCGCGTGGTCCAGGCCTCATCACTGACGGCCTCTTCCGCCGCCTGCGGCACCCGAACTACCTGGGCGAGATGCTGCTCTATGCGGCCTATGCCCTCCTGGCCCGGCACTGGCTGCCCTGGCTGGTGCTGGCCTGGGTGTGGGGTCTGGTCTTCCTGCCGAACCTGCTCCTGATCGAAGCCAGCCTCTCCCGCCATCCCGGCTGGGCAGCCTACAAGGCCCGCACCGGGTTCCTCCTGCCGAGGCTGCGCGTGGCGGGAGGAATACAGGAGGTGTAAGCGGAGAAAGGCCGAGGAGCAGAGGAGAGCGGAGAAGGACTTGGTCCGCCTGCTTGCCCGTTCTTCTTTGTGCCCTTTAGGTTCTTTGGGGTTCAGATCTTCTTTGTGGTAATCAGTTCTTGGTTCCCTATCCCCGGAGTTCCCATGCCCCGCCCTGCCACGCTGCCTGTGATCGACTGGAAGGCTGTCTTCGAGTCCGGCTTGGACTACGCTGCCTGGCTGGGCATCGCCGAGTCGCCGGAACTGCGCGACAAGATGGAGAGCCTGCGCCAGGCCCTGGTGCTGGAGCCCCAGGTGGCGGGTTTCCTGAGCGCCCTGCCCCGTCCGGTCCACGTGGTGGCCATCGCCGAGGACTGGTGCGGCGACGTCGTCCGTCACGTGCCGGTGCTGCAGCGCCTGGCCGAGGCCGCGCCGTCCTTGGCCGTGCGCTACCTCAGCCGGGAACAGCATCCGGAGGTCTTCGTGCGGTTCCTCACCAACGGCGGCGAAGCCATCCCCAAGTTCATCTTTCTCAGCGACCGCTTCGTGGAGTGCGGCAGCTGGGGACCCATGCCCGAGGCCTGCCGGGAGCTCATCAGCCGGGGCAAGGCCTGCGGGGATGTGGGCGCCGCCCGCAAGAAAGTCGCAGCCCTCTACGAGGCTGACGGCAACCGCCGGGAAGTCGTCCGCGAGCTGACCCGCATCATCGACATCGCCGCCAGCCGCGAGCCCTGACACGCCTGCCCCGCCGGGGACAGCAGCAATAACGGATCAGAGCCCCTCTTCCCGCAGGATCCGGATGAGGTCCGCCGTGTTGCGGGCTTCCAGCTTTTCCAGGCACCGCTGTCGGTAGAGCTTGTCGGTGCGCAGGGCGAGGCCCAGCCCTGCGCCGATCACCCGATTGAGCTTGCCGCGGGCGACGCGGACCGCGACGTCGTGTTCCTGCGGGGTCAAGGCCCCAAGCCTCCAGGTGTGAGCCTGAGTCCGCGCCCTCAGGGCCTAGCGTTCGAGGCTCACCCGGAGAGCCTTCTCCAGGGCCTGCAGCAGGGTCTCGGCCTCGATGGGCTTGATCAAGAAATCGAGGGCGAAGGCATCGGGACGTTTCCCTCCCGCAGCTGCGCAGGCAAGGGCATCGCATCCAGGGCCGCCTCCCAGGTCTGCCAGGGGTTCACGGGCGCTTCCACCATGTCTCCAGTTCCGGCCATGTCATCCCCTCCCCAGGCAGACTGGTTGCCTATGGAATCAATGGTAGCGACCGAAAGGTCTTTCACCAGTGCACCAAGGGGCATCATTTTGGTGTAGGGACAATTTCCCAGGCCTCAGCCCCCGACCATGCGAAACATCAGGATGGCCCCGGCGGCGGCGACGTTGAGGCTGTCCATGCCGGAGGCCATTGGGATGGCCACGGCGCGGTCGCACTGGGCCAGCTGGGCGGGGTCCAGGCCCGTGTCCTCGGGTCCCATCACCAGGGCGCAGCGGGACCCCGGCCACCAGGCCCGGGCGTCTTCTGCGGTTGGCGCCAGGGCGGCGGCGACCACCTCGGTGTCGGGTTCGGCCGCCTTCCAGTGGGCGAGGTGTGGCCAGGGATCCTCGGCGTGCCAGACGGGAATGCGCCAGACGGCCCCCATGGAGACCCGCACGGTGCGGCGGCTCCAGAGGCCGGGGCCGGGGCCGGCCAGAACGCCATCCAGACCCAGGGCCGCGGCGCTCCGCAGCAGCAGACCCAGGTTCTCGCTGTCATAGAGACGGGGCAGCACGAGCAGCCGGCGGGCCTTCACTAGGTCCGCGGAGAGCGGCGGGGGTGGCACTGCGGCGCAGGCCATGAGGCCGCGGTGGAAGGGGAACCCCGCCAGCGAGGACAGCACCGAGGGCTCCGCCACCAGTAGCTCCGTGTCCGGCGGCAGCAGCTCCCGGACCGCCGCCGCCGCAGCGGTGGTCGCCGCCACGGAGATCACCCGCAGCCGCCCGGCACGGCCCGCGGCCAGCAGGTCCTCCACCAGGATCCGGCCCTCGGCGATGAAGCAGTTACCGAAGCGGGGATGCTCCCGCGTCCCGGCGAAGCGCAGGTCGCGATAGGGTTCCCAGGGATCGAAGGCAGTCATGGGTCCAGGTTACATGGGTTTTTTTTCGGGGCCTTTCCAGGGGAAGGTCACTCTTCTGTGCAATTAAACCTAAAGATCTATAAGATGTTGTCGAAATTCGACCTACCCTCATCCGGCAAGGTTCGATACCCTGTAATGTCACCGAGGAAGCCCCTTGCCGAACCCGACCCTTACTCCTTCTCTCTCCCGCACAGCTGAGCTGTGCACCCTGCTGACTGCGGTCGGCCTGGCACTCCTGGCCCTTGGGTGCCAGCGTGACCAGGTGGCCCACTACCGGGTGCCCAGGGAAGCCCCCAACGCTCCCAGCAACCCCCGTCCCGTCATGCCTCCCCAGCCCATGGGTGATCGCACCGGTGGCCCTTCTGACATGCCGGCGCCGCCCACGCCCTCAGGCAAGGCCGCGCTGAAGTGGTCCCTGCCCAAGGGTTGGACCTCGGCTCCCGGCGACGGCATGCGCTTCGCCACCTTCAAGGCGCCCATCGAAGGCAAGCTGGAGGCCACTGTGGTGGTGCTGCCAGGGCCTGCAGGAGGCGAGCTGGCGAACGTCAACCGCTGGCGGGGCCAGATCTCGCTGCCGCCCCTGGACGAGCCGGGCCTGGCCAAGGCCCGCGCCGCCATGAAGACCAAGGCCGGCCCCCTGAACGTCTACGACTTCAGCAGCGAAGGCAAGACCAAGAGCCGTATGGTTGCGGGCTACATCTCCACCCCGGACGGCAACACCTGGTTCCTGAAGATGACCGGCGACGCGGGCCCCGTGGCCAAGGCCAAGCCCGATTTCATGCACATCCTGGAGAGCCTCCACCTTGATTAAGCCACTCGCCCTCCAAACCTGGAAAT
>CAIMQW010000277.1 GCA_903843705.1 uncultured Holophagaceae bacterium | reverse complement strand
TCAAACTTCATCTCGGCCATTGGCTCTCCTCGGTTGGTCTGTTTCGCAAACTCAAACCTACCGGAGCCAATGGCTTCCTTGTGCCTCACCCCCTCGCCTCAGCTCAGGGGGAACTTACAGAAATTGGTGTACACGACCGAATAATCATCATGAAGGGCAATGTCATCGACCTGGCCGTGGCCGTGGTCGTGGGCGGCGCCTTCGGCAAGATTGTCACCGCCTTTGTGGACGGGATCGTGATGCCGCTGGTCAGCTACGTGCTGCCCGCGAACATCAAGTGGGAGGAGTGGGTCCTCGGCAAGTTCCGCATCGGGGCTGTCCTTGGTGCCGCCGTGAACTTCCTCATCATCGCCCTCGTCATTTTCTTGGTGTTGGTGAAACTGCTGGAGCGGGTCACCAAGAAGAAGGAAGAGGCCCCGCTGCCGCCAACCACGAAGGAGTGCCCCGCCTGCCTGGAGCAAGTGCCCCTCAAGGCCACCCGCTGCAAGCACTGCACCAGCCAGATCTGAACCGTCGCGAACCCGCTAAAAGGACCCGCCACGCGGGTCCTTTTCCTTGTGATGGCAGGGGTTCCGTGGTGAACTGGAGGATCAACCCCGGGGCGCTTGGGTGCGCCCCCCGACGCACGAGGGCGCCGATGAGCGAGCAAGCTCCGGTTAAAAAATATTCGGTCTTTCTTCCGAAAACCGATTTCCCCATGAAGGCGGACCTGCCTCAGCGGGAGCCAAAGCGACTCGAGCGCTGGAAGGCCGAGGGCCTCTACGCCCGCATCGAGGCGAAGCGGCAGGCCGACAATGCCGCCGGCAAGGGCAAGGGCCGCGAGGTTCTGCACGATGGCCCGCCCTACGCCAACGGCGCTATCCACATGGGGCACGCCCTCAACAAGATCCTCAAGGATGTGGTGGTGAAGTCCCGCTGGATGGAGGGCTACGAGTCGCCCTACGTGCCGGGCTGGGACTGCCACGGCCTGCCCATCGAGCACGCGGTCGAGAAGGACCTCGGCCCCAAGCGCCGGGAGTTGAGTCGCGCCGAGTTCCTGCAGCGCTGCCGCGTCTACGCCCAGAAGTGGATCGATACCCAGCGCACGGCCTTCCAGCGCCTGGGGGTGCTGGGCGCCTGGGAGCGTCCCTACGTGACCATGGATCCGCTCTACGAGGCGGAGACCGTGCGGCACCTGGCCAAGCTCTTCGAGAGCGGCTCCGTGACCCGCAAGCTGAAGGTCGTGCACTGGAGCTACGGCGCCCGGACCGCCCTGGCCGAGGCCGAGGTGGAATACGCAGACAAAAGTAGCGCCGCCGTCACCGTGGCCTTCCCGGTGCCCGATGCGGAGGCCCGGCGCATGGAGCTGCCGACGCCCCTGCTGCTCCCCATCTGGACCACCACGCCCTGGACCCTGCCCAGCAACCTGGCCATCGCCATGCATCCGGACTTGGAATACGCGGTGGTGCGGGCCGGGGAACGGCACTTCGTGGTGGCCGTATCCCTCCTGGAAGACTTCTCGAGTAAATTGGGCGAAACGCTGCACACGATGGAGATCCGGCGCGGCAAGGAGTTCCAGACCTTGGTGGCTCGGCACCCCTGGCTCGACCGGGAAAGCCCGGTGCTGCTGGCGGACTACGTCACCGCGGACACGGGTACGGGGCTGGTGCACACCGCCCCGGACCACGGGGTGGATGACTTCAACCTAGCCCACCACCTGGGCCTGCTCCAGCTCGTGGGGCCGGACGGCAAGTTCGTGCCGGCGGTGAACGACCCGGAGCTGGTCGGCAAGAACATCTTCGACTGCAACCCCCTGGTGGTGGAGCGCCTGCGGCGGGATGGAAGCCTGCTGCACGACGAGACCCTGGTCCACAGCTACCCCCACTGCTGGCGCACAAAGACCCCCATCCTCTTCCGCGCCACGGAGCAGTGGTTCATCACCATGGACTCGGAACTGGCTGGGAAGGGCCGGACCCTCCGCGAGCTGGGCATCGAGGGTGTGGAGCAGACCCAGTGGGTGCCTGCCCAGGGCCAGAACCGCATCCAGGCCATGATCGCGGGCCGGCCGGACTGGTGCATCAGCCGCCAGCGCGCCTGGGGCTCGCCCATCACGGTGCTGCGCTGCGAGGCCTGCGGCGAGCCGCTGGTGCACGCCGACATCTTCGAAAAGGCCGCTGTGGCCATCGCGCAGGGCGGCATTGAAGCCTGGCCGGACCTGCCCGTGGAGGATCTGGTACCCCCGGGTGCCCAGTGTGCGTGCGGCTCCAGGATCTTCCTAAAGGAGACGGACATCCTGGATGTCTGGATCGACTCCGGCGTCAGCGCCTCCGTGGTCTGTGCCTCGCATCCCGAGCTGAACCGCGCCGACTACGGGAACTTCATCTACCTGGAGGGCTCGGACCAGCACCGGGGCTGGTTCCACAGCTCCCTGCTGTTCAACCTCGCCGCCACGGGCACCAAGCCCTACAAGCAGGTGGTCACCCACGGCTTCGTGCTGGACGGCAAGGGCCAGAAGATGTCCAAGAGCCTGGGCAACGTCATCACCCCCGAGGAGATCCTCAAGACCCTGGGCGCCGACATCCTGCGCTGGTGGGCCGCCAGCTGCGACTACAGCGAGGACATCCGCATCTCCAAAGAGATCCTCGACCGCGGCGCCGATGCCTACCGCAAGATCCGCAATACCTTGCGCTTCCTGCTGGGGGCCCTGGCGGACTTCGATCCCGCCCGGGACGCCATGGCTCCCGCGGACCTGGCGCCCCTGGACCGCTGGGTGCTGGACGCCTTCGCCCGCACCACCCAGGAAGCCCGCGACGCCTACACCCGCTTCGAGTTCCATCGGGCCACCCAGGCCATCCATGGATTCTGCCAGCTGGAGCTCTCCGGCCGCTACTTTGAGATCATCAAGGACCGCCTCTACTGCGACGCGCTCGACTCCGCCCGGCGCCGCAGCAGCCGCGCCACCTGCTGGGAGCTGGCCAAGGGACTCTGCACCCTGCTGGCCCCGGTCATGAGCTTCACTGCCGATGAGGCCTGGGAGCACCTGCCTGGCTGCGAAGGCAGCGTCCACGAGCAGCGCTTCCCCGACCTGGTGGCCTCGGCACCGGATCCATGCTGGGAGAAGCTGTGGGAAGTCCGCGGCGCCGTCCAGGCCGCCATGGAGCCCCTGCGTGCCGCCAAGATCGTCGGCACCAGCCTCGACGCCGCCGTGGAGATCACCCTCAAGGACCAGACTGATTGGAGCCTGCTGGACAGCCTGGAGGAGTGCCTCGACGACCTGCTCGTTGTTTCTTCCGTCACTCGAATCGAAGATTCGAGTGCGGCTCTCTCTCCAGGTGTAACGGTCACCCCCCACGACGGTCCCAAGTGCCCGCGCTGCTGGAACCACAAGGGCGGGCAGGGCCAGGGCGAGGATCAGGCCCTCTGTGTGCGCTGTGCCGCGGTGGTCGGCTAGTGCCGCGCCTGGCTTGGCTGCTCCTCCCGGCGGTCGCCCTGGCGGCAGATCTCGGCTCCAAGGCCTGGATCCTCCGCACCCTGGCTGAGGGCGAGTCCCTGACCGTCATCAAAGGGTTCTTCTACCTGACCCTGGGCCTCAACCGGGGCGCCATCTTCGGCAGTCTCACCTGGCTGCCGGGTCCGGCCCGAGCCGTAATCTTCGCGGTGGCGGGGACCGTGGCCGTTCTCTATTTCGGCAAGCTGTTCCTGGCCCGTGACACGGCCACGTGGGACCGCGTGGCCCTGGGTCTCATCCTGGGCGGGGCCCTGGGCAACGGCATTGACCGCCTCACCCGCGGCTCCGTGGTGGACTTCCTGGATTTCGTCTTCGGCACCTGGCACTACTGGACCTTCAACATCGCCGACAGCTGCATCCTGGTCGGCGCCGTCCTCTTCAGCCTGCGCGCCCTGCTCGCGTCCAAAATGGAATCCCAGATAAAAGAAAACTGATTCAACGCGAAGACGCAAAGGCGCAAAGAAAAGCAAAGAAAAACAGTTCTTCTTTCTTGTTCCTTCTTCGCGTCTTTGCGTCTTCGCGTTGGATTTTTTGCTTTTTCACTGCGCCTGGATGGCCTTGAGCAGGGCGGGGTCTTTGGGGAGCTGGTCGACGTCGGCGAGCCTTGGTACGAGGCGCTTCCAGAAGGGCTCGGCGGCGAAGACCTGCTTGAAGATGGGCAGGGCCTCGTCGCGCTTGCCGCTGGAGGCCAGGGCCACGGCGTGCCAGAAGGGCATCTCCCACACGCCGGGGGCCAGCTTGGAGGCGGCGCTGTAGGCGGCCTTGGCCTGCTCCCACTTGCCTGCCGTGACGAAGCCGTCCCCCTCGTCCATGAGGAGGTAGGCCCGGCGCAGCTGGATGAGGCGGCCCAGCTCCTGCAGCGGGTCTGGGTTGTCCTCCACGCGGAGGTCGAAGAGGCGGTCATTCCAAGGCTGGCCCGAGGGCTTGCCCTTCACGATGAGGATGGCGGCGCTCTGCTGGCCGCGGATGTCGCCACCCTCGGCCTGGGCCGCGCGGAGGGCCGCCAGCAGCCGGTCTGCCAGGTCCCCCTTGGCACCCTTGAAGGCCTTGGCCATGGCGGGCCACACGGTGGCTTTGTCCATGAGGTTGGCTTCCACGGTGAAGCCTTCGCCCACCTCGTGGCCCGCGGCCTGGATGCACTTGGCGCCGGTGTGGGCGGCCGACCGGCCCAGGGCATCCACCATGGCCACCTGCCGGACCTCGCGGTCGGCATCTGCTGCCAGGAGGGCCTTCAGGGCTTCGGGTGCGGACTTGCCAGCCTTCATCAGCGCCAGCCCCAGGGCGCCATAGCTGGGCTCCGTGAAGCTCTGCGTGGCCACCGCGCCCACCCCGGCCTCGGCCCAGGGCACGGCAGAGCCCACGCTGAACCAGTGGCTCTGCACCGCCACGCCCAGGTCGCCAGTGGCCGCGTCACGAGCCACGATGGAGTAGGTGTGGACCGGGCGGCGGGGCAAGTCACCGGCCGAGCAGGGCAGGGCCAGCAGGATCAGGAGGGTGGCGAGAACAGGGCGCATGGAGCTCCTTCGGGTGGGTCTGCCCCATCCTACGGCAGGAGGTGCACTAGGATGGATGCCATGCGAAAACTTCTTGGCGTGTCCCTGATCCTCCTTGCTGGCTTGACAGCCCCAGCCCAGGACGCCTACCGGGCCTCGGTGGACGCCTGGCACGCGGACCGGGAGGCGCGACTGGTGGCGGAGAACGGCTGGCTCACCCTCATCGGACGAGACTGGCTCAAGCCCGGCGTCAACACCCTGGGCTCGGCGCCGGAGTCCACGGTGTTGCTGCCGGCCTGGGCGCTCCCGGCTAAGGCGGGCGAGTTCCTCTTGGAGAAGGGCGCCGTGCGCTTCAAGCCCATGCCCGGCAGCGGCCTGCTGCTGAACGGCAAGCCCGTCACCGAGACCCTGCTGAAGTCCGACGCCGACGGCAAGCCGGACACGTTCCAGGCAGGCCGGGTGCGCTTCTACCTCATCCGCCGCGGGGATCGCTTCGCGGTGCGCATCAAGGACCCCGAGAATCCTGCCCGCAAGGCCTTCCGCGGGGTGCCGCGCTTTCCGGTGGACCCGGCCCTGCGCGTGGTGGCGGACTACACGCCCTACGCCACGCCTCAGGTCCGGGCCATTCCCACGGTGCTCGGCACCACGGAGCCCATGACCGCACCGGGCCTGCTGCGCTTCAAGGTGAGGGGCCAGGAGCGCACCCTCGAGCCGCTGCTGGAAGATCAGGACCACCCGGAGCTGTTCCTGATCTTCCGGGACACCACCAGTGCCAAGGAAACCTACCCCGCCGGGCGTTTCCTCTACGCCGAGATGCCCAAGGACGGGAAGGTGGTGCTCGACTTCAACAAGGCCGAGAACCCCCCCTGCGCCTTCACCCTCTTCGCCACCTGTCCCTTGCCGCCCAAGCAGAACCAGCTCGACATCCCCATCTGTGCCGGGGAGAAAGACCCGGGGATGCACTGACCTTGGGCAGGCCCCTTCCTCAGCGGACGGTCTCGATGGGGACGTCGTGCTCCTGGCCCCAGGCCTGCCAGAAGGTGGTGCTGGCACCGCCGAAGGCCCGGCGGTAGCCCTCGGGGGTAGTGACCTTCAGCAGGGTCTCCAGTCGCTTCTTGAAGTGGGGTTCCAGGGCCGCCACGGCCACCCAGCCGTCGGTGGCGCGGTAGATGCGGTATTCAGGGACGCCCCCGCCCAGCATGGCCCCGGGCAGGGTGCAGCCGTGGCGCACGGGGTCGGCGAAGCTGGTGACGGCTTCGGCCAGGGAGACGGCCTGGTGGCCGCCGCGGCCGGTCCGTTCGCGCTGGTAAAGCAGCAACAGCACGGCCGCTGCGGCCCGATCGGCGCCGGCCAGATCCGACAGCAGGGTGCGCGGCATGTGGGGCGGGTCCACCAGGCCCATGGAGGCCTGGTAGGTGAGGTCGTGGCCGGCCTCGTTGTCGCGCGGCGCCGGGTAGCCGGTGATCATCACCTGGCACAGGCGCGGGAAGGCTGCCTGCAAGGTCTCGGAATCGAGGCCCAGTCGGCGCATGGCCGAGGGGCGGGTGGCGGAGAGCAGCACATCCGCGCCCTCAAGCAGGGCGAAGAACTCAGCCTGGCCCTCCAGCGTCTTGAGGTCGATCGTCCGGACCCGATGGCCCGCGGCCATCTCGTGGTACCAGGGCAGGGAGTAGGTGGCCATGGGGTCGCCCAGGGGCGGCTCCACTTTGACCACTTCGGCACCCAGGGTGCTCAGGCGCTGGGCTGCGGCGGGACCGGGCAGGTTCACTGCCAGGTTAATGACCTTGATTCCATCGAGGGGCTTCATGGGTGGGCTCCAATCGATGATAACCCGTCTGGCGCCCACAACTGGCCTTGCATTGGCCCAGGTTAGGGGCGCAAGGATCACGGAAGGGGAGATCTCTGGCAAAGAGAACCTTCAGCTATCAAATAGCCAAATGCTAGAAAAAACATTCATAAAAATCATTTTTGTGATCATTGAATTCTGATAGGGTTTTCTCCGCACACCCTGGAGACCTTGGCACCTACCCCTCTCCCGGCAGACTACGCGCCCAAGGGTCGAGTGCTTTTGTTTCCCACCCTTCGAATGAGGCACCATGACCACCCGATTCCTCGCCCACCTCTGCCTCCAGAACTCCCTGCTGCAGGCCAAAGCCGAGACACCCACCTAGGACCTTGATCCGTCCTCCCGGGGGGGAAGGGCGGGGGAGCGGTGGACGAGGGCCCGAGTGCTCCCGTCCGCCGCTGTTTTTTTTGCCCGGTCTAGGGCCTAGTCCGAAACCCGACCTATTCCTTGATGACGCCGTCCACATACACCCACTTCCCGTTCTCCCGGACGAAGGTGCTGGTCTCGATGTGGAGGCTGCGGCGGCCGTTGGCCTGTATGCTGGCATGGAAGGTGACGATGCCCGTGTCGTCGCCCTTTCCGCCCTTCTCCTTCGCGGCGATCTTGAGCCCGACAAAGCTGACGGAGCGGCAGTACTGGAGCAGCTCGTCGCGGTTTTCCTCGGCGCGCTTGGCCTCGGGCCGGGTGGCGATCAAATAGTCCACCTTGCCAATAGCGTAGGCAGCGTAGCGGGAGCGCATGAGCAACTCCGCAGTCTCCGGCAGGGCCGCGCCCGCATGGAAAGGGCCGCAGCAACGGTCGTAGGTCTTCTTGGAGGCGCAGGGGCAGGGTCGGGACATGGGTGCCTCAGGGGTTAGGGCTCGTGAGAAAGGGTGGATCTGGTTCTCTTTCTTAGTTCATTGGGATATGCAGGCCGATGAGTTCAGCATGCTCGCGGGCGGACTCGTAGCCGGCGTCGGCGTGGCGGAAGACGCCCATGGCGGGGTCGTTCCAGAGTACGCGGGCGATGCAGCGGTCGGCGCGCTCGGTGCCGTCGGCCACGATGACCACGCCGCTGTGCTGGCTGTAGCCCATCCCGACACCGCCGCCGTGGTGGAAGCTCACCCAGGAGGCGCCGCCACTCGCTGCGGTGAGGGCATTGAGCAGGGGCCAGTCGGAGACCGCGTCGCTGCCGTCCTTCATGGCCTCGGTCTCGCGGTTGGGGCTGGCCACGCTGCCGCTGTCCAGGTGGTCCCGGCCGATGACGATGGGCGCCTTCACCTTCCCGGTGCGCACCAGCTCATTGAACTTGAGGCCCGCCAGGTGGCGCTCGCCGGCGCCGATCCAGCAGATGCGGGCGGGCAGGCCCTGGAAGGGGATCTTCTCCTGGGCGGCCTTCAGCCAGCGGTGGAGGCCTTCATTATCCGGGAACAGCTCCATCATGGCGGCGTCCGTGACGGCGATGTCGGCCGGGTCCCCAGAGAGGGCCACCCAGCGGAAGGGGCCGATGCCTTTGCAGAAGAGGGGTCGGATGAAGGCCGGTACGAAGCCGGGGAAGGCGAAGGCGTTTTCGCAGCCCGCCCGCTGGGCCTGGGCGCGGAGGTTGTTGCCGTAGTCGAAGGTGACGGCACCGCCCGCCTGGAACCCGAGCATGGCCTCCACGTGGGTGCGCATGGAGGCCAGGGCCCGCTGGACATAGGTCTCCGGCTGCTCCTGACGCAGCGCGGCGGCCTGCTCCAGGCTGAGACCGGCCGGGATGTAGCCGTTGTACTCGTCGTGGGCCGAGGTCTGGTCCGTGACCAGGTGGGGCTTCAGGCCCCGCTTCAGGAGCTCCGGCAGCACCTCTGCGGCGTTGCCCAGCAGCCCGATGCTGCGGGCCTCCCGGCGGGCCACGTAGCGCTCCACCAGGGCCACGGCCTCTTCCAGGCTGTCGGTCCACTCGTCCAGGTAGCGGGTGTCCAGGCGCTTCTGGATGCGGGTGTGGTCCACCTCGACGGCCAGGCAGACACCGCCGTTCATGGTCACGGCCAGAGGCTGCGCCCCACCCATGCCGCCCAGGCCCGCGGTGAGGGTCCAGGTGCCGGCGAGGGTGCCATTGAAGTGCTGGCGGGCGGCCTCGGCGAAGGTCTCGTAGGTGCCCTGGACGATGCCCTGGCTGCCGATGTAGATCCAGCTGCCGGCGGTCATCTGGCCGTACATCATCAGGCCCTTCTGATCCAGTTCGCGGAAGACCTCCCAGGTCGCCCACTTGGGGACCAGATTCGAGTTCGCGATGAGCACGCGGGGCGCGTCCACGTGGGTCTTGACCACGCCCACGGGCTTGCCGCTCTGCACCAGCAGTGTCTCGTCGTCATGCAGGTGCTTCAGCTCTTTCACGATTGCGTGGAAGCAATCCCAGTTCCGCGCGGCCTTGCCCAGGCCGCCGTAGACCACTAGGTCTTCGGGACGCTCCGCCACCTCTGGGTCCAGGTTGTTCATGAGCATGCGCAGGGCGGCTTCTTGCACCCAGCCCTTGCAGTGGAGATGGTTGCCCCGGGGGGCGGTGACGATGGGTACGGGCGAGGCGTCGCTCATGGGGAACTCCGGCGGAACGGCCCTAGTCTCCCACGGCCCGCGCACGCTGTCTGAGGCCGGTCTGTTTCAGCGGTTGACCAGGTGCATCAGTCCCTCGGGATACCGGAGTCCGGCGGCGGCGCCGGGGGGGAACAGACCACTCAGCTCCTGCAGCTCACCGGGGCAGAGCACCTGCTCAAGGGCGCCGAGGTTCTCGTCCAGGCGGTCCCGCCGCTTGGTGCCGGGGATGGGGACGAGGTCACCGCCCTGGCCCAGAACCCAGGCCAGGGCCAGCTGAGAGGCGGTGCAGCCGCGGGCGGCGGCCATGTCTTCGATGCGGGCCACCAGCTCGAGATTCTTCTGGAAGTTCTCGCCCTGGAACCGCGGGGAGAGGCGCCGGGAGTCGTCTGGCTCGAAGTCCTCGAAGCGGCGGAGCTGGCCCGTGAGGAAGCCCCGGCCCAGGGGGCTGAAGGGCACGAAGCCCACGCCCAGTTCCCGGCAGGCCTGCAGGATGCCGTCCTCGGGATCCCGGGTCCAGAGGCTGTATTCGGACTGCACGGCGGTGATGGGATGCACCTGGTAGGCCCGGCGAAGGGTGGCCGGACTGAGTTCCGAGAGGCCCAGGAAGCGGACCTTGCCCTCCGTCACCAGCCCGGCCATGGCGCCCACGGAGTCCTCGATGGGCACCTCGGGGTCCACCCGATGCAGGTAGTAGAGATCAATGGTGTCGATGCCCAGACGCCGCAGGCTGGCCTCGCAGGCGCTCCGGATGTAGTCGGGACGCCCGCAGACGCCGCGAACGAGGGGGTCCGCCGGATCCCGCCGGATGCCGCACTTGGTGGCAATGACCACCCTGTTCCGCACCACGGCAAGGGCCTTGCCCACCAGGGCTTCATTGGTGTGCGGGCCATAGACATCGGCCGTGTCGAAGAGGGTGACGCCCCGGTCCACGGCGTGGAGGATCGTGGCCGTTGACTCGGCGTCATCCCTGCGGCCGTAGAAGTCGGACATGCCCATGCAGCCCTGGCCCAGGGCCGAGACGGTAAGGCCTTGAGAACCGAGACTACGGGTCAGCACGGCCGCCTCACCGGTGCTCGACGACGTCCGAGGCTTCGAAGCGCACCTTGGGGGTGCTGGCATATTTGTCGTCCGTGGAGCGGTAGCCCATGGGGCAGGCGCAGACGGTGTGGAAGCCGGTGCCCACGAGGCCGAGGATCTCGTTGTATTTGTCCGGCTCGAGGCCCTCAAAGGGGCAGGCGTCCACGCCCAGGACCGCAGCGCTGGTCAGCAGGTTGCCCAGGGCAATGTAGGCCTGGCGGGCGGCCCACTCGGCGATGACCGCGTGGCGGGGGCCCTTCACGAGGTCGCCCACCATGTAGCTCTTATAGGCGGCGAGGCTCTCGGGGCTGACACCGCGAACCTTGGCGATGCGGGCCACGAAGGCGTCCACATCGGCTTCGGTGAGGTCCTGCTTAGCGGTGAGGATCACGTAGTGGCTGCATTCTGTCACCTGGGACTGGTTCCAGGTGGCGGGGCGGAGCTTCGCCTTGAGGGCGGGGTCCGTCACCACGATGAACTTCCAGGGCTGCAGGCCGTAGCTGGAGGGAGACAGGACCAGCGCCTGCTCGATCACAGCCCAGTCCGCCGCGGGGATCTGCCGGGTGGGATCGAACTTTTTGGTGGCGTAGCGCCAGTTCAGCTGCTGGAGAAGGCTCTCGCCGGTAAGGGTGCTCATGGGTGCCTCGAGTCGGAAGGGAGAAGGATCAGAAGGATTTTTCAATGCGGATGCGCAGCTGGTCGAGGGGCAGGGTCCCCACGATGCGGTCCAGGGGCTCACCGTCCTTGAATATCACGAGGGTCGGCATACTCAACACGTCGTACTGCTCGGAGAGGGGGATGTAGTCGTCAACATTCAGCTTGGCGAAGGTCACCTTGCCCTTGAGCTCCGTAGCCAGGGCCTCGGTGATCGGGGCCAGCTCGCGGCAGGGGG
The DNA here is from genome assembly GCA_903843705.1 of uncultured Holophagaceae bacterium. GTDB lineage: Bacteria > Acidobacteriota > Holophagae > Holophagales > Holophagaceae > Geothrix. The sequence continues at coordinate 71,103 of CAIMQW010000277.1, read as the reverse complement.
CGCACCAGGGTGCCCAGAAGTCCACCACGGTAATGCCGCTGGAAACGGCCTGGGCGAAGGACTTGTCGGTGAGGTCATGGATGAGGTCGGACATGGAGGAGCTCCTGTGGCGGCCCTCAGGGTAACGGATTCGGGACCCGATTGGCGTCACGACAGCCAGAAGCTGCTCAAACTCAGCGCCTGAGGCGCTCCAGGTCCGCGGGGGTGTCGAGGTCGGCGAGACCTTCGGGGAAGGGCAGGACCGCCGCCTGTTCCCGGACGAGGATGGCCTTGGCGCCCCGGTCGCCGTGCAGGTTGAGCAGGTCGGGAAACAGGCGCCTGGGCACCACGGCGGGAATGCCCAGGGTCTCGCCGTAACCGCAGGCGGTGGGGCGGTCCGGGTCGGCCGCAGCCAGGGCCAGCAGGCGGCGCAGCAGGGGTTCATCCACCGCAGGCTGGTCCACGGCCATGAAGAGGGCGGCCGGGGCCGTCTTCGGCAGCGCGCCCACCCCGGCCCGGATCGAGCTGGCCATGCCTTCGGCGGCTTCGGCGTTGAGCACCAGGAAGGCGTCCACCTCGCCCGGGTCCCAGTCCCCGACGACCGCGAAGATTGGGCTGCACCCGGCCTCGCCGAGGAGGCGCGCCGCCCGCTGCAGCAGGGTCTCGCCGTCGAGTTCCAGCAGGGCCTTGGGTCCCCCCATGCGCCGGCCGGAACCCGCCGCGAGCACCACGCCCGGGATCACGCGAAGCTCCCAGGGCCGCAGCCATTCACGGTGAGCTGGAAAGCGGGCACGGCAACTCCATGGGGTGATTAGTGCTTAACCCTACGCCTTGCCGCGGACGGTCGCAACGGTGGTAGGGTGGCGGATTCCCGGAGATCCCTCATGGTGCGCCTGCTGCCGACCCCGGTGTGGTTGCTCATGGCCGGGGTGGCTGGGGCCCAGGTCCCCGGATTGGAATCGGTGCACCAGGCGGAGCTGGCCTTCGCTCGGCAGGCGTCCCAGGCGGGTATCCGGGCGGCGTTCCTGGCCTGGTTGGCTGAGGATGCCCGGGTCTTCACCCCCCGGATGACAACGGTCCAGGAGGCCTACGGGGCCGCTCCGGGGGATTCTGGGCACCTGGTCTGGTTTCCGGAGGCCATGGGTATGGCCGCCTCCAGGGACCTGGCCTGGAGCTTCGGCCCCTGGACCTACGCCGCCGGGCCTGGAACTCCGGCCCTGGCCCATGGCCACTTTCTCTCGGTCTGGCAGCGGCAGGCCACCGGCAGCTGGAAGGTAGTGGCCGACATCGGCGTGCCTCACGCGGCGCCCGACAAGCCCATCGAGCCCTTCGCGGCCCCGGCGGAGGCCACCCTCAGGCCGGCCCTATGCGCGGCAGATCCCCAGGGAAGAGGCCGAGCCCTGCGTCAAGCCGAAGGCGCCCTGGCAGTGGCCCGGGGCGAGCGGGGTGGGCCGGGGCTGGTCCCCTGGCTGGCCCGGGATGCCCGAGTCCTCCGCCCAGGGTCTCCACCGGCTCGGGGAGAGGGGGCCATCGGGGCACTGCTGGCAAGGGATCCCCCCGGAACGCGGTGGGAGCCCGCCCGGCTCCAGGTGGCCCCCAGTGGCGACCTGGCCTGGACCTGCGGCGAGACCCCGGCCTCAGCCAGAGGCGCCGCCGCGAGCTTCCTGCGCGTCTGGATCCAGGAGGCTGGAGTCTGGAAGGTGCTGTTCGACGTGCGTCTGCCGCACCCGTAAGTCCTGGCATCGCTCTCGCCCTACTCCCTGCCTGTGTCGGGAGTTTGTCGTGCTGCGACGGATGGTGCTGCTCTTTGGATTGCTGGCGGGCCTGGGTCTTGGGGCCCAAGGTGCCAAGCCGGCGCCCCTGCCGCCCACGGCCTCCGAGAGGGAACTGCAGGCTCCCTTGACGCTGGACGACGGAAAACCGACGCCGGCCCAGGCCCCGGAGGCCCCTGCCTCAGGCTGGCGGGCCTTCGGGTCCCTGGTCCTGGTGCTGGGACTGGCGGGTGCCAGCCTCTGGGGCCTGAAGAAATACGGTCGGGGCCGGCTGCCTGGCAGCGGAGGCGGCCGGCTGCGGGTCGAGGAGACCCTGGCCCTGGGCGACCGCCGCTTCGTGTCGATTCTGGATGTCGAGGGCGAGCGCTTCCTCCTCGCCCTGACCCCCCAGAGCATCAGCCTGCTTTCCCGCCTGGATCCCGGCGACCGGGGCGAGCCCGGCACCTTCGATGAGGCCCTGTCCCGCCAGGTGGACCTGAGCCGCCCAGTGCCGGTCAAGGAGATGGAGGCGCTCCTCAAACAGGGCGGGGGTGGCCTGTGAGCCGCCTGCTGCGCTGGCTGCCGGCGGTCCTGCTGCTCCTGGCGGCCGCCACGCTTTGCGCGCAGCCTGCGGCCCCGCTGCCCTCGGTGACCGTGGACTTCAGCAAGACCCCCTCGGGTCCGGCCCTCAGCACCAGCCTCCAGGCGATGCTGCTCCTCAGCGTCCTCTCCCTGGCCCCGACCATCCTCATGACCGCGACCAGCTTCACCCGCATCGCCGTGGTGATGCACTTCCTCCGCCAGGGGCTTGGCACGCAGCAGACGCCTTCGAACCAGGTGCTCATCAGCCTCTCGCTAGTGCTGACCTTCTTCATCATGGCGCCCACGGCGCGGGAGATTAACACCACGGCCCTGCAGCCCCTGCAGCGCAACGAACTGTCCGCCGAGCAGGCTCTGGAGCGGACCGGGGCGCCACTGAAGGTCTTCATGCTGCGCCACACGCGGAAGAAGGACCTGGGCCTTTTCCTGCGGATCGCCAAGGCTCCGGCGCCCAAGACCAAGGCCGACGTGCCCATGGAGTGCCTGCTCCCAGCCTTCCTCATCAGCGAGCTCAAGACCGCCTTCGAGATCGGCTTCATGATCTTCTTGCCCTTCCTGGTGGTGGACATGGTGGTGGCGAGCATCCTGCTCAGCATGGGCATGATGATGCTGCCGCCGGTGGTGATCTCGCTGCCCTTCAAGGTGTTGCTATTCGTGCTGGTGGACGGCTGGTACCTCATCGTGGGCTCCCTGGTGCGGGGGTACACGGGATGAGGTATTCAGCTATCAGCTATCGGCAAACGGCTATCGGCCTTGGGCCGGGGAGTGAGCTGTGAATGAACTCGTGATCGCACAGATTGGCAAGGAAGCCCTCAAGACGGCGCTGCTGGTGGCGGGACCGGCCCTGGTGGTATCGCTGGTGGTGGGCCTCATCATCTCGGTGTTCCAGGTGGTGACCAGCCTCCAGGACCAGACCATCGCCTTTGTGCCCAAGGTCATCGCCGTGATGCTCGTGGTCGCTGTCAGCTTCCCCTGGATGATGCAGACCATGGTCCACTTCACGACCCGGATGTTCACCGAGTTCAACACCCTCGTCCGGCAGCTGTCCTGAGTCGCCCATGACGCCGACCCTGATGGACTCGGGGCTCTGGGCCTTCACGGGGGCCAAGGCGGCCTTGTGGGTGCTGGTGCTCACGAGGGTCACGGGGCTGCTGGCGACCTTTCCCATCCTGGGTTCTGAACAGATGCCCATGCAGCTCCGGGCGGCGCTGGGCGCCCTGCTGGCGACGGTGATCCTGCCGGTGCTGCCGACGCCCTCCGCGCTGCCAACGGGCATCCCGGGCCTGGCGGCCCTGATGGCGGCGGAACTGGCCATCGGCATGCTGCTGGGCACCGTGGTGGCCTGGATCCTGGAGGCCGTGGCCTTCGCCGGCACGCTCATGGATACGCAGATGGGTTTCTCCTTCGTGCAGTTCCTGGATCCCGCCACCGGCCAGAGTGCTTCGGTCTCCGGGTCGCTGATGATGCAGATGGCGACGCTCCTGGTCTTCGTCACCGGGTTGCACCACCAGCTGATCCTCGCCCTGGTGGACAGCTACCGGGTCGCTCCCATGGGCCAAGGCGTCCCGCTGCAGGTCATGGGTCTCATCACCCTAATTGGCCAGCTGCTGGCCAAGGGCTTCCAGCTAGCCTTTCCCGTCTTGGCCGTGCTGTTCCTGCTGGACCTGATCCTGGGCATCTCCGGCAAGTTCATGCCCCAGCTCCAGCTCCTCCAGCTGAGCTTCCCGCTGAAGATCTCCCTCGGCTTGGTGATCCTGGGCCTGGTCCTCCGGGAGCTGGGCCCCTGGCTGCGGCCCATGCTGGAGTCGGGTCCCAGGCTGGCCCTGAAGCTGCTGGGAGGCTGAGGTGCCCCAGGATCCCGCACGCACCGAGACCGCCACTCCTCGCCGCCGACAAAAGGCCCGGGACGAGGGCTCGGTACCGCGCAGCGCGGATTTCGACGGGGCCATCCTGCTCTGGGGAAACTTCTTCCTGTTCCTGGGTCTGGGCAGTGCCACCCTGGCGCTTCTGGCCAAGCAGGTGGCGCACTTCCTCCAGCTGGCCCGGCCGGGCGCCCTCGCCGAAGCGGGACGGATAACTCTGGTTGGCGACCTGATTATGATCCTCGGGCGGCTCCTGCTGCCCTTCCTTGCCCTCAACTTGCTGCTCGCCCTGGCCGTGGGCTTCAGTCAGCGGGGTTTCAGCTTCAACACCAAGCCGCTCCAGCTGAAGTTCGACCGGCTCAACCCGGCCCAGGGCTTCAAGCGCCTGTTCGCCCTGAAGTCCTTGGTAGAGCTGGTGAAGAGCCTGGCCAAGTTCGCCATCCTGGCTTGGGTGGCCTATTCCGTCCTGGAGCCCCGAATCCCCGCGCTGCTGTCCACCCTGAAGCTGCCCCTGGGGCACTCCCTCGACCTCTTCCAGAGCGCGGTCTTCGCGCTCTACCGCAACGTGATGCTCGCCATGCTAGTGCTGGCCATCGCGGACTTCGCCTGGCAGCGCAGCTCCTGGGAGAAGAGCATCCGCATGACCAAGCAGGAAGTGAAGGACGAGGCCAAGGATGCGGACGGCAGCCCCGAGATCAAGCAGCGGCAGAAGGGCCTCATGCTGGCTTCCGCGCGCCGCCGCATGCTGGCCGCGGTACCCAAGGCCACGGTGGTGGTGACAAACCCCACGCACGTGGCGGTGGCGCTGCGCTATGACGAGAAGACCGCCGCCCCGGTCTGTGTGGCCAAGGGGCTGGATCACCTGGCGCTCAAGATCCGGGAGCGGGCCCGGGAATCGGGCGTGCCGATCCTGGAGCGCCCGGAACTGGCGAGGGCGCTCTACCGCCAGGTAAACCTGGACCAACCCATTCCCAATGAGCTTTTCCAGGCCGTGGCGCAGGTGCTCGCCTTCGTCTACCGGCTGAGGGGAGCTGCATGAAGCAAAAGGAACAGTTCCAAGGCTTGAGTTCCCGCGCTTCGGCTCCGAAGAGGGTATTGTCAGATTATTCCAGGGGACTCCTTTGACCCGCCCCATCGTTCCGCCCCACCGTCCGACCCCCAGCCTGCTGCTGGTGGATGATGATCCCATGCCCCGGGAGACCCTCTCGACCCTGCTTACCCAGGAGGGATTCCACGTGGTCACGGCCGCCACCGGGGAGGAGGCCGAAGTGAAGCTGCGGAGCGAGCAGCCCCCCTTCGACCTGGTGATCACGGACTTGGTCATGCCCGGGAAGACCGGGATGGATGTCCTCAAGTGCGCGTTGAAGCTGAACCCCAGCTGCACGGTGCTGGTGCTTACGGGCTTCGGCAGTGTGCGCGAGGCCACGGAGGCCATGGAGCTGGGCGCTTTTGATTTCGTCACGAAGCCCATGCAGATCGACCAGTTCCGGAACACGCTGCGGCGGCTCATGGAGCGTCGGGACCTGGCCCACGAGCGCGACGCCCTGCGCGCCCAAGTGAAGGCCCTGATGGAGCGGGCCGAGCGGCTGGAGACGACCCTGGGCCGCATGGAGATCCTCGCCAACCAGATCGCGCCCAGCGCTGCGGCCGCGAAGCCGGACGCCCTGGCAGACCTCGAGCGCCTCGCAGTCCTGAGAGGGAAGGGCCTGCTCTCGGAAGAGGAGTTCGAGCACGGCAAGAAGAACCTCCTCGCCCGGTGGCTCTCGTGAGCCTCAGGCGGCCCTGGTCGGCGGCGCTGCTGCTGGTCGCGCCCCTCCTGGCCGCGGGACAGGACCCCTCCCACGCCGCCGCGCCTGCGGCGAAGCAGGGCCCGACCCGCAGCGGAAGCATGAGCGATGCCCAGGCGGCGGAGCTGGCCAAGGAGGCCCTTCACGCAGAGAACGCCATCTCCATCAAGGCCGCGCTGGCCCGCCTGAAGGGCCACAGCTTCAAATCCAGCAAGGTGCCCGAGCGGGAGCTAGTGCTCTACGCCCAGGGCATCCTCGAGGCCCGGGTGGGCAATCTCCCGGCCGCGGCCGTGGCGCTCAAGAAGCTGGAGCGGCAATGGCCCAAGTCACCGTTCATGGGGGAGGCCAATACCATCCTGGCGGAGGATGCCCTGAACCAGAAGCGCTACAAGGATGCCGAGGGACGGCTCCACCAAGCGCTGGCCTCGGACATGCCTGCCGAGCGCAAGCGGGGCTCCCAGGAGCTCCTGATCTGGCTGCTGGTGGAGCAGGGACGGCCCCAGGAAGCCCTGCCCATCGTGCAGGCCCTTAAGCCCCTCAACGGCGGCGAGAAAACCTCTGAGCGGGGTCTGGCGGCCATCGCCGAGGTGCTCACGGTCACAGGTGCCCGGGATCAGGCCGAAGCGGCCCGCAAGGACTTCGCCAGGCTCTACCCGAGCAGCGAGCTGACCCCTCGCCTGGAACTGGCCTGGGGCCGGCTACTCGGCCGATCCGGTGACGCCAAGGGGGCGGCCCAGGTGCTCCGCAAATTGGTCAAGGATTTCCCGAAGTCCTCCCAGGCCGATGATGCTCGGCTGGCCCTCGCCAGCCTGCTGACGGACGGCAGCCTGCCGGACGCCAAGGATCTACCCAGCGCCGAGTCCCTGCTGGCCGAGGTGCGGAAGGGCGGCAAGAACCTGCCTAAGGGGACCGCCCAGGTCGTAGAGCTGCGGCTGCTGATCGGCAAGACTCAGTGGGAGGAGTGCCTGAACCTGGTCGAGCGGATGGACCCGGTCCTGCGCGAAGGCGCAGAGGTGAGGAAACTCTGGGCCGAGGCCTGGAACGCCTGGGTAGGCCAGCGCCTCGAGAAGGGTTTTCCGGGCGAGCTGTTGGTGCGGATGAAGCCGGGCCATTTCGGTGCACTGGACCCCCGGCTGCGCCTCGGTGTTGCGGAGCTGTTCGCCGTGCACGGTCTGCTGGAGGTGCTGCCCTCGCTGCTGGCCGACGTACCTGTGGCCCAGCGCACCGCGCCGCGCAATGCCGCACTTGCCAAGGTCCAGCCCGAGGCCCAGCCCAGGCAGGTCCTGAAGCTCATGCCGCCCAAGGGCGACACCCCGGAAGAGGCCCTGATCCGGGCCCGAGCAGAGGCGGCCCTGGAGAATTGGCCCGCCGTCCGCAGCGCCCTGCCGCGGGCCCTGCCGGGTCCAGAGCGGGTGAAGGTGATCCTGCGGCTGCTCCAGCGTCCTCTGGGGCCCAAGGAGAACGCCGCGCAGCGGCACAGCGAGGCGGAGGGCTGGCTATCGCGGCTGACCGAGAAGGTGGAGCTGCGTGAACCTGTGAACATCCTGGTTGGCGACCTCCGGCTGCAGGCCGGCGACGCTCGGGGCGCCCTGGCCATATACCCGGGCAAGTCCCTCGCGCCGGAGCAGCGGGGCTGGGTGGCCCTCATGCGGGCCCAGGCCATGCTGAAGCTGGGCCAGCGGGAACAGGCCCGGTCCGTGATCAAGGAGAGCCGGGAAGAGCAGGGCTTCAAGGGCCAGCGGGACGCCATTGCCCGGAGTCTCGGCGCCTACTGATCGGTGCCGGTTGCGGCTACCATGGGGCAGTCCCGGAGATCCTGATGCGCCCCCTGATCGCCGTCCTTCTATCCCTCGCCGCGCTCGGCCTCACCGCCGGGCCGAAGCCCCGCGTGAAGCTGACCACATCCCTGGGCCCCATCGTCCTGGAACTGGAGCCGGAGGCCGCGCCTCGGACCGTGGAGAACTTCCTGAAGTATGTGAAGAAGGGCCAGTACAAGGGGACCATCTTCCACCGCGTCATCCCGGGTTTCATGATCCAGGGCGGCGGCTATGTGGACTACCTCGGCAAGAAGCGGACGGATCCCGCCATTCCCAACGAGGCGGACCGCGCCCTGGCAGCAGGGCTGAAGAACAAGCGGGGCACCCTCGCCATGGCCCGGACGCCCGATCCCAACAGCGCGGCCGCGGAGTTCTTCATCAACGTGGTGGACAATCCGGCGCTGGACTTCAAGAGCAAGGTCAACGACCAGACCTGGGGCTACTGCGTATTCGGAAAGGTGGTCGTGGGCATGGATGTGGTCGACCGCATCAAGGCGGTGAAGACCAGCAACAAGCGCAGCGACTTCCTGAACCTGCCGGTGAAGCCGGTGATCATCACGGACGCGGTGCAGGTGCAGTGACGGCGAAGGCCTCGGCGGGGGCGCCGAGCTTCTGCAAACTTCGGTCCAGCCGGGCCCGGTACCGGGGCATCAGATCCACCGCAGAGGCCACGAAGCCGGCGCGGTCCCAGTCCAAGAAGAGCGCCCCGCCGTCGGGTGGCAGCATGACGTTCGTCGCATTCAGATCCGGTGACCAGAGGCCCCACTCGCAGAGACAGGCGAGGGCCTGACGGATGTCTCCGGCGCGCTCGCCACTCAGGTCCCAGCGGCTCGGCCAGGGCTGGCCCGGCGCCAGTCGGGTGATCAGCACACCCTCCACGCCGAACCGCACAGGGCGCCACGCGTAGCCCATGGGCTCCACGGTGGGGAAGCCCGCCTCCCATAGGCCGCGGTGCACGGCGTACTCGGCGGCGAAGCGAAGATTTGATCGATAGGTGCGCTCGTTGACGTGGCGAAGGAGTCCCCCGCGGCGATAGGGTCGAAGCACCAGATCACCGACGCGCAACACGCCACCACGGCCGAAGGCTCCTTGGACGGGCACCGCCTTGCCCGAGGGCTCGACGGCGCCGGGGGTGCAGATTCGCCAGCCGCCGCCCAGGCCCGGGAGTTCCCGATTCACGCGGCAGCCCAGGGGCAGGCGGGGAACGCCGGGCGGGTACGGCCAGTCGGCGGGAAGCGGAGGAATGATGTAGGGATCATGGATCATGGCGGCCTTTCCAGCTTGCCTCGACTGGGCAAAGAAGGCAAAGAGTGGTTCCGGGAACGAACCCAAAGGCAGATGTCAACCGGTCAATCGGGACTGCCCCTGCCACCAAAAACGGGCAAACCGGCAAGTGGCTTTTGATAAAAGGAATTCTTGGATTCCGGCCCGCAGGTTCCCACAGTGGATGTGGATATCGCTCCCCGGATTGACCGCCAGCGACCCTGTCATCCTGGGAATCCAAGGGCCAAACATGACCTCTTCCTCATCCATTCCGCCCTCCCGCTCCGAGTCTGGATACGTAACCGGACGTATCCCGCCTCTGGGAATTCCTGTCGAAGTCCAGCTCAAAAAACAGCTGCTGCAGGCCGCCCACGCCGTGATGGAGGCCGCGAACACCAGCCTGGAACCCTCGCCAATGCTGGATCTCCGGGCCGTCATTGAACATTCGATCCCTCTCGATGCCGCTGCCTGGACGCAGGCACTCATTGCTTCAGATCTTGTGGAGGATGCCGGAGAAGTCCTCCGGTCGGCTCGACACGTATTGGCGGAACGGAGTGATCTTCGCGTTCTGGAGTCGGGCCTGAAGCCGCTCGTCGAGAAGGCCCGAAAGCGCCGCGCCGCCCTCTGGCATCTTGATACGAGGCGGCAGCTCATCCGGTTCTCCTACGTGAAGGAAAATGGTGCGCTCCCCTTCGACGATGGCGATCTCCATGCACTCTTCCTGCATGCCTTCCGCCTCGAAGGCATCGGCCTGGCCTTAGACATGGGCAAGCGTCCGCGGCCGCTGTTCAGCGTCGGCCTGCCCCTTCCCGCCCAGGTTGGCGGCAGGGCGGAGTGCATGGATGCGGTGCTGAAGCGGGAGCCCATGGAGGCCGCGCCCCTCTTGCTCGCGCGCCTGAACCGGCGCCTGCCGCTGGGGCTCCACGTGCACACCTGGACCGCTCTACCCGCCTATGCGACGCCCCTGGCTGACCTCGCCCTCCGCGCGTGGTGGCGCTGGGAACTGCCCGTGGGTCTCCAGGACCGGGTGGCGGCCGGACTCAACGGCTTCCTCGCCGCGGACACCTGGCGATGGGATCGCGGCGGCGCGAAGGGGGAGGCCTCCCTGGACCTGCGCACGATCGTTCAGGAACCGCGTCTCGAGGATGCCGTCCTCACCTTCAGCACGCGCCTGGGAGACTTCCACGCGCTAAATCCGCTCAAGGTTCTCGGCGCCCTCTTCGGTCTGGAGGAGACGGAAGTGAGAGGTCTCGTCCGCACCGACGTGGATGTGAAGATCGATCCGCGCCTGGGTCAGGCCGAGCGGTTCGAGCCGAAGCTGAAGAACATGTTCGAGGACGCGGTGCTGCTAGGCGGGGGCTCCAACATCACCCTCGTGGACGAAGACGACGACGAACCCCTGCGGCTGGGTTGAGCTTCAGGCGGTGTCTTTGCTAATGGCCAGCAGGAAGCCCAGGCATATGAGGCTGGTGATGAGGCTGTTGGGGCCGAAGGAGATGAAGGGCAGGGGGATGCCCTTGTTGGGCGCCAGGGAGAGCACCACGCTCATGTTCATGAGGGCCTGCACCACCAGCAGCAGGACGAAGCCCATGGCGCAGAGCTTCAGGTAGCTGTCGCCCACGCGGCTGGCGATGCGGTAGCCGCGCCACAGGATGGCCACGAAGAGCGTGAGGACCGCCGCGGTGCCGATGAGGCCGGCCTCCTCAGCGATGACTGCATAGATGAAGTCGGTGTGGGCCTCGGGCAGGTAGAAGAGCTTCTGCCGACCCGCCCCGAGGCCGACGCCCATCAGGCCGCCGTTGCCCACAGCCACGAGGCTCTGGAGGGCCTGGTGGCCCTTGCCCAGGGGATCCGCCTCCGGATTGAGGAAGCTCGTGACGCGGGCCAGGCGGTAGGGGGAGAGCACCACGAAGGCCGTGCCCAGGGCGCCGAGGACGGGGATGGCGATGGCGAAGATCCACTTGGGCGCACCGCCGAGGTAGACCACCATCAAGGCCACGAAGACGATGAGGAAGGTGGTGCCGAAGTCCGGTTCGCGAAGGATGAGGGCCAGGGGCACCACGAGAATACCTGCGAGGCTCAGCAGCTTGGGCAGGGCATCGCGGTGGTTCCGCCAGGCCTCGCGATGTCGAACCATCCAGTAGGCCGCGATGAGCACCGAGACCGGCTTGAACAGCTCGGAGGGTTGGATGCTCATGGGGCCGAAGCGCAGCCAGCGATGGGCGCCGTTGATCTTCGGACCGATGACAAGCACCGCTGCCAGGAGGCCGAGCATGATGAAGTAGGTGACCATCAGGGGACGCGGGTGGTCCTGCAGGGTGGCGAGATCGACTTGCGAGAGGGCCAGCATGAAGGCGATGCCGATGGCGCCGCCCACGAGCTGGCGCATCAGGAAGGCCGTGGCGGCGGTGTGGTTCTGGGAGGCCTTGATGGCCGACGCGGAATAGATCCACACCATGCCGATGGCCACGAGGGCCAGCGCGAAGAACACCAACCAGCGGTCCACAGGGCGGCGGACGTCGGCGGCCATGTCAGCTCAGTACCAGATCGATTCGGGCCGCGACTTCAAGCTCATCAAGTGCCTGATCCACCCAGGCGACTTCCTGGGCCTCCACCATGAGCCGCAGCTTGGACTCGGTGCCGGACCAGCGCACCACCTGCCGTACGCCCTCGCCCCAGCGCTGGTCGATGGCGGCCATGGCAGCGACGAGGCTGCCGCAGTCTTCCACGACCTTGCGCTCGCGGGCTTTGAGGTTCACAAGGCGCTGGGGCCAGGAGGGAAAGGTCCAGGCCCAGCGATGTTCCACAGGCCGGTGGAGCAGGGCCCGCAGCACGGCTAGCGCGGCGGCCAAGCCGTCGCCACTGGGTCCCACCCGCTTCTGGATGAGGTGGCCCGAGGCCTCCGCGGCCAGATCCCAGCCCAGCTTGGCCATCTCGCGCAGCAGGAACTTGTCCCCCACGGCTGTACGCACAAAGGGGACGCCCAGCCCAGCCAGGGCCTGGGGCAGGCCTCCATTGGTCATCAGGGTACCCACCACCCCCGGCGGGATGTCCCCGCAAGCCACGCGGTCCTGGGCCAGGAGCCAGACCATCTGGTCGCCGTCCACAGCCCGGCCCTCGCCATCCACCAGCAGGCAGCGGTCGCCGTCCCCGTCGAAAGCAATGCCCAGCTGGGCGCCCCGGGCCAGGACTGTGGCGGCCAGCGCATCCAGGTGGGTGGAGCCAACCCCCACGTTGATGGAGGGGCCGTTCGCGGGCACACCGATCCAGTGGATGTCGCCACCGCGGTAGAGCTGCGGGGCTACTTCCGCCGTGGCCCCATGGGCGCAGTCGATCACGATGTGGAAGTCCTCGGGCAGGTTCAGGCCACCCAGGTGTGCGACGTAGGGCCCCAGCTCCAGGGGGGCCGTGGGCGCCGCCAGGGTGAGGGGCTCGGGATGCGCCTCGAAGGCCGCCTCGATGGCCAGCTCCTGGTCTTCTTCCAGCTTCTCCCCGACTTCGTTGAAGCCCTTCAGGCCGTTGTCCTTCGGAGGGTTGTGGCTGGCCGAGATCATGAGGCCCCAGGTCTTGGCGCCCTCCGCGCTCAGCTGCGCGACATTCCAGGCGACGGCTGGAGTGGGGGCCATGCCGAGCACGAGCACGTCCAGGGCGGCGCCGACGCCGAGGGCGAAGGCCTCGGCCAGCGCCTCGGAGCTGGATCGGGGATCCCAGCCCACCACTAGTCGCCGCACGCCGGCCTCACGCGCCACCTGGGCCCAGGCGGCGCCCCAGCGGGTGACTTCCCCCAGGGTCAAGGGGGGCTGCAGGGCAACTCCGCGGATGCCATCGGTGCCAAAGTAGCGAAGACTCATCCTGTCAGCTTAGAGTGGCTGCCCGGGGGCGACAATGGCATGGGTCCGGAACACGCGGAAGCCCCATCCCAGGGCCTCGGCATGGGCGGCTGCCGTCAGGGGGTCGCGCAGGGCCGGTGCCAGGCCCGGGGTCCCTGCCCGGGCGGCGAGGAACCGCTTGCGGGAGATGCCGATGCAGAAGTGGTCCCCGGGCCAGCCCAGGTCCCCTGGGAGCTCCGGGAGGGCCTGCCAGAGGGCCAGATCCTCCTGGAAGGTGGTACCGAAACCAAAGCCGGGGTCGAGCAGGATGCGGGCATCGGGGACGCCGGCCAGACAGAGGCGGTCCCGGACCACCCGCAGCTCGGCGATGGCTGCATCAGCCCGACCGGGTGTGGGATCGTCGTAGGGAGGCATCAGCAGGTGCTCGTCGGTCAACCGGCTGCGCATGGCGATGCACCCGCAGAAGGTGCTGCGGGCGAGGTCCAGCATTGCGGGAGCCGAGAAACCGGTGACGTCGTTGAGCACGGCGACACCCGCCTCCAGGCCGCGGGCAGCCACCACTGCGTGGCGGGTGTCCAGACTGAGCGGTACGTCCGGCAGCTCCGTCCGCAGTCGCGCCAGCACCGGGGCCAGCCGCTCCCACTCGGTGTCCTTGCTGACGGGGACGGAGCCGGGCCGGGTGCTCTCCGCACCCAGATCCAGCATCCCCGCACCGGCGGCCACCAGCCGCTGGGCCTGGGCCAGGGCGGCTTCCGGATCCAGGTAGCGGCCGCCATCACTGAAGGAGTCTGGCGTGAGGTTCAGGATGCCGATGAAAAGGGGACCACCCCTGAGGAGTGGTCCCCAGTCGAACGGTGCTGAGCTCACGCGGGCTTGAGGGCGGGGTTGAACTCGGGATCCGCGGAGGGACTTTCCACCGTGGCCGGGGCGGAAGGCGTGGTCGTGCTCTTCGGCGGGGGCAGGGTGCCGCCCTTCATCAGGATGTCGATGTCGTTGCCGTCGAGGGTCTCGCGCACCAGCAGGGCTTCGGCGATGGTGACCAGCTGCTCGCGGTGGGACTCGATGGCGGCCTTAGCCCGGCGATAGTTGCGCAGGACGAACTCCTGGACCTCGACGTCGATGAGCCGCGCGGTGTCTTCCGAGATCTCCCGGTGCTGGGCGAAGTCGCGGCCCAGGAATACCTCATGCTGGCCGCCGCCGAAGTTCAGGGGGCCCAGCTTGTCGCTCATGCCGTATTCCGTGACCATGGAGCGGGCCATATTGGTGGCCTGCTGGATGTCGTTGGCGGCGCCTGTGCTGAGCTGGTTGAAGAAGATCTCTTCGGCGATGCGGCCGCCCATGGAGATGGCGATGCGACTCTCCATGTAGTCGCGGGTGGTGTTGTAGCGGTCCTTCACCGGCAGCTGCCAGGTCACACCTAGGGCGCGGCCACGGGGAATGATGGTGACCTTGTGCAGGGGGTCGCTGTCGGGCACCACGGCGGCGACCACGGTGTGGCCGGCCTCGTGGTAGGCGGTGATGCGCTTGTCCTCCTCGGTCATCACGAGGCTGCGACGTTCGCTGCCCATGTAGACCTTGTCCTTGGCATTCTCGAAGTCGGCCATCTCGACCCACTTCTTGTTGCCGCGCGCGGCGGTGAGGGCCGCCTCGTTGCAGAGGTTCGCCAGATCAGCGCCAGCGAAGCCAGGCGTGCCGCGGGCGATGACTTCCAGCTCCACGTCGGGGCTGAGGGGGATCTTGTCCGTAGTGTGCACCTTCAGGATCTCGTGGCGGCCCTTCACATCGGGCCGGTCCACCACCACGCGGCGGTCGAAGCGGCCGGGGCGGAGCAGGGCGGGATCCAGCACATCGGGACGGTTGGTGGCGGCGATGAGGATGACGCCCTCGTTGCCCTCGAAGCCGTCCATCTCGACCAGCAGCTGATTCAGGGTCTGTTCGCGCTCGTCATGACCGCCGCCCAGGCCGGCGCCGCGGTGACGGCCGACGGCGTCGATCTCGTCGATGAACACGATGCAGGGGGCGCTCTTCTTGGCCTGCTCAAAGAGGTCACGCACGCGGCTGGCGCCGACGCCCACGAACATCTCCACGAAGTCGGAGCCGGAGATGGAGAAGAACTGGACCTTGGCCTCCCCGGCGATGGCGCGGGCCAGGAGGGTCTTGCCTGTGCCCGGAGGACCCATGAGCAGTAGGCCCTTGGGGATCTTGCCGCCCAGCTTTACGAACTTGGCGGGATCCTTCAGGAAGTCCACGACCTCCTTCAACTCATCCTTGGCCTCGTCACAGCCGGCCACATCCGCGAAGGTGATGCGCTTGGTGCTGGCGGACAGACCCTTCGCCCGGGCCTTGCCGAAGCTGAGGGCCTTGTTGCCGCCCATCTGGGCCTGGCGCATGAAGACGAACCAGAGCACCACAAAGACCAGCAGCGGAGCCCAGAACATCAGCACGTAAGCGAAGTTGTTCTCGCTGGGCTTGGCAGCCTTGAACTCTTCGATCTGGCCCTCGGTCTTCCAGCTGAGGATGACCTTGCCCAGGTCCTGCATCGGCGGGGCCACGGTGCGGAATTTCTCGATGACTTCCCCGGTCTTGCTGTTCTTGTCGGGCTGCTTGTAGGTGCCTTCAACATCAAAGCCGGACAGCGTCACGGACTTGTATTTCCCCGCCACGCCCTCGGTGTAGAAGGTGGAGAAGGGAATCTCGATCTGGCGGCTGTTCTGGGGGATCTGGCGGAAAGCCAGCACCAGGAGGGCGACGATGCCCAGCCAAACCAGAACGCTTTTCATCATGGAATTCAAAGGGTGACTCCTTGGGGCCTTTGGCCCGGGTGGCCTTCCAGTCTACTAGGCCCGGGAAGGCGGCGGCACTGTAGTTAGATGCAGATACCCTTCCCCAGGTTCGAGGTTTAGACAGAAATTCCCCCAGGAGGCTGGTTTGCGGCCGCGGGCGAGGCGTTCCAGCACCCAGGGTGTCAGCCCCCGCAGGAGCGCCGCCTCCCGGGGCCAGCCCAGGTGGGAGAAGGCGAACTCGAGCGTCCAGCGCAGTTCCGGCTCGGCCCAAGTCTCCCGATGGAGGCAGAGCGCCCCTTCGTGGAGGGACCAGCGGGTGCCTTCCCAAGAGGCGACCAGGGCCCGGGCCAGCCGGTGGGCCTCCTCGGCCTGGAGGTGTGTCTCGAAGAGGTGGCGGTCCAGCTCCGGGGCTTCCTGACGGAGGGCCTCCAGGAGGGGGCGCCAGCGGTTCCGGGCGGTGAAGGGCTCCAGGTTGCTGGCATCCTCCCGCCACGGAATCCCCTTGGCGCTCAGATAGGCGCGCAGCTCCGCGCGGCGAACTTCCGCCAGCGGCGACCAGCGCAGCCCCTGGCGGGGCGCCAGGGGCCTGAGGCTGCCCAGCCCGCCGCCGCGGGCCAGCCGCAGGAAGACCGTCTCGGTGTGGTCGTCGAGCGTGTGGCCCGTGGCGACGGCCGTGGCCCCGGCCTGCTCGGCCTCCTGAAGGAACCAGTCCCAGCGCAGCGCCCGGGCGGCCATCTCCAGGCCGACCTTCTGCGCCTCCTGGTGGGCCCGCACGCCGAGGGATGCCTCGGCCAGATCCAGGTCCAGGTTCCGGCAGAGCGTGCGGACGAACTCCGCATCGTCCGCCGACTCGGCGCGCAGGCCGTGGTCCGCGTGGAGCACTTCCAGCTCCAGGTCCAAGCTCTTCCGCAGCGTCCAGAGCAGCACCAGCAGCGCTACCGAGTCCCCGCCCCCGGAGCAGGCCACCATCACGCGGCCGCTGACCGCGTCACCTCGCGCCTGGATCTGGGCCAGCACCTCTGTTTCAAACCGGTTCATCTCCTCAGGCTAATGCAGAGTCCAGGAGCTGAATACGCCTAGAAGCTCAGTGCCTGGGCTTGACGTTCCCAGTCTTGCCCATTCAGGCTGTGGGAATCGAGGGTGGGTGTGCCGGATCGCAAGCGTGTCCTGAAGAAACTTGTGGGCCTTGCTGCATTGGTCCTGGGGAGTAACTTGTCCGCGCAGACCGAGGCCTGGCAGTCCTATGCGGACTCCTGGCGCCAGGCGTCCCATACCCCGCTCACCCTCCTCGTTCCTGCCTCTATGCCCACGGCTCCCCATCAGGCCGCTGATGAGCAGTTCCTGCAGCTGACCAGGGCCTGGGATGTCTCGGTGGCGTCGCTTCCGCCGCCGGAGTTCGCCCGGCTCCGCCAGGCCCGTGGCTGGCCCGAAGGCCCGCGCTGGGTGCTGCTGGACCGGGAGGGCCGGCCCCTGGCGGAGGGCGTGGCGCTGCCCACGGGCGCGACGCTTCGGGATCACCTACTCTCCCTGGGCCTGCAGCCCACCTGGGAGGCCCTGAATCAGTTCCTGGTGCTTCATCCGGATAGTGGCTTTGCACTGGAGAAGCGTTTGATGATTGCCTTCCGCATGTCCGTGGCCCGCTTCCGGCTGCTCCGGAGCCAAGGTCAGGGCGAGGGCTTTACCGGGGCCACAGGCAACCGCTGGCCAGCCTTCCGAACCGCCAACGTGACGAAGCCCGAAGCTGCTGCAGGTATCTCGCGGGAAGTGGTGGAGACCCTCCACCGTCTAAATCAGCTGCCCGATGGCTGGCGGACGGATCGGGACATGCTCACGTTCTGGCTGACCATGATGGGGACGCTCGATGCTCCCGCGCTCCAGCCTGAAGTCACCCTGCTGCGGGAGACGGTGCTGCGGGTCTGGCAGGCCCACCCCCACACGGGAGGCACCGTGATCCCAGAGGAGCGCAGCTCCGGCGTGGAAGGAGTCTCCCGGATGTGGCTGGCCTGCCAGTCAGGCAGCCCGGCCTCCCTGGATCTGGAAGCACTGGCCCAGATGCAGCCTTCCCCCGGTCGCCTCTGGTTGTCTTCCGGCCTGCTCCGGGACATCTCCGCCAACGCCATGGAGAGGCAGCAGGCCCGGGAGCTGCTGGGGTTTCTGGACCACCTGCCGGAACAGCCTCCACCGGTAGGCGCCTGGGCTGACTGGCTGGCCCTCCGGTCCGCTGTGGCCTTCTGGCGCATGGTCACCCTGGCAGAGCTGAACCGGTGGCCCGAGGCCCTGGCGGGGCTGCAGGAAACTCGGCGGCTGGGCGGGGCCGCCTGGCGGGAATGGGCGGCTTCCCTGAAATCCATCTACGGCCCGGTGGAGCCCTCTGCCCAGGAAGGGAAGCTCTTGCCACCAAAGCCGCCACCGGCCCCTGCCGAGTTCCTGGAGCTGCTGGAGCTGCCGCCCCTGGAGCCGCCGGCGCTGCCCCCGGCGCCAAAGCCCCTGCGGTTCCTGGTCTGGGGCAAACCCGCCTGGGCCGAGGGCTGGGCTGCCCTCCGGAACGCGCCCGAGCTCGCCCCCTGGGCACCCGAGGAGCTGCGGCTTGAGGCCCCCACGGAGGCCGATTCTGGGCGGCTCCAGCAGGTCCAGCTCCCGCGCGAGGGGTGGGCCGTCTTCCAGGGCGAGACCGACATCGTGGCCACGGGCCTGGATGCGCCCAACCCGGCCCGCCTGGCTCTGCAACTGCGCACCGTGGCTCCGGCCCGGATGCAGGTGTTGGATGCCTTTCTGGGCAAGCACCCTGACCAGCTGGATGCCCGGAGGGACCGCTACAACCTGACCAGGGCGCGCATGCCGCTGCCGGCCCTGGAGGGACGGCTACTCGAAGACGCCGTGGCCGCCACGATTCCCGTGGATTTCGGCCCCGAGGCACCGTGGCTCTCGACGCCCGAGAGCTGGCGCTTCCAGGCCCGCAGGGTGGTGCCGGAGCTGGCTGCGGCGCTCCAGCGTTGGCCCGCGAACCGGAGCCTCTGGCAGGCCTGGCTCGCTTGGTCGGCCTTTTTACCAGGGCCGCCTTCCGTGGTGGCCTTCGCTGAGGGGCTGCCTGTCTTCGGCTCCCGGTCCAGCTGGAAGGTCATGCTGCCAGCCGCGGCGCACAGGGCAATTGCCGCCGAGTTCCTTAAGACCCGTCGCTTCGAACCGATGACGGACTGGTTCCGGGAGCCCTGGCGGGAGCTCGTCGCGCCACCCGAGGAAAAGCCCGCGGAGCTGCCTGCCGCCACCGAGGAGGAGACGGCGATCCACGAGAGCTACCTGGAGGCGCTGAAGGCTCTAAAGCAGACTGCCGAAGCTGCAGAGGCGGAGCGGCGCTGGCGCCAGGCTCGGTCATCCGCACCGGCGAAGAAGCCCTGATTTAGGCTCAGGGCTGGGGGCTCGGGCTCGACTCCAGCCGAGCCATCAGCTCTATCAACGCCTTCGGCACGGGCTTTTCGCACCAGAGGGCCTCGGCCCAGTCGCACATGCGGAGGGAGCCCCAGTGCATGGCGCGGCCCAGGACGCCGCGGCGGAAGGCGGGGTGGGCGATGCGGGTGGCGGGCTGGGATGCGTCCTGCGCGAACTGGCTGCCGAAGGTGTCGAAGGCGGCCATGCGGCGGTCCCACACGGCGCTCACGTCCACCAGCAGGTCGGGCTGGCCAGGGTTCTCGCCGCCGACCCATGCAATGGCCTCGGGGCGCCAGGGCGTGCCGGGGCAGGGATGGTTCTTGAGGCCCGCGTAGTAGGCGGCCTCCCGGCCCAGGCGGAAGGCCCGGCGGTGATCCGGGTGTCGGTCGTCAGGCGCGGGCAGGATCAGCACCCGGGGCCGCAGGCGGCGGAGCTCAGCCATGAGGCGCTGGAGGTAATGTTCGTCCTCGGTGAAGCGGCCGTCAGGGAAGTCCAGGATGACGCGCTCCACCCCGAGGATGCGGGCCGCAGCCTGAGCTTCGGCCCGGCGGGTCTCGGCATTGCCCCGGGTGCCCAGGTCGCCCGCCGTCAGGTCCAGGATGGCCCCCCGCAGGCCCCGGTCTGCCGCCAGTGCGAGCAGGCCGCCCACGTGGACTTCCACATCATCGGGATGGGCGCCCAGGGCCAGGATCTCGAGGGGGGCTGCGTTGGGTGCAGGGCTCATGCTTGCTCCACCAGGATCACCGGCGCGGTGCCGTCCATGCGTTCCAGGATGGCAGCCAGGAGGGCCTCGTCGCGCAGCCAAGGCAGGCCCGGCAGGACCCGCTCCTGGGGGCGGCCGAAGGGAAACAGGGCCTGGCGCAGCCGCTCGGGATCGCCCCCCAGGGCCTCGGCGGCAGCTTCGCGATGGAGCCTGCGGTCCAGCTTGGCGAGCCGGTCGCGGCTCCGGGCCAGCTCACTCCGGAAGCGCCTGCGCGCGGCCTCGGGCCAGGCTGGGTCAGGATCGGCGGTGGGGAAGGTGGTCGTGGGCAGGGCGCCGGGCCAGGCACCCAGGCGGTCCCAGGCGCCCAGGCGCAGGGCGTCGAGCTGGCTGGGGGCCACGCGGAAGCCTGGCGGCACCACATAGACGCTGGGGCGTGGGAGGATCCGGGGGACGGGGAGGCCGACCTGCTCCCAGAGCGGTTCGCAGAGGCGCCAGTAGGCCCGCTCCGAAGGACCGAGGACCACCCCGGTGACCGGCAGCAGCAGCGACTGCATCAGGGGCCGGAGGGCGGCGCCGGGGCTCAGCCAGTGGCCCCCGGGCAGGGGTTCGCCCGCCTCGAGCCGCTGGCGACGTCCGCTGTGGGGGTCCAGGGAGAACCAGGCGGCCTGCACCCGCGGATCCAGGGGCAGGGCGGCGCCTTCGGCCTGCAGGCGCTCGGCCTGGCGCGCCAGGAGGGCCTCCAGGCCCAGGCTCCGCCAGCGCTCCAGATCGGCCTGGATGGGCTCGCGAATCGCAGGATCCGTCGGGGAGAAGGGCCGCAGCCCCAGGGCCCAGAGGGGCTGGCCGAGGGCCAGGGTGTGGCCTCGTAGGGTGGGCTCTTTCGGTTCGGCCAGGGCCCCCCAGAGGTCCGCCGCTTCGGCCTGGTGGGTCGAGGTCCAGGGCAGCCAGCCCGTGGCGGTGCCGGGTCGGCTGTCGAAGCGGAACCGGTGCCGAAGCAGGCGGTCCTGCCGCCAGCCCACCACAGAGGCAACCTCGGCCCGGTCATGGTCTTCATCCGCCAGCCAGTACACCGCCTGGGCCCCGGTGCGGCGGGCCTCAGCCAGTGCCGCCAGGGCCTTTGCCACGGAGAGGGCCGGGCTCCAGCCCGCGCCGATCTGCTGCCCCGTGGCGATGACGGGCTGGCCGCCCGGTTGCGTTGTAACCATGCGCCCCAGCCTACCCGATATGCGATGCTCATCCGCATGTGGAGCATCAAACCCTGGATTCCTCCCACCCGGCCGGACCTGGCCACCCTGGCCATGGAGGCCGCGGATGCGGCGGGCATCAGTGAGCTGCATGCCTGGCCGGAGCACCGGAAGGGCGGGGTCGGTTTTGGGGTTCTGCCGCCTTTTCTCTGCTGGCAGGGGGTCCAGGAGGGCCACTGGCACCTGGCCCTGCTCCAGGCCCGGGAGGTGGGGGCCCTGGTGCCCGGCGCCCGCATCCAGGCGCTGCCCGAGGGCTGGCTGGAGGCCCTCGATCTCGAGGCCCTGGCCCGACCCCTGGCCCAGCATCCGGACTTTCCGGGGGGGGCCTCCGTGCATCTTGTGCACCTGCCCGGCGGGGCCACCTTCCGGGCCCGCATCTTTGGCACACCCGCCCCTGACTTCGTGGCGGAGGTCCTCAAGCAGACCAGCCAGCTGCAGGTCTGGTCCCTGGCGGACTAGTCGAGCTACTTGCCGCGGTTGCTCATGCGGGTGTGGGTCACGCCGCTCTTGCCCTGGGGCTTAGTGGAGGCCTTCTGGAGGGGCTTCGGGCCGGGTCCAGCCTTGGGCTTGGCAGTCGCGGGGCTGGCAGCGGCCTTGTCCACGGCCTGCAGGGACTTCAGGAGGTCGGCGGGGACGAGTGGCTTGGTCATAGGTACTCCTGACCTCATTCTATCCGCAGGGTAAGGAGAAGCGCAGGCAGTTGCCGGATTCGTTGAAACTCATTTCCGAGGCGATGGACCGGAGGATGACTAGGCCCCGTCCGCTGACCATGGTGTCTTCGGCTGCCTGGCGCTGCTCCCAGGCCCGCCAGTCGAAGCCAGGGCCGGTATCTTCGACCTCCACTCCGAGCGAGCAGATTGACCCGCTTGAGCACCGATGCAACTGCAAGCGGAGGGTCAGGGTGCCAACCTCGTGGGCAGCCAAGCGTTCCTTCCGCACGGTGTCATAGACCTCGAAACCCTCCTGCTTGAGCGTGGACTCCATCCCCAGGAGGCCGTGGTCCAGGGCGTTGGTGGTGGCTTCAGTAAGCGCCATGGCCAGGGTCTGAGTGGCGGCGCTGGGCACACCGTGGTTACCGAGCAGGCGGAGGCAGTCGGGCAGGACCTGTCGCAGCGGGTGACTCCGAGGGTCGAAGCAGAGTTCGAAGGCGAAGGGAGTGCTCCGGAGGGTTGGGGACGGACACTGGAGGGCCTGTAATGAACAGTGTAAATTGCTTTGAATGGGCAGCTTGACGAATTCAGGACGGGGCACTTCCCACAGTGCCCAGCTGACATCGTCATGCTGTTCGTGGTTGTGGATGGCGAGGTTGAGGCACTCCTGAATGATGAACTTATGGACCCGGAAGGGCACCTTAGCCACGCCCTCTGCCAGGATCCGATAGGCAGCCTCAGCACCGAGGAAATCCTGAAGGCCGTCTGTGAAGGCCAGGAGGCGCTCCCCGCCTGAGAGGGCGACTTCTTCCACCACGGGTTTCTCGACTTGGTCCAGAACCCCCGCGGGCAGGTTGCGGGAGGCGAAGCGCCGGGCGGTCCCCTTGGGCGTCAGGAACAGGGCGTCGGGCAGGCCCGCGTTGAGCACTGACAGGGTTCCGCGGTGGAGATCCAGGCGCGTGAGCATCAGGCACACGAAGCGTCCGGAGGGGAGGATCTTCCGAAGCTTGACGTTGATCTCGCGGTAAATCATCTCCAGGGGGATGTCTCGGCTGACCATGCCCAGGAAGGCCTGGATGGCCGGAATGGTGGAGACCCCGGCGGCCAATCCGTGGCCCGTGGCGTCGCAGAGCAGGCCGAAGTGGATGCCGGGGAGTCCCTGCTGGTAGGCGCAGGCGTCCCCGTTGATGCGCTGGGTATGGAGGGTCTCCATGTGGATGTGGGAGGGCAGGGTCCGCAGGCCGGGCTCCACCAGTCGGTGCAGGATGTGCTTCGTGATGAGCATCTCCTCGTCACTTTCGGACTTGGCGAGCGCCAGGTCCTTGTGGAGCAAGATGAGTTCGAAGAGCGAGCGCACCCGAAGGCGCAACTCGTCCGGGGTGACGGGCTTGGTCAGGAACTCCACGAAGCCCGCGTCCAGGCTCTCCCTCAGGACCTGGGACTTCTCTTCCCCGGTCAGCATCACCATGGGGATGAACCGCTGGGGGTCCAACGCCTTGACACTCCGGCAGAGCTCGATGCCGTTCAACCCGGGCATCTGGTAGTCGGTGAGGACTAGGTCCGGCTTGTGCTCCTGGTAGAGGTTCAGGGCCTCCAGGCCGTCCCGGGCGTGGATGACCTCGTAGCCATCGCCCACCAGGACCGCATTCGCCACGATGTGGAAGAGGGCGTCATCGTCGGCGACCAGGATCCGCAAACTCAGTCCTCCCGGATCTCGAACAGCTTTCCGAACTGCACGATCTTGAGGATCCCCATCACCGCGGGGGAGGGCTTGATCAGCACCACCTTGATGCCCTTCTCTTCGGTCTTCTCCCGCAGGACCAGCAGCATGCCCAGGGACGAAGAGTCCATGTAGTGCAGGCCGGAGAGGTCCAGGGTGATCTGCTCGGTCCCTGGGTCATCGAGCAGTTCCTGGGTGGCTGACCGGAAGGCCGTGTGGGACTCGAAGGTGAAGTTCCCCTCCAGCCGGATCAGGGATGCCGAGGGTTCTCGGTGCAGGGTGAGCATCATGGTGTGGGCCTTTGTCGCGTCGCCGAGTCCCCTTCATCGGCCTTCTCCAAGGGAAGGATGATTAATTGACCTGGAGGCGATGTGATCTGGTTCATGGGCCGCGGGGACCAGCGCGGATAAGCTGGATGGGCCCGGCTGATGGCAGGGCAGAACCGGGGATGGTGGCCCATGGGCGCAGAAGCGTGGGAAGAACTGGCCAGGCAGGCGGAACTTGCCTTCGAGTCCTGGAAGGGGGCCTCCCGGCTGTCCCGGAGGGCGCTGCTGGAGGCTTGGCTGGGGCACATTGTCCCGGTTCGGGAGGAGCTGGCCCAGGCCATGGCGGTCGAAACGGGCAAGCCCATCACCATGGCGCGGGGTGAGGTCGGCCGGGCTGAGATGACCCTGCGGGCGACGATCGAGGCCATCGCGACCTTTGGCGAAGAGGCCATTCCCTACGACCTGATGCCCGGGGCTGACGGCTGCCGGGCGGTGTTCCGGCGGTTCCCCCTGGGGCCCGCCCTGGCCATCACGCCCTTCAACTTCCCCGTGAATCTGGCGGTCCACAAGCTGGCGCCTGCCCTGGGCGCGGGCTGCAGCGTGATCTGGAAGCCCTGTCCCCAGGCGCCGCGTACGTCCCAGCTGCTCTGGGCGAGCTTCGAGGCGGCCCGGGTGCAGGTGGGCGCGCCCGTGGCGCTGCTGCAGCTGGCCGGGCCGGACCCGGTGCAGGCCGAGGCCCTTGCCAAAGACCCCCGCATCGTCGTGGTGAGCTTCACCGGCTCCGAGCGCGTGGGCCGTCACCTGGAGCAGGTGCTGGCCGGGAAGCGGCTGCTGCTGGAGCTGGGCGGCAACGGTGCCGTGGTGGTGGACGAGGGCGTGGATCCCGTGGCCGTCGCCAGGAGCATCGCCCCGGCGGCGGTGGCTGGCGCGGGGCAGAGCTGCTCCAAGGCCCAGCGCATCTATATCCACCGCAACCTCTGGGAGGCCTTTGTTCCCGCCTTCGTCGCGGCCGTCCAGGCGCTGCCCTGTGGCGATCCCCTGGATCCCGCCACCCTGGTGGGCCCCGTCATCGACGAAGCCACGGCCCGGCGGGTGGACGAGGGTCTGGACCGGGCGGCCCAGGCGGGTGCCCAGTTCCTGCTGCGCGGCCAGCGCCAGGGCGCGCTGCTCCCGCCGGCCATCCTGACCGGCCTGGCCGAGGAGGATCCGCTGCAGTGCGAGGAGGCCTTCTCGCCGGTGACGGTGCTCACCCCGGTGACCTCTTTCGAAGAGGGTCTCACGCTTGCCGCGGCCACCCGCTTTGGTCTACGGGCCAGCGCCTACAGCCGGGACCAGCGCCACCTCCGCCTCGCGGAGGCCACGCTGCGGGCGGGCGGGGTGCTGCTGAACCTGCCTCCCACTTTCCGGCTCGATGCCGCCCCTTTTGGCGGCGTCCGCGCCAGCGGCAACGGCTTTGAAGGACCGCGCTGGGCCATGGAAGGCTTCACGGAAGGGCGCCTCATTGTCGAGGGGCCGGCCCTGTAGAGACCCCGGAGTCCACCCATGCCCATGCCCATGCCCTTCCATTCCGGTGACCTGGTGGTGGTGGTGGCGCAATCGCCCCGGGAGCGCTTCTGGGGCCGCATCCTCGGCCTCGAAGCCGCGGGCATCGCCCTGCGTGGCCTGGACCTGACCCCCTGGGAGGAGGTGCTGAGCCTCGTCCGCACCGGGCAGGGCGACCAGGTGGCCCTCAGTACTCGATTCATCCCCATGCATCGCATCGAAGCGATGTACCTCGACGAGGCCAGCTCCGGCGTGCCCAGCCTGGTGGACACCTTCCGCGAGCGCACGGGCACCGACGCCCGGACCTTCCTCGCCGACGCCTGACCCCCAACCTCACCTACCGCCGCAGGAGGCTCCCTTGACCAACGCCAACCACTCCCTCTGGATGGAGCGCTTCCGCGAGCGGGCCAAGGTACTGCAGCGCCACATCGTGCTGCCGGAGGGTCGCGAGGACCGCACGCTCCAGGCCGCCCAGATGCTGCTGGACCAGGGCCTCTGCCACCTCACCATCCTGGGGGATCCGGCGGACATGACCAAGCGGGGCGCGGCCCTGGGCCTCTCCCTGCAGGGGGCGGAGCTCGTGGATCCCGCCACCAGTCCGCTGCTGCCAGAGCTGGCCGGCGCTTACTACGAGCGCCGCAAGGCCAAGGGCATCACCGAGGCCCAGGCTCTTGAAGCCCTCGGCAACCCCCTCTGGTTCGGGGCCATGCAGGTCCAGACCGGGCACGGGGACGGCATGGTGGCTGGAGCGCTCAACACGACCGCCGAGACCGTCCGCGCCTGCCTCCAGGCCATTGGCGCCGCCAAGGGCATCAAGACCGTTTCCAGCTTCTTCATGATGATCCACCCCGACGCCTCTTTCGGGGAGCAGGGCGCGGTGATCTTCGCGGACTGCGCGGTGGTGCCGGATCCCACGCCCGAGCAGCTGGCGGACATCGCCCTCGCGGCCGCGGGGAACGCCCGCAGTGTTATGGGTGTGGAGCCCCGGGTGGCGCTCTTGAGCTTTTCGACGCGCGGCTCCGCCGAGCACCCCCGGGTGGACAAGGTGCGCGCGGCCCTGGCCATCCTGAAGGAGAAGGCGCCGGACCTGGCAGCGGACGGCGAGCTGCAGGCCGATGCAGCGCTGCTGGCCTCCGTGGGCAGCCGCAAGGCGCCGGGTTCCGCCGTGGCGGGACGGGCCAACGTGCTGGTCTTCCCGGACCTCGACGCTGGCAACATCAGCTACAAGATCGCCGAGCGCATGGGCGGGGCGGCCGCCATCGGGCCCTTCCTCCAGGGCCTCGCGCGGCCGGCCAACGACCTGAGCCGCGGCTGCAGCCCCCAGGACATCGCGGATGTGGCGGTCCTGACGGCCCTGCAGTGAGGCGCATCGCCTTCTTCATCTCCGGCACCGGCGGCAACGCCCTGAACCTCCTCAGGGCCTGCCGCGAGGGCCGGGTGCCGGGCCTACCCGTGCTGGGGGTGGCCTCCACCCCCAAGGCGGGCGGCATCGCCCGGCTCGAGGCCGAGGGCCTGTCCGTGGCCGTGGCGGTGCGTGGGACCTTTGACTCCGACGAGGCCTTTTCAGAGGCCTGCTACCAGGCTGCCGAGAGTGCGGGCGCGGAGGTCATCTGCCTCTGCGGCTGGCTGAAGAAGCTCACGGTGCCGACCCGCTGGAACGGGCGCATCCTCAACATCCACCCGGGCCTGCTGCCCCGCTTCAGCGGCCCCGGGATGTATGGCATGCACGTCCACCGCGCGGTCCTGGCGGCGGGCGAGGCCGAGTCCGGTGCCACCGTGCATCTGGTGGACGGTGAATACGATCACGGTGGGGTCCTGGATCAGCTGCGGGTGCCGGTGCTGCCCGGGGACACCCCGGAGGAGCTCCAGCGGCGGGTCTATGCCGCGGAAATGGAGCTCTATCCCCGGGCCCTGACGGCGTACCTCGCCCAACGGGATTAGACTGGTCCCATGATCCCTCTCCTCACCGCCGACGAGATGCGGGCCGCCGAACGCCAGGCCATCGAAGGCTGGGGAGTGGCGTCGCTGGTCCTGCAGGAGCATGCCGCCCTGGGCGCCCTGGCCCTGCTGCCTGTTGACGCCCCACTGCACGTGCTGGCGGGCCCCGGCAACAACGGCGGGGACGCACTGGCGCTGGCCCGCCTCGCCCAGCTGCAGGGGCGGGTCGTGACCGTCTGGTCGCCCTTTACCCAGCCCCACTGGCAGGGGGACGCGGCCCAGCAGGCCCGGCTCTGGCAGGGCCTTGGCCAGACCATCCAGACCACCGAGGCGCCCGCCCGGGCCATGACGGCCTGGCGGGGCTGGGTGGTGGACGGCCTCTTCGGCCTCGGCACGACCCGGCCCCTCGAAGGTCCCGCAGCCACCTGGGTGCAAGCGCTGAACGCCAGCGGCCTGCCGGTGCTGGCGCTGGACCTGCCTTCGGGCCTGGACCCCAGCTCTGCCGAGGTGCCGGGCGAAGCCGTGCACGCGGTGAAGACCGCCTGCTTCGGCGCCCGCAAGGTCTGTCACGGCCTGCTGCCCGCCCGGAACTGGTGCGGCGAGATCACCGTGGTGCCCATCCCGCTTGATCAGCCCCCTGCTGGCACCCTGCACCTGCTGGAGCGGCCCGTCCTGGCCCCCCGCGCCTGGGATTCCCACAAGGGCAGCTTCGGCCATGTGGCCATCCGCGCAGGCAGCCTCGGCATGAGCGGCGCCGCGGTGCTCGCGGCCCTGGGCGCCCTGCGGGCCGGGGCCGGGCTGGTGACGGTGCTGACGGACGCCGAGGTCCGGGCTGAGATTGCCGCCCAGGTGCCTGAGGCCATGGTGCAGGTCTGGCGCGGCACGGTGCCCGCCGAGGCCGATGTGCTACTGGTGGGCCCCGGGGGCATCACCGAGGTGCCGGACTGGCCGGGTCCCCTGGTGGTGGACGCCTCGGCCCTCAAGGAAGGTGAAGGCCCGCGCTGGATGAATCGGCCCGGCACCGCCATCACCCCCCATCCTGGCGAGTTCGCGCGGCTCTTCCACCTGGCCCGACCCCTGCTGATGGACGAGCGGCTGGCCCAGGCCCGGGACGTGGCCACCGGCAAGCCCGGGGTCCTGCTGCTGAAGGGTGCCCAGAGCGTCATTGCCGGCGGCGCCAGCCCGGATCTCTGGATCAATCCGACGGGTCACCCCGGGCTCGCTACGGGCGGCAGCGGTGACCTGCTCGCGGGCATGGTGGCAGGGTTCCGCGCCCAGGGGCTGCCCATGCGCGAGGCGGTGGCCACGGCGGCCTGGTTCCACGGCGCGGCGGCGGATCGGCTGCCGGGCGCGGGGCTGCTGCCCCGGGACCTCGCGGACCTGCTCCCGGAGCTGCTGCGTGGCTGAGCGGTTCCTGGCTGACGAGGGGGAGACCGAGGCCCTGGGCGAGGACCTGGCCCGCCTCACCCCCCCCGGTGGGACCTGGCTGCTGCGGGGCGAGTTGGGCGCCGGCAAGACCACCTGGACCCGGGGCTTCCTCCGGGGCCTGGGCGGCGATCCCGACGCCGTGGCCTCACCGACCTATGCCGTGCTACACCACTACGAGTTGCCCGGGGGGAGCCTGTTCCACCTGGACCTCTACCGGCCCGGGCCGGAAGGGGCCTGGACCCTGGGCCTGGAGGAGACCCTCAGCCCCACGGACCGGCTGGTCGTTGAGTGGGCGGGCCGCAGCGGCCCCTGGCCCTCGACTTGGGTAGCTGAGCTGACCCTGGCCGCCGACGGCGAGGGCCGCCGCGCGGAATGGACACTGCCTGACCAGTCGGACCGGCGATAATCAACCCATGAACCTCCAGCTGCTCCTCACGCTTCTGACGCTCCTCACCGCGGCCATCGCCGCCTGGGCTGCCCTACGGCCCCGGCGGGATCCCGGTCTGCAGGCCCTCCATCGCCAGCTGACCGAGGAGATCGGCCGCTCCCGGCGGGACAGTCAGGCGGACCTGGTCACCCAGCTTGGCCCCCTGCGGGACCAGCTGACGGGCCTGGGGCAGAACCTAGCCACCTCGAAGGCAGAGCACCAGAAGGCCCTGGCCGAGGGCCTCGCCGACCGCTTCCGGGAACTCGCCAAGGATCTCCAGGCGGCCCTGACCCTGGGCCGGGAGGAGCAGCGCCGGAGCCTGCTAGAGGTCCAGGAGTCGGTGCGCGCGCAGCTGGAAGCCCTCCAGAAGGGCAACGACGCCAAGCTGGAGCAGATGCGGCAGACCGTGGACGAGAAGCTCCACGACACCCTGGAGAAGCGCCTGGGCGAGAGCTTCAAGCAGGTCAGCGACCGCCTGGAGGCCGTGCACAAGGGCCTGGGTGAGATGCAGACCCTGGCCCAGGACGTGGGCGGCCTCAAGCGGGTCATGGGCAACTTCAAGACCCTCGGCATGCTGGGCGAGGCCCAGTTGGGTGGCCTACTGGCCCAGTTCCTGGCGCCCCAGCAGTTCGAGGCCCAGGTCCGGGTGAACCCCGACAGCCGCGAGGCCGTGGACTTTGCCGTCCGCATGCCCGGCCCGTCTGAGGACCAGCCCGTCTGGCTGCCCATCGACGCCAAGTTCCCCCTGGAGGACTACCAGCGGCTCATGGATGCCCAGGAGCTGGCGGACCTGCCCGGGGTCCAGGCGGCCTCCAAGGCCCTGGAAGCCCGAGTCGTCACCGAAGCAAAGGGCATCTGCGAGAAGTATCTCCGCCCGCCTCTCACCACGGACTTTGCGCTGCTATTCCTCCCCTCGGAGGGGCTCTATGCGGAAGTGCTGCGGTGCCGGGGTTTGTTTGAGCGGCTGCAGCGGGACTACCGGGTCACGGTGGTCGGGCCCACGACCTTGTCGGCGTTGCTGAACGCCCTCCAGGTGGGGTTTAAGACCCTGGCCATCACTCGCCAGAGCGCCGATGTCTGGAAGGTCCTTGGGGAGGTGAAGACCGAGTTCGGCCGCTTCACAGACAGCCTCAAGGCGGTCGAGAAGAAACTGCAGGAGGCGGCCAACAAGGTCGGCGAGGTTACCACCCGGTCCAACGTCATGACCCGCAAGCTCAAGGACGTGGAGGCCTTGCCGGTCCTGGAACCCGGGACCCCGGCCGCGCTGCCGGAAGAAAGCGAATAATTCACTTCACAATTCCCGTGTTTGCCTTAGGATTCGGGCAACCGCGAGGGTGCGATGCTGAAAGGGAAGGAGCGACACGGGGCCGGGGAAGTCATTGCCGTGGACCGGAACTATGTCCCCATGCAGGAGGTCAGCCGCCGCCGGGCGCTCTGTGCCGTTGTGTCAGGCCGGGCTCATGTGTTGAATCCAGCCACCTTCGAGCGGCACGGGAACCTGGAGGCTCGCCTCGAGCTGATCATCTTCCCCCACGTCCAGGCCTGCAGCGACTCCAAGCTGCTGCTGGGCCGGTTGGAGCGCCGGGTCTTGCGCCGGGATCATTTCATCTGCCAATACGAGGGTTGCGCCAAGAAGGCCACCACCGTGGACCATGTCATCCCGGTCTGCCAGGGCGGCTCCACCACTTGGCAGAACCTGGTGGGCTGCTGCCTTTCCTGCAACCAGACCAAGGGCGGACGCACGCCCGAGCAGGCCGGAATGATCCTCAAGCGCCAGCCCAAGGGGCCCCGGGCGCACCTGTTCGAGCGCTTCGAAGAGCTCCTGAAGCGGGCCAGCGCGGCCTAACCCTGGGCGGCCCTGCATGAATCCGAGGCTGGGCTGGGAGACTGGTTCGTTTGTTGTAAACAACAAACGAATACGGCTGAATCTCCTGATTCGACTGATAAGTAAGGAATATTTGGCCCTAATCAACTGAAATCTTGCGAGAGCTAACGATCAAAAAATGGGCTTTCCTTTTTTCCGTCCTGCACCTAGGCTCGATAACGAGGAGGAAACCTTATGCCTTCAGTGGATATCAGTTCTCAGACCGGTAAGGATTTTGCTGGAGATGCCCTCATCGTTCCGGTCTTTTCGGGCCGTGAACGCCACCGTCTGCCCCTTGCCATCAGCAAGGTCGCTCGACAGGTGATGGATGAAGAGGATTTCAAGGCGGACTATCTTGAAGTTGTGCCGCTGCATCACCCCAATGGCGTGAAGGAGAGCCGCTGGATGGTGCTGGTGGGCCTTGGCGACGAAGAGAAGGTGACCCTCAACAAGATCCGCAAGGCCGTGGGCGCCGCGGGGCGGTTCTGCCTGAAGAAGAAATGGAAGAAGATCGGCGTGCTGTCGCCGTCCACGTCCACCCTCGACCATGACGCCGTGCAGATTGCTGTGACCGAAGGGGCCTTGCTCGCTAACTACGATTTCGTGGCGTTCAAGGGCGGCAAGCCGGAGGCCAAGCAGTTCACCTCTGTCGAGGTCTTCACCAATGGAGACGACACCCGCAAGGCGCGCCGCAAGCTGCCCGTGGTCGAGGCCGGCGTGGCCGCCTGCCACCGGGTTCGGGACCTGGCCAACACCCCCGCTGGCGATCTCTATCCGGAGGTTTTCGCGGAAACAGCCGCGAAGCTCGCCAAGCAGCACAAAATCCACTGCGAAATTCTGGACGTGCCGGCCCTGGAAAAGGGTGGCTTCCGGGCGGTACTGGCCGTGGGGCAGGGCAGCGTCCGGCCGCCCCGGGTGGTCAAGCTCGAGTACAAGCCCAAGGAAAAGCCGAAGAAGCATGTGGTGCTCGTTGGCAAGGGCGTCTGCTTCGATTCGGGCGGCCTGTCCCTCAAAGACGGTTCCGGCATGGAGACCATGAAGGACGACATGACGGGTGCGGCCATCGTCCTGGCCACCCTGGTCGCCTGCGCCCAGCTGGAAGTGCCGGTCCAGGTCACGGGGCTCCTGGGTCTGGTGGAGAACATGCCTTCGGGCTCCAGCTACAAGCCAGGTGACGTACTGCGCACCCGCAGCGGCAAGACCGTCGAGGTGCTCAACACCGATGCCGAGGGCCGCCTGGTCCTGGCGGACCTGCTCCACCTCGCCAGCGAGCTCGGCGCCGACCACGTCGTGGACCTGGCCACCCTCACCGGGGCGGCGCTTGTGGCCATGGGCGACGGGGTCTCCGCGGTCATGGGCACGGACCAGAAGCTGGTGGACCGCCTCGTGGACTCGGGGGGCGCCGTGGGCGAGTACCTCTGGCAGCTGCCCCTGGTGGAGGAATACTCGGACCTCCTGAAGAGTCCCCTGGCGGACCTAAAGAACATCACGGGCATCCGGTGGGGGGGCACCATCACCGCCGGCCTCTTCCTGCGGGAGTTCGTCGGCCAGGCCTCCTGGGTCCACGTGGACCTGTCCGGGTCCTGGTCCGGCAAGGAGCGCGACTACCGGACCCACGGGGGGAGCGGCGAAGGTCCCCGCTTCCTGCTTGAGTGGCTGATGGATTGAAGGGCT
The DNA here is from genome assembly GCA_903843705.1 of uncultured Holophagaceae bacterium. Classification (GTDB taxonomy): domain Bacteria; phylum Acidobacteriota; class Holophagae; order Holophagales; family Holophagaceae; genus Geothrix. Next base: position 38,549 of record CAIMQW010000277.1, on the reverse strand, counting down.
ACCCCCTTCCTTGGGAGGGGGGTACACTCTTTTTTTCAAATAGATGGAGATGTCCCCCTTGACCAATGGGCCCGGATGGGGGATTTATTGAGGACTGCCCTCGTGCATCCATAGTGCTTAACCCTTACGGAGTTCCCATGGAATCAATGGAGACCCTCACCAAGGCTGACCTCTCCCGTCACCTTATGGAGCGGCTTGAGCTTGGCAAGAAGGACGCGGACGTCCTGGTGAACACGTTCCTGGAGAGCATCATTGAATCTCTCCGGACCGGCGAGGGTGTTGAGTTGCGCGGCTTCGGCAGCTTCCGCCTTCGCGATCGCCGCGCCCGCCAGGGGCGCAACCCGCGCAGCGGGGAGAGCATCCAGGTCCCCCCCAAGCGGGTGGTCTATTTCAAGCTGGGCAAGGAACTGCGCAGCAAGCTCATCGACGACTAGTCGAGCGTCCTCAGGATCTGTCACAACCCAGGGAGTCTCCATGCGCCTCCGGAAAGTATTCCTGTCGCTGCTCGCAGTATTTGCGATCACGGTTCCTGCCTTGGCCCAGAAGAAGCTCTCCAAGGAAGACAAGGCGAAGCTTCCCCGTATCGCCATCCTGGACTTCAAGGCCGCGCCGGATGCCTGGCACGGCTGGCGCCACGGCGGGTGGGGCAACCAGATGGGGACCATCTCCAATCAGCTACGAGACCTCTTCACCACCGAGATCGTGGAGAAGGGCAAGAACAAGATTCGGGTCATCGAGCGGGAGCGCCTCCAGGAAATCCGCGGCGAGCTGAACTTCCAGCAGAGCGGCGAGGTGGACACCGCCACGGTTCAGAAGATCGGCAAGCTGCTGGGCGTGAAATACGTGATGACCGGCAAGGTCACCCGCTTTGCATACAAGGAAGCCGGCTTCAGCTCAGGGTGGGGCGTGGGCGCCCTGGTGGGCAAGGTGACCGGCAGCGGCATGGCCGGCGCCGTGGCCGGCAGCGTCAACGTCAAGAAGGCCTCCTTCACGGGCCGCCTGGACATCCGCCTCATCGAGGTCGAGACCGGCGAGATCCTGGGCGCATGGAAGGACGAGGACAAGCTGGATGACACCAGCGTGAAGGTGGCTGGGGGCGGCTCTGAAGTCTCCTACGACGAGGAGCTAGTGAACAAGGTCTTCGAGCCCATCGTGCAGCGCATCGCTCCTAAGCTCCTGCGCGCCACAGTCTCCGCCAACGAAGACGACTGACACCCCGACGAGGGTGCCGGACTCAGGGCCCTTCGGGGCCCTTGTCCTTGCCCGCCGGAAACCAGGCCTGCACGGCGCCGTGAATGGCGGCGGTATAGCCCGGGCCCAGCACTTCGGCGCAGTGGAGGTGCCAGGTGTTCACCTCGACCACCCGGCTGTTCTGGAACTGGGCCGCCAGCTGCCGCTGGACCTGCGGCGGGGCCAGCCGGTCCTGGGTGGCCAGGAAGCAGAGGCTGGGGGTGGTCAGGCGCAGCCCCGCCAGGCCCTGGACAAGGTCTGTGGCAGCGGGGGCATAGCCGCCCCAGCGCCCGGCCAGGCGGGCGGCGGCGGCCCCGATGGGCGGGGCCAGGACGTGCCAGACCCGATCCTCCGGTCCCCGCACCAGGCGCTCCGCGAAGCTGCGGGAGCTGGCGGGGGCGCCCTCCCAGATGATGCCGGCCAGGGGACCCCGGCCCTCCCGCTCAAGGTCGGCCAGGGCCAGCAGACCCACGGAGGCGCCCAGGCTGCGGCCCAGCAGGAGGATCCGCCGGCGGGGCAGCCCCGTGGCTTCCAAGTGGTGGACCATGCGGACCACCTCCTTGGCTTCCAGCGCCCCGAAGGTCACGGGTGGCACGGGGCCGCCCCGGCGCATGGCATCATCCCGGCGCCGGTAGGTGAAGATGGCGGCATCCAGCCCCGGGAACCACTTCAGGGCGGGGCTGGTGCCCCAGCGGTCATCCCCGAAGCCGTGCAGCAGCAGGACCAGGCCCGGGGAGGGGGTGGGTCGGGCGAAGCGCCAGAGCTGCAGGCCCTCGACCTCTGCGCTGGTCCAGGTGCCGCCGGGGTCACCGTCCTGGCCCTGGGCCAGCTCCTGGTAGGTGCCCTCCACCCGGGCGAGGGGCTGAGCCCGGTAGAAGGGCGGGTCGATGAGCTCCTGGGCCACCGCCCGGGTCTTCCAGGCACAGAAGGCCCCTAGGCCCAGGAGAGGGGCGAGGCCCAGGGCAACCCAGCCGGACCGCCTCACCAGTAGCCAGCCGTGATGAGCAGATCGTTGGTTTCGGCGGGCAGCGGGCACTGGCAGGCGAGGCGCTGGTTCTGCCCGGCTTCCAGCTTGTCGAGCAGGGCTGTTTCGCGGGGTGTGCGGGGATCCAGGTGCTCCGCACCCCGAAGGACGGTGACGAGGCAGCGGCCACAGGCGCACCGGCCGGAGCAGGCGGAGGCCACGGGAATGCCTGCATCCAGGCAACTGGCCAGGAGGGTCTCTCCGCCGCAGAGGACGCGGTCGCCTTGGTGCGTCCGGGCCAACCGCGCCATGGCTACTTGATGAGCAGCGCGGTGACCCCGGGCAGGCCCTCCGCGGGAGGGAGCTGATCCGGCGTGCCGTAGAGCACGGCCTCTAATTTCTGCGTGAGCGAGACCAGGTAGAGTCCCCGGTCGGCGGGGAGATCCAGTTCCCCGGAGTCGGGGCTGAAGGTCTCCGCCTGGCTCGTGAGGAAGAAGCGGTGCTTGCCGGTGGAAAGCCCACTGATCTGAAGGCTGCGACCTTCCTTCGAGGACTGTTTGACGGGGATGCGGGCGCCATCAAGCGTGAGTTCGAGGGGACCCCGCACGGCCCGGGTGAATCGGAAGACCACCGTGCCCGCGGGAATTGGGGAACTGGGAGTGAGCGGCACCTTCCTGCAGGCAGTGAAGGATGCGGCGGCCAGCAGCACCAGGGCGGGAACAGCGGGGTGAAACTTCATGAAGCCTCCGGGAACACCCATCATATGCGATGAAGGCCCGCCGGGTCTCATCGCCTGTGCGGTCAGGTGCGCTGGAGGAGGACCACCGCCTGGGCGGCTAGGCCTTCGCCGCGTCCGGTGAAGCCCAGAAGCTCCGTGGTCGTGGCCTTCACGTTGAGCAGGTCGGCGGGGATGCCGAGCAGGGGTGCCACCCGGTCGCGCATCTGCTGGCGGTGGGGACCGATCTTGGGGCGCTCCCCGACCAAGCAGACGTCGGCGTTGACGACGCGCCAGCCCCGCTCGGCCAGGTCACCCATGACCTGTTCCAGCAGGTGCGCGGAGTCGGCGCCCTTGTAGGCCGGTTCGGTGTCCGGGAAGTGCAGACCGATGTCGCCGAGCCCGGCCGCACCCAGCAGGGCATCCATGAGGGCATGGAGCATCACGTCCGCATCGCTGTGCCCGGCGAGGCCGCGGTCATGGGGGATGGCGCAGCCCATGAGCATCAGCGGGCGACCCTCCTCGGGCGCGGCGAACCGGTGGACGTCAAAGCCCTGGCCAATCCGGAAGGCGGTCATGGCGTTTCCGTGGGCACGATGGGGTTCTTGCCGGTGCTCGCCTCAAGGGTCTTGCTCACGCCGGTGATGGGATGGTCCGGCAGTGTGAGGATGACCTCGGTGCCCGATCCCTCCTCGCTCAAGAACTCCAGGCTGCCGCCGTGCTCGTCCACGATCTTCTTCACGGTGGCCATACCCAGGCCCGTGCCCTTCTTCTTGCCGTAGGTGAAGAAGGGCTCGAAGATCCGCTTGATCATCCGGCGCGGCATGCCACACCCCTGATCCTTGACGTGGATCTGGATGCCCCCATTGACCGGCAGCCAGGCGACGAGGATTTCGCCACTGAGGTCCTGGGTGGCGTCGAGGGCGTTGGCCAGGAGGTTTTCCATGACCCTGGTGAAGCGGGCAGGATCCAGCTTTACGAGACAGGAAGGACCTTCGGCGTGGAGGTTGACGCCCATCTCTGCGGCCCGGGGGACCAGGGGTTCGAGGATGGCGTCAAGGAAGGACCGGAGATCCACGGTCTCGCGGCGGGGCTCCCGGACCTTGGCGAAGTCGAGGACGTCCTGGCTGAGGTGGGTCAGTCGGTCCACGCACTGGAGGATCTTGCCAGAGTGGTGCCGGACCTTTGGGTCCTCCGTGGAGAGCTCCAGCAGGTCGGCGTGGCCTCGCAGCACAAACAGGCCGTTCTTGAAGTCATGCACGATGGAGCTCGCGACCTGGCCAACGGTGGCCAGCACGTGGCTCCGCAGGTTCTCTTCGGAGAGGCGGGTCCGTTCGATGGCAATGGCGCAGAGGGCCACGATGGCCTCGAAGGTCTCGCGGTCAGGGGGCTCGGTGATGGGTCTCCGGCTGTCGAGGTAAACCACACCCAGACGCCGTCCCTGGAGCAGCAGGGGCAGGCAGAGGATGGTCTTCAGCTCGAGCCGCTGGATAGAGTGCTGGTTCTGCAGGAGGTCGTTCTCGGAGACATTGAGGATCCAGACGGGCTCGCCGGTCTCGAAGACCTTGCGGACGCTGGACAGGGACAAGTGGATGCTGCCTTCCAGCTCCTGGCCCAGGTTCCGCTGCACCCGGGGGGTGAGCTCCCCGTCCTCGAGCAGCATCAGGAAGCCCCGGTCCGTGCCCGAGATGGCCAGCAGCTTGTCCAGGGACTGTTCCAGGAGGTCTTCCAGGTCCACTTCCTCCGCCAGGAGCTGGGCCGTCTCCAGGATGGCCTGCAGGTGCAGCTCCGAGCTGCTCTGATCCGAGCAGAGCAGGGTGATGGTATAGGCGCCGTCAGCCAGACGCAGCGGGGTTCCGGGCGTCCAGACGATGCGGCCCAGCTGCTGGTCGCCGCAGGTGCTGCCGTGGGTCGTGCCGAGGTCCTCGGCCCACCAGGTCTCCCCTTGCAGGTCGAGCCGGAGGTGGGCGCGGCTGATCATGCTGTCCGAGAGCACCACATCGCAGAGGCTCTGGCGCCCCAGGGTGATGGAGCGGGAGACCGGCACGGTGCGTTCGAACCCGTGGCGGTCGCGAATCAGGAGCTGGTAGCGCTGGTGCACAGCAGGTCTCGGGTGGACAGAGATACAGAGGCGGGGATTGTCAGGCGTGAACCAAGATTATCCGTCCACTGGCTGGACACAAGTGGAAGTCCCGTGCGGGAATAGTAGTCATGCACCGACACCCCGACCTAGATCCCACCACCGACACCGAGGATCCCGCCGAATATTCCCTCAGGCCGCAGCGGCTTCAGGAATATATCGGCCAGGCCAAGGTGAAGGCCCGGCTGGAGATCGCTCTCCAGGCCGCCAGCCAGCGGGGCGAGGTGCTGGACCACGTGCTTCTGTTCGGTCCTCCGGGATTGGGCAAGACCACCCTGGCCCACGTCCTCGCCAACGAGATGGGCGCGCCCTGCAAGGTGATCCAGGCTCCGGCCCTGGAGAAGAAAGGTGACCTCGCGGCCATCCTCACCAACCTGGAGGCGGGCGAGTTCCTGTTCATCGACGAGATCCACCGGCTCTCGGCGCCCATCGAGGAGCTGCTCTACTCGGCCATGGAAGATCGGAAGCTGGACATCCTCATCGGCCAGGGTCCCAGCGCCCAGACACTGAAGGTGGACCTGCGGCCCTTCACCCTGGTGGGCGCCACGACCCGGGCCGGCCTGATCTCCAAGCCGCTCCACGATCGCTTCGGCATGGTCCACCGGCTGGAGTTCTACACCCGGTCGGACCTGGCCATCATCGGCCGACGCTCAGCGGAGCTGCTGGGCATCCACCTCTCGGAGTCGGGTTCCGAGGCCATCGCCCGGCGCAGCCGCGGGACGCCGCGCATCTGCAACCGCCTGCTGCGGCGCTGCCGGGACTACGCCGAAGTGAAGGGCGACGGCACCATCACCATCGAGTCCGCCGAGGCCTGCCTAAAGCTGCACGAGGTCGACGACCTGGGCCTGGACGGCCTCGACCGGGACTACCTCTATGCCCTCTGCCACAAGCACCGGGGTGGACCCGTGGGCCTGCGCACCCTGGCCGCGGCCCTGGGTGAGGACGAAGGCGCCCTGGAGGACCTGGTGGAGCCCTACCTCATGCAGGTGGGCTTCCTGGATCGCACGCCCCAGGGCCGCAAGGCCACGGACGCGGCCTACGCCTACCTGGGCGTCAAGACTGATCCCGGCCCGCTCTTCCGTTAGAGAAGCTTGCCGGGCGTTCCAATCCCGCTGGTGTCCAGACTGGGCAGTGTGCCCGCGGCGAGGGCTTCGTGGGCGCCGGAGCGGTCCCGGCGCACGCAGACGCCCTGCAGGGTGCCGCCTTCGTCCACCACGAGGGAACCGACCTCGACTTCACCCTCCACGTATCCGGTGCCGTGGATCTCGAGGCAGTCTGAGATCTTCATGACGCCGATGGCGCGCCCAGTGACCACCAGATGCTTGGCCAGGATGGTGCCGGTCACCAGTCCGCCGGGGGCGATGGAGACCTCCCCGACCGAGTGGATGGTGCCTTCCACGGTGCCCTCGATGCGGAAGCTGCGGCCGCCGGTGTGGATCTCCCCTCGGAGGAGCACGTCCTTGCCGAGGAGGGAGTGGATGGCGGGGGCCGGTTCAGGCTTGGGCTTGCTGTTGAAGAAACCCATGGGGCACTCCTTCGATCAGGATTTGCGGATGGCCTGGAGCCACTGGCGCTGGAGGCGGAGGTAGGGCTGAGGATTCACGGGCTGACCGTTCCGGCGGACTTCGTAGTGCAGATGGACACCGGTGGCGTTGCCGGAGCGGCCCATGGTCCCGAGAATGTCACCGCGTGAGAGCCGCTGGCCCAGAACCACGTTGAGGTGGTTCAGGTGGGCGTAGAGCGTCTCCTGCTCTGCGGAGTGGCGCACCCGGGCGCCCCAGCCGTAGCGGTCCATCCAGCCGGCCTCCACCACCTCTCCGTCCGCCGTGACCTGCACGGGGGTATCAAGGGTGTTGCTGATGTCGATGCCTGAGTGATAGCCGAGGAGGCCGTCATCGGATTCGTTCTTCCGCATGAAGGGGCTGAGGCGCACGCCGAAGCCGGAGCTGAGGTAGCCCGCGGTGGGGGGGATCGACGGCGTGTGGGACCAGGCGTGAATGACAGGTTCCATGCGGGCCCGCACCACGGCAGCCTGCTTGGCGGTGTAGTCGAGGTCCTGGCGGAGCCGGGAGAGCTTCTCCTGGGTGCCCGGGGGCACCGGGGCCGAGGAGGGCTGGCCCGGTGGGGCGGGCAGGGCCGAGCCGGCGGGAGCCTTGGGGTCCAGCAGCCGCATGAGCTCCGTGTGCTGCTTGCGGAGGGCCGTCACCTCGTTCTCCAGGGCCTGGGCCTGATCCAGCGAAGAGCGCAGCTGATCCTGCTGCTCCTGGGTCTCCTTCTGGAGGCGGCCGAAGCTCATGATCTTCTTGGTCGCCCAGAAACCGTAGCCCGAGCCGATCATGGCCAGGGCCCAAAAGCCCAGCACCAGACCGATGGCCCAGAGCATCTTGCGGCGGGTCAGGGACCAGCGGAAGGTGCGATGGCTGAACACGACCATGACTGTGAGCCAGCGCATGGAATCAGGGCGGCTGAGACGCAGGGCTCGGCGGCTGGCGGGTTTGGGCGTAGGCATGGCCCTCCAGCATACCTGGGACGTCCAGGAGTGGCGATTGCTGAAGTCTTGACGAAAACTAGATCCCGGCCTGAAGCGTCCTGGCCAACACGAATTCCATGGCGTGCCCCAAGAAGAACACGAGCCCCACCAGGCTATTGAGGGTGAAGAAGGCCTGGTCGATGCGCGAGAGGTCGCCGCTGCGCACCAGCCACTGCTCCCGACCCAGCATGACCACCACCGTGGCCCAGGCTGCCCAGGGCCAGAGGTGTCCGCCCATTAGGTGGTTGAAGGTGGCCCAGCAGGCGAGGGCCACCAGGTGGAAGAACCGGGAGAGCAGCAGCGACCGATGCACCCCGAGCTTCGAGGGAATCGAATGGAGCCCGCGGTCCCGGTCGAAGCCCTCGTCCTGCAGGGCATAGATGATGTCGAACCCTGCGGTCCAGGCCAGGACGCCCCCGGACAGCCACAGGGCCGGAGCCTCGATGTGGCCCGCCACGGCGATCCAGGCGCCCAGCGGCGCGCCCGCGAGAGACAGCCCAAGTACCACATGGGCCCAAGCCGTGAAGCGCTTGCAGAGGGAGTATCCGAGGATGATGACCAGGGCCAGCGGCGAGAGCGCCCAGGGGAGCGGACCCAGGGCGCCCGCAGAGAGACCGAAGAGCACGACGCCCGCACCCAGGAGCAGCATGGCGCCCAGCCTCGAGACCCGGCCCGCAGGGAGGGCACGGGTGGCAGTGCGCGGGTTCTCCGCATCCAGGTCCACGTCCACCAGGCGGTTGAAGGTCATGGCTGACGTGCGGGCCCCCACCATGGCCGCCAGGATCCAAAGCCCCGTGCGCAGGGGCGGCAGGCCCTGCGCCGCGCCCAGCGCGCCGAGCAGCGCGAAGGGCAGCGCAAACACGGTGTGCTCGAACTTAATCATGTCCAAGAGTTCTTTGAATTGATTGAAATAACTAGACCTGTTCATTGTGTCTCAAGGAGGGTGTGCCCGGTCGCGAGCCTATTTGTTGCGTCTGAACGGCGAAGAGTCTGGCGTGGCAGAGCGTGGTCTCCATGCGCTGCGGTTTGATGGGCCTCCGCTAGGTCGAGTGTGGTCCTATCCATGGGAACCATGATCCTGTGAATCGATGGTGATGTCTCTGGTTCGGTTCCCAAAGCGTGACAGCGTGCCTGTGACTGTTGCCACCCAAGCGTAGAAGCTTGGCAAGGCCAGCAGTGTGAAAAGGGTGCTGGTCACGAGTCCCCCGACCATGGCCACGGCCAGCGGACGTTCCAGCTCCGACCCCCCGAAGCCAAAGAGCATGGGCAGTAGTCCGAGAATGGCGGCCCCAGCGGTCATCAGCTTGGGGCGGACCCGGCCCAGGCTGGCCTCACGCAGGGCCTCCTGGAAGGGTATTCCCGTTGCTCGGAGGCCCTTTGCCTGGGTGATCAGCACCAGACTGTTCTGCACGGCCACACCAAAGAGGCCGATGAGGCCGACGATGGAGCTGATGTTCCAGGTCTCCCCCGACAGCCAGAGGGCAAACAGGGCTCCGGCAAAGGCATTGGGCAGGGTCGCCAGCACCACGAAGACTTCGCGCCACTGCTTCAAGGCCAGGTAGAGCAGCGCGACCACCAGCGCCATGGCCGCAGCGATGGCTATCCAGAGGCGGCGCTGGGTCTCGCGGGCCTCTTCGATCTTCCCCCCCAGGGCGACGAAGGTTCCTCCCGGAAGCTTCGCCTTGGACAGGGCCGCCTCGATCCGCTGGGCAGTGCTGCCCAGGTCACCGTCCGTGCGGACATTCAGCCCAATTCGCCGCTGACCGCCTTCCCGGCGGATCAGGGTCGGGGTCTGGGCCTCCTGAAAGACCACCACCTGGCCCAGCGAGATGACCCGGCCATCGTCTAGCACCAGGGGCGTGTTCTTGAGGGTCTGGGGGCTCACCTGGCCATCGTTGGGGTAGTGGACCACCCGCTCGATGCGCTGGGGGCCGTCATAGCGGGCCTCGGACGGCAGGCCCTGAAGGGCGGCGCGCAGGGTTCGAGAGACGAGCATCCGCGGCACTTCCAGGCGGCGCAGCGCCTCCTCATCGGGGACCACCCGCCAGCGCGGCATCGGGGCCGGGGTATCGGGCGAGACACTTCTTACCCCCGGCACTTTCTCCAGGCGTTCCTGCAGCTCTGGTATCGCCTTCTGAAGGGCCATCAGGTCCCGGTTGAAGAGCTTCACCTGGATGTCGGCAGGCGTCCCGCCGATGCCTTCGGCAATGCGTTCCTGCATGGGGGTGTTCACCTCCACGGGGAACGGCATGGCCTCGGCCACCGCCAGCAGCTGCTTGGCGACCATCTTCTCCTGGGCGTCAGGTTCGAGAATCACCATGATCTCGCTGTCGGTGATGGGGCAGGGGTCCTCCGTCACTTCGGCCCGGCCGCTTCGGCGGTAGACCGCATGCACGCCGGGAATGACCTTCAGCCGCTCATCCAACTGCAGGTTCGCCTGGTCTACCGCATCGAGACTGGACTCCGCTGGCAGCTTGGACAGCAGCATGTAGGCGCCCTCATCCAGGGCCGGCAGGAAGTTGGAGCCGAGCCGCAGCGCCAACCAGATGCTGGGGAGGGTCACTGCAAACGCGAGCCCCATCACCAGCGGGCCATGCCCCATGGCCCAGTCCAGCGCCGGGCGGTAGACAGCCTTGATGGCCACGACTAGCTTCGGTTCCTCCAGGCTGATCCCCGGTGGCAGGAAGCGATCCACCAAGGCTGGAACCAGGGTGAAGCTGAGGATGAGGCTGATGGTCATGGCAGAGGCCACGGCCACGCCTAGTGGCGCATAGAGCTTCCCGGCTACCCCGCCCATGGACAGCAGGGGAATGAAGACCGCCAGGATTACCAGCACAGCCGTGAGGATCGGCCCAGCCACCTCGGCGGAGGCACGCGTCAGGGCCACGCGCCGGGGCTCTATCTGATCTTGATGGTAGTGCAAACGATGGGCCAGGTTCTCCACCATGATTACGGCGGCGTCCACCAGCAGCCCTACGGCAATGGCCAGGCCCCCCAGGGTCATGGCGTTCAGCCCAAGTCCAGCGAGGTAGAGGGGAATGGCTGCGCCGAAGGTGGCGAGAGGTAGCACCGTCAGCACGAGCAGAGCTCCGCGGAGGCTGCCCAGCAATACCACCAGCACCACAGCCACGAGCAGCCCGCCCAGAAGCAGCGCCAGGGTCACGCCGTTCAGAGCCTTGGTGACGAGGCGTCCCTGGTCGTAGATCACCTCCAGGAGCATGCCCTTGGGGAGTTCCTGCCGCAGCTGCCCGATGGCCGCACGAACCCCTTCGGCCACCTCCAGTGAGGCCGCGGTGGGCTGCTTGACGATGCGCAGGCTGACGTCCTCGTGCCCGTCGTGCCGGGCCAAGCCGCGGCGAAAAGCCGGAGCCTCGCGGACCTCGGCCACTTCCCCCAGGGTGACGAAGCCCTTTGGCCCCTGCACGGGGAGGCGCCGAATTTCCTCGGAGGTCGCCGCCAAGTTGCCCACAGTGATGAACCAGCCCTTGTCCTGGATCTCCAGGACCCCAGCCGCAAGGTCCTGATGGCTCTCTTCCAGCGAGGTCATGACGCGATCCAACCCGATCCCCAGGGTGCGCATGCGTTCCGGGATGAGCATGATGCTCAGGGACCGCTCCTGGCCCCCCAGGCGCTCCACCCGCGCCACGCCCGCCACAGCCTGGAGGCGTGGGACCAGAACCTGCTCAGCGTGGTCACGCAGCTTCAGAGGATCGATCTTCTCTCCCTCCAGGACCACCTCCATGAGCTCCTGGAGTCGCCCCGAGGCACTGGACAGGAGGGGAGGGCGGGTACCCGCCGGGAAGCCACCCGCCACCGTACCCAGGCGCTCGGCCACCAGCTGCCGTGCCCGCCAGGGATCAGTGCCGCTCTCAAAGGTGACGACCACCTGGAGCAGCTCCGGCAGGACTTGAGAGGTGACCCGGCGCACGCCAGGCATGCCCCCCAGGGCCTGCTCAGTGGGCTGCGCCACGGACAGCTCGAGCTCCGTGGTCGATCGCCCGGGGCTCTGGATGAGCACTGACAGCACGGGCAGGCTCATGTCCGGAAAGAGGTCCCGCTTCAGGTTGAAGAAGGCCAGGACGCCGGCAACTGCCCACACGATGGATAGCGCGAACACCCAGCCACGCCGGGGGAGGATCCAGTCAAACCAGCGGCGGACCAGGGACCGGTGTTGGGTTTGTTCAGTGCCCATGACCACCCCCTTCGGCGGGCTCAGAGCGCTTCTGCTGGAGGGCCTTCAGCAGGTAGGCGCCTTCGGCGACCACGGTCTCGCCCGGCTTCACACCTTCGAGGACCAGCACCTCGGTGCCCAGCTCGACGCCCCGTTTCACCGGACGGAAGACAGCAAAGTCGCCTTCCCCGACAAACACACCCCAGACGCCTTCCATCTGTTGGAGGGCACTCTGTGGAAGACTCACACCCTGGGCCAGCGGGACGTACACTTCCAGCGGGGTGCCAGCCATGGGCAGCGCAGCACCGGAGAGGCGCAGACGGTAGTTGAGCCGGCGTGTGTCCAGGGAGAGGGCCATGGGGGCGCTCTCAAGGCGCCCTTGCCAGGCATGGCCGCCGCTGGAACGGACCTTGGTGACCGTCCCCGGCGTCCAGGCTTCTGGCACGGGGAGGGGGAGCTCCACCTTGGCCAGGGCGGCGAAGGCGGCCTGGAAAGTTCCCAGCTCCTGGCCTGCTTCGATGCCCTGGCCGACCTGCACCTTCCAGGTCCCCACGACCCCGGCCTTCGGGGCTCTGAGCGTGAAGGTGGCCCCCGCCTGATCAGGCCGCAACCCCCGTGCCTCCAGGGCCAGTCGGCTGGCCTCCTCATCGGCCCGGGCGGAGGCGACCTCGCTACGAGAAGCCTCCAGCTCCCGGCGACTTCCTGCCTGGGCCTCGTAGAGCTTCACGTCCCGGGCCGCTTCGGACTCGGCCCGCTCGAGCTTGGCCTTGGAGGAGATCCAGTCGGCCTTGAGGCGGGCGAGCTCCGGACTCTGGACCACCGCCAGAGCAGCGCCTGGCGCAACGGGGCGTCCGGGTGAGGCCAGCAGTCCCGACACGATGCCCCTGACCGGCGCAGAGAGAATGACCTGGGCACCTTCATCGCCGGTGGCCTCCGCTGGATACCAGGCTCCCTCGCGACGAGACTCCGGTACCTGCATGAGCCGCAGGCCCCGAATTTCCTTCAGAGGGACCTTGGACGACGCGCCGTTCGCTGAGCCATGACTCTCATGGCCTTCATGCCCTTCGGTGGTCGTTGTCGCAGCCTTTTCTCTGCCGCAGCCCCCGCCAACCAGCAGAAGGGTCAGCAGGGTTAGCGTGGTCAGAACTTTCATGGGGTGACTCCTTCGGTGAGCGCCTGCAGTTCGGCCTGGATGAGGTGCTGCGCATGCTGTCGTCGAAGCCCCGCAACCTCGGCCTCCAGCAGCTGGCGCCGGATGGGCATCGCATCGGAGGGACGCTCCCGCCCGGATTGGAGACGCAGTCCCACGGCCTGGATGGCCGGTTGGAAGGACCGCCTTGGGGCCATGCCGCCGAGAAGCTGGAGGCGCTCAAGCGCTGACTGAAACCGGCCATCCAGCTCGGCCAGGGCGATCTGAAGCTCGCGCTGGAGGCTGGCCAATCCGGCTTCGGTCTCGCGCCGAAGGGCGGACGCCTCACCAGGGCGGCTGAAGCGATAGGCCATCCCAACCTTGGCGATGCGATCCTCGCCTTCCTTGGCGTAGGAGCCCCGCAGGGACCAGCGGCTGAGGCCAAGGGCTTCCCGGTGGCGGAGGTTCTCGCGCTCCACCTCGAGACGCGCCGCCATGGCGCGGCGGAGGGGAGCCGCTTGGTAACGTGTGAAAAGCCCAGATGGATCCTGAGTAGGCAGGGCCTCGGGTTCTGCCAGTGGGACGGGACGCTCTGGGAGGTCGGTCTGACTGCGCAGCGTGGTCCAGGCCGTTGAATCTCGGCGTCGACTGTCTGCAAGCTCCATCTGGGCCTTGAGGATCTCGCCTTCCACCAGTGCGACCTGAAAGGCCGGGTCGGCGCCGGACTCCAGCCGGACCTGCGCTGCGTTCAGCCACACCTCCACGGTCTGGAGGTCCTGCTGCCGCAGCTGCGTGACCTGCTGCTCCAGCCAGGCGTCCAGGTAGGCCTGGCGCAGGCGCAGAAGGCTCTCGCGGCGGGCAGCCTCCCGCAGCAGGGGATCGGCCTGGTCGAGGGCGCGCACCAGACTGCTTCGGGTGCCCGGTGACAGGAAGAGGGGCAGATCCACGTCCGCGGATTGGTCCGAGGTGCCGGGTAGGCCCACCGACCGACGGGGGCCAGCCGTCACCCCAAAGGTCGGCCCTTCCCGCAGGAAACCCCCACTGCCAGCCACTTCGCGGTTCCGCTCGGCCAGCCAGACCGCCAGCCTGAGCCGCTCAAGGCCGGGCTTCGCATGGCTGAGGATGCTCTCGAAGGTGAGGCCTGGGGATAAAGGTGGACTGGCGGGAGCTTGAGCCAGCAAGAGACAGGGCAGGGCCCCGATCAGGAGACGACGCATGGGTTTCCTCGGAATAGGCGGTTGTTCGGGCAAAGCTGCGCCCGGCGGGATCCAGGAATGGATTCCGTCCTATCCCCGAGGCGGGGTGATTTCTGGCTCCACCGTGCGGAGGAGCGGCCGGGAAGGCGGGCTCACCTTGAACGCAGTCCTGGGCAGGGGGTCAGGGCTGGGTGCCACCGGTGGCTCAGGTACAGGGACCGTCGCGCAGCCGTCTGAGCAGAGCAGGTGGCAGATGGGCGCACAGGCCTCGTCCGGCGAAGTGGCGCACTCATCCACCCCGGCTGCACTCAAGTAGGCGCCAGCCAGGCAGAGGAGCAGGATGGCGATCCAGCGCCTCATGAGTAGCCCACCTTCCGAAGCACCTGATCCTCGTTGATGCAGAGGCCCTGGTGGAGGAGGTTCGTCACGCAGGGTTCCACGATGCGATAGTGGATGTGGTTGCCGTGCCGACACGTATCAAGGACACCGAGGTCCACCAGTTTGCGCAGCTGGTTGGACACGGCCTGCGCCTTCATCTCGACGGCAGCAGCCAGGTCGGACATGCAGGGATCGTCCATGGTCATCAGTGCGTGCAGCAGGCGCACCCGCGTAGCGGAAGCCAGCACCTCGAACAGCCCAGCCAGCTCTCCCGCCTCGGCCAAGCCAAGCAGGGGGCGCTGTTCAGGATCTGTTTTGAGCGGACACGTCATGGCTACCAATTGTCTATTACATGAATCAGTGTATTAGAAGAGTGGTTGCTCCACAATGGCCCCTTCGAGAGACACCGTCCAAGGTTAGATGACCATTCAGGGATGTCTCCGTGGAGGGCCAGGGCAGGTGCCTTAGGCCCTTCCCCCAAGGGGGCTCAACCCAGTGTGGACCAGGATGAATTCGGCGATGGCTCTGGGATCGTTCAGGTCCAGTTGCGGGATGGTCAGGGGTGGCAGGGGACGGTCACTGGCCACAGCGACGATCTCGAGATCAACCGTGCAGAGCAGGGGCTTGCCTTCGGTTTGCCGATAAATCTCGATCTTGGGGTGGTGATGGGTCTTGAAGCCCTCGATGAGCAGCAGGTCCACGGGCGTCATTCGCTCAATCAGGGACTCGATGCTGGGCTCGGGCTCCTCCCGGGATTCGTGCATCAGGACCCAGCGGGAGGAGGTGACCACGAGGACTTCCGAAGCCCCGGCCTCCCGGTGCTGGAAGGAGTCCTTGCCTGGCTTGTCCACGTCGAAACGATGATGGGCATGCTTCATGGTCGAGACCCTGAGCCCACGCTCCTTCAGGATCGGCAGGACCTGGACCACCAGGCTGGTCTTCCCGCTGCCGCTCCAGCCGACGATGCCAATCACCTTCATTTCCAGCTCCTCGTGGCACCACAGCGATCCCGGGGGGGCTTCATGATCCGCTGAAAAGCTGGCTTTGTCTTGGAGGTTACTTTCAGACGAGCCTATGTTTGCGCAGTAGAATTTCAGCACGTGGGGGCAATCCCTAGCGGGTTGTTCTTGCTGCCTTGGAACCTCCCACTCAGGAGCAAGCCATGTCCGACGCCACACCCAACGTCCCCCAGAAAGCACCTATCAAGGTCGCCGTCGAAGCCGGGAAGACCTACTACTGGTGCACCTGCGGTAACAGCAAGAACCAGCCCATGTGCGATGGCGCCCACAAGGGCAGCACCTTCGTGCCCCAGGCCTACACGCCCGAGGTGACCGGCGAAAAGTGGTTCTGCGCCTGCAAGCACAGTGGCAAAAAGCCCATGTGCGACGGGGCCCACAAGCACCTGTAAGCGGCGTCCTCTCCTGCAGCCCGCACCCGGTCGGCTAGTCTTCCAGCCGCAGCCGGTAGCCGATGCCGGGCTCGGTCTGCAGGTAGCGGGGACGGGAGGGATCCTCTTCGAGCTTGTGCCGGAGCTGGGCCATGTAGACGCGGAGGTAGAGGGGTTGTGCCCCCGCCACGCCGCCCCAGACCTCCTTGAGCAGCTGCCTCTGGGTGACGACCTTGCCCGCGTGGCGGATCAGGGTGGTGAACAGCCCGTATTCGAGGGGCGTCAGGTGTACCTCCTGGCCCGCCACCACCACCTGGCGCTTGGTCAGGTCGACCTGCCAGCGGCCCAACCTGAAGACGGGTTCCTCCGCGGCACCGGGATCGGCGTGGCGGAGCGCCACCCGGATGCGGGCCAGGAGTTCGCCGGTGCCGAAGGGCTTGGTGAGGTAGTCGTCCGCACCCACGTCCAGGGCCCCGATCTTGTCGGTCTCCTGCCCCCGTGCTGAGATCACGATCACCGGCGTCTGGCTCCAGGCGCGGAGGCGGGTCATGAGCTCAAGCCCGTCCATGTCCGGCAGGCCCAGGTCGAGCAGGATCACGTCGGGCCTGTGCTGTACGGCCAGGGCCAGTCCCTCCTGACCCGTGCCAGCCTCCAGGTACCGATAGCCACCGCCCTCCAGGGCTACCCGCAAGAAGCGGCGCATCTGTGGCTCGTCTTCCACGAGCAGGACATGGACCGGCGCGCTGGTCATGGGCCCTCCTTGGGAATGGCCGGGGCCGTACCCAGAGGTAGGCTGACCAGGAACTGGGCTCCTCCCTGGGGGCGACTCACGGCCTGGATCTGCCCGCCGTGAGCGGTGACGATGCCTTTGCAGATGGCCAAGCCCAGCCCCGCGCCGGGTCGGCTGGTGCCTGCCTCGCCCCGAGTAAGCTTCTCGAAGATCCGGTCCTCTTCGCCGGGCGCAATGCCCGGCCCCTGATCGGTCACCGAGAGGGTGAGCGATTTCCAGGCGGCCCAGGCCTTGATTTCCACCGGGGAGCCGGGCGGCGAATACTTGAGGGCGTTCTCGAGGAGGTTCACCATGACCTGCTCCATCAGGACGGCGTCCATGGCTACCAGGGGAAGATCCTCGGGTAGTTGTGTACGCACTCGGGCGGCGGCGGCCCCAAGCTCGCGGCGGTTCAAGACAGCACCCACCACTTCCTCCACGGGCATCCACTCGGTGCGCAGGTCCAGGGTGCCGGCCTCGAGCCGCGTGATGTCCAGCAGGTTGCTCACGAGACGCTGCAGGCGCTGGGCCTCTTCCAGGGCGGAGGTCAGGAGGTCACTGCGCACCGCCTCGCTGAGGTCGGGCGTTTCTAGAGCGGTGCTCACGGCGCCCGTGATGACCCCCAGCGGTGTCCGCAGGTCGTGGGAGACCGAGCTCAGCAGGGCATTCCGGAGGCGTTCCTCGTCGGCCCGGCGGCGGTCCACGGCGCCCTGTTCCGCCAGCAAGGAACGCTCCAGGGCCAAGGCTGTCTGGCTGGCGAAGGCTTCCAGCAGCTGCCGCTGGTCCGGCTCCGACCATGTGGGGATGTCGTCCGGAAGCATGCCCAGGATCCCCAGGTTTCCCCGGACGCCTTTGAGGGGCAGATAGGTCGCACGGGCTTCCGGGAGGGTGAGCGTACCCAGGCCCGCTGGTTCGCCGTGCTCAAAGACCCACTTGGCCACCGCCTGCTCCCGCTCATCCAGGAGGAACGCCTGCGGGTGGCTTGGCGCTGTCAGGCGGCCGGTGGCGTCCGGCAGCAGCACCACCGCTCGGCTGTGGAAGCGGCTGGCCACGTTCTGAATGGCGGAAGCCGCCAGGGCCGAGGTACCGGAGCTTCGGGCCAGCTCCTGGCCCAGGAGGAAGAGGGCCTGGCTGCGCTGCTCGCGGGCTCGGGCCAGGCGGGCCTGGGCCCGAATGCGCTCGGTGAGGTTGCCGATGACCACTCCCACCAGGAGCATCACCGAGAAGGTGCCGACATGGCGGAAGTCTGCGACGGCGAAAGTGAAGTAAGGGGGCACGAAGATGAAGTCGAAGGCGGCGACGCTGAGGAGGGAGGCCAGCAGGGAAGGGCCTCGGCCGAAGCGGGTGGCGACGATGAGAATGCCCAGTAGGTAGATCATGACGATGTCGGCCAGTTCTGAGCGGCGAAAGGCCAGAGCTGCCACGCCCGTTGCAAGCGCCACGGTGAGCACGCTGAGCAGGTAGTTCCGCAGGGGGCTGGTGATGCGGGACCTGAGGTTGAGGGGCGGGGCCACCTCCGCGCTGCCGCCGGTGATGACGTAGATGTCGATATCCCCACTGTGGCGGATGAGGTCGTCAACCGGCGAGCCCACGAAGAAGTCCAGCCACCTGGGGCGCGAGGGCTTGCCCACCACGATCTTGGTGATGTTGCGGCTCTGCGCAAAGGCCAGGATGTCCTCGTCGGTGCGGTCGCCGCCCTCGATCACCGCGGTCTCGCCGCCTAGCGTCTCCGTCAGGCGCAGGTTCTCCTCCACCCTGCTCATCTCGGACTCGCTGAACTTGAGGTGCCGGGGAGCCTCGACGTAGAGCGCGATCCAGGGTGCGCCGAGGGCGCCGGCCATGCGGCGGGTAGCGCGGATGAGCCGTTCCGAGAGGGCATCCGCGGTCACGCACACCAGCAGCCGATCGCCCGCGGCCCAGGTCTTCTGGATGCCCGCCGAGGCCATGTAGCGGCGCATCTGGGCATCTACGTTCTCAGCCGTATGGCGGAGCGCCAGTTCCCGCAGGGCGAGCAGGTTCCCTTTGCGGAAGAATTGGCCGTGGGCGTGGCGGATGCTGTCCGGGAAGTGGACTTTGCCCTCTTTCAGGCGCACGAGCAGGTCATCCGGCGCCAGGTCTACGAGCTCCACCTCATCGGCGCGCTCCAGGACTGTGTCGGGCACGGTATCCCGCACCACGAGACTCGTGATCTGGGTGACCACGTCCTTCAGGCTCTCCAGGTGTTGGACGTTCAGCGTGGTGTAGACATCGATGCCCGCATCCAGCAGTTCCAGCACATCCTGCCAGCGTCGGGAGTGGCTGGAACCCCGCACATTGACATGGGCCAGGTCGTCAAGAAGGATCAGGCCCGGATGCCTGGCCAGGGCCGCGGTCAGATCGAACTCAGGCAGGAACTCGCCCATGGAGGGCAGGGACCGAGAAGGCAGGATCTCCATTCCTTCGGCCAGGGCGGCGGTTTCGGGCTGGCCGTGGGTGTCCACCGCGCCGACCACCAGGTCAAGGCCTCCGGCCCTGCGGGCCTTGGCCTCCGTGAGCATGGCAAAGGTCTTCCCGACCCCCGGTGCGGCGCCGAAGAAGATCTTCAGCCTCGCGGCGCGGGGAGGGGCTTCCGATACCAGCGGGGAGTGCGAATTTGGATGGGTCCGACGTTGTTCAGGCACGGGGCCAGCCTAGCGCAGCTGAGGCCAATCGAGTGGGCCTGAACCGCGCGGTCGTGAATCCTAACGGCGTCTTAACGCCTCTTCTGAGCATGCTTTGGGGCCGCCCTGGCTCCAGTGAATAGATGACTGGAGGGTCTGGGACGGGTGCAAGACCCCTCACTCAGGAAGCCCACCCCATGCCCAACTTCCGCACCCTCCTCCTTGGCCGCCGCCTCGCCAGCGAGGAGAGCCACGAGACCCGGATCAGCAACCCCATCGCCCTGGCGGTGTTCAGCTCTGACGCGCTGTCGTCCGTGGCCTACGGCACCCAGGAGATCATGGCGCCTCTCACGGCGGCCATCGCGATCTTCGGTGCCGGGGTCCTGGGCTGGTCCTGGTGGGTGGCCATCGGCATTGTAGGCCTGCTGCTGGTGCTGAATGTGAGCTACCGGCAGACCATCCACGCCTACCCCAGCGGGGGCGGCGCCTACCTGGTGGCCAAGGACAACTTGGGCGAGGTGGCGGCCCAGACCGCAGGGGCCTCACTGCTCATCGACTACATCCTGACTGTGGCCGTGTCCGTGTCAGCCGGCGTCTCCGCCATCGTCTCCGCCTTCCCAGGGCTGGAGGCCCACCGCGTTCTCCTCGCCGAGGCCATCATCGGGTTCATCGGCCTCATGAACCTCCGGGGCGTGAAGGAGAGCGGGCTGATCTTCAGCCTGCCCACCTACGGCTTCGTGATCTGCATCCTGGGCCTCCTGGCCAAGGGCTTCTGGAACGTCGCCACGGGGCACGAGGTGATCGTCGCCCACGCCGCACCAGTCCACATGGAGGGCACCTCGAAGCTGGCCGCCCTCTGGCTGCTGGCCCGGGCCTACAGCGCCGGCTGTACGGCCCTGACCGGGGTGGAGGCCATCAGCAATGGCGTCACGGCCTTCAAGGAACCGGTCTCACACAATGCCTCCAAGACCATGACTTGGATGGTGGTGTTGCTGGGCACCATGTTCCTCGGCATCACCTACCTGACCAACCACTACGGCCTGACCTACATGCCGGACGCGCCGGAGACTCTGTTGTCGCAGATGACCCGCATCATCCTGGGTGGTGCCGAACACGGCCTGCCGAAGTTCATCTACCTCACCAGCATGGGCTTCACCATGGCCATCCTGGCCCTGGCTGCCAACACGGCCTACGCGGACTTCCCCCGACTGGCGGCCCTGCACGCCCGGGACGGCTTCTTGCCCCGGCAGTTCACCAGCCAGGGGGATCGGCTGGTGTTCTCCAACGGCATCTTCATTCTCTCCCTGGCAGCGGGTATCCTCGTCCTGCTCTTCGGGGCGAAGGAGGACCACCTGCTGCCCCTCTACGCCGTGGGGGTCTTCCTAGGCTTCACCATCAGCCAGAGCGGCATGGTCCTGCGCTGGTTCCGCCTCAAGGGCAAGAGCTGGCAGCTGAAGGCCGCGGTCAATGGCATCGGCGCCGTGACGACCCTGATCGTCATGCTGGTCATCGCCGTGACGCGCTTTGCCCACGGCGCCTGGATCGTCATCGTGCTCGTGCCGGTCATGGTGGTGACCTTCTTCTCCATCCACCGACACTACATCCGCATCAAATCCCTCCTCGCCGCCAGCCGGGTGGACTACTTCGGCCCCCGCCGGAACCGCGTCGTGGTGCTGGTGTCCGGCATCCACGCGGGGGTGGTGCAGGCCCTCAACTACGCCAAGGTGATCGCCGAGCACGGCGAGGTGGAGGCCCTGACCATTGACTTTCCGGATGAACACGGCCGGGACAGCGCTGCCCTGGAAAAGCTGCGGGCGGACTGGCCCCGGTATTGCGAGGGCATTCCCCTCCGCTCACTGCGCAGCCCCTTCCGCAAGGTCGTCGAGCCCATCGTGCAGGAGCTGGATCGCATGCGCATGGTCGAGCCAGAATACACCCTCACCGTGATCCTGCCCGAGTTCGTGACCGGCCACTGGCTGGAGAACGTTCTGCACAACCAGACGGCCTGGCGCCTTAAGGGAACCCTGTTGCGCAAGCCCAAGATCATCGTCATTTCCGTGCCCTACCACGTGGAACCTCTCGCGGAGTAGGTCCTGGCCTCCCCAGGAACTTCCTGCTGACGGCCGGGGCAGGGGATCCTATCCTGGGAGATTGACCATGAGAGGTGGACCATGACCCGAGCACTGCTGCAGACCGACAAGGGTGACATCAACATCGAGCTGTTCTCCAAGGAGGCCCCGGGCACCGTGGCCAACTTTGTGAAGCTCATCGAGGCCGGCTTCTACGACGGCCTGGCCTTCCACCGCGTGATCCCGGACTTCATGATCCAGGGCGGCTGCCCCAACAGCCGCGCGGGCGCCTCCGGGCATCCCGGCACCGGCGGCCCGGGCTGGAAGATCCCCTGTGAGACCGCGGGCAACCCCCACCAGCACCAGCTGGGCGCCCTCTCCATGGCCCATGCCGGCAAAAATACCGGTGGCAGCCAGTTCTTCGTGGTGAACGGCGACCGCCGCAACGTCCAGCACCTGGATGGCGTCCACACGGTCTTCGGCCAGTGCGTGGGCGAGGCTGACATCGCCGTGGTCAAGGCTATCCGGGGCGATGATCGAATCATCAAAGCTACGGTCACTGAGGCCTAACAGGGCATTCGCCCCGCGCAGAATCGGGCGGCTAGGCCGCCCGATTCTGCGTTAGGAAAGGCGAAGGAGGGGAGATGACCCTGACTCGATGCGGGTGGTGTGGGACGGATGCGACCTATGTGGCCTACCACGACGAGGAGTGGGGCGTTCCGGTCCACGACGACCGGCGGCTCTTCGAGAAGCTGGTGCTGGAAGGGGCCCAGGCCGGCCTCAGCTGGATCACCATTCTCCGGAAGCGCGAGGCCTACCGTAGGGCGTTCCACGGCTTCGATGTCCAGCAGGTGGCGGCGCTCACGGACGCCGAGCTGGAGGCGATCCTCCTGGACCCGGGCATCGTGCGGAACCGGCTCAAGGTGTTCGGGGCCCGGAAGAACGCCCGGGCCTTCCTGGCGATCCAGGCCGAGTTCGGCAGCTTCGACGCCTATCTCTGGCCCTTCGTGGGTGGCAGGACCCAGGTCAATCACCCGGAGACCCTGGTGGACATCCCCGCAGTGTCTCCGGAGGCCGAGGCCCTGAGCCGGGACCTGCGGAAGCGCGGCTTCACCTTCGTGGGGTCCACCATCATGTACGCCTACCTCCAGTCCATGGGCCTGGTGGACGATCATGTGGCCACCTGCTGGAAGCGTCGGGGGCGCGGCCTCGCGGAGCAGGCTCCGGCCCGGTAGACTGAAAGGCTCGGAGCTCATGTGTCCAAGCCCTTCTACGTTACGACCCCCATCTACTACGTGAACGACCGGCCCCACATCGGCCACACCTACACCACGGTGCTGGCGGACGTGGTCGCCCGGTTCCACCGCATGCGCGGGGAAGAGGTCTATTTCCTCACAGGCACCGACGAGCACGGGCAGAAGGTGGAGAAGGCCGCGGCGGCCCGGGGCATCACCCCCAAGCAGCTGGCGGACGAGGTCGTGGCCAACTACACGGACCTCTGGCAGCGCATGGGCATGACCCACTTCCGCCTCATCCGCACCACGGACCAGGACCACAAAGAGCAGGTCCAGCGCCTCTTCCAGCGCCTGCTGGACAAGGGCGATATCTACAAGGCCACCTACAAGGGC
The DNA here is from genome assembly GCA_903843705.1 of uncultured Holophagaceae bacterium. Lineage (GTDB taxonomy): Bacteria > Acidobacteriota > Holophagae > Holophagales > Holophagaceae > Geothrix. The sequence continues at coordinate 15,604 of CAIMQW010000277.1, read as the reverse complement.
CTCTACTCGGTCAGTGACGAGGCCTATGTGACGGAGATGCAGGCCAAGGAGCTCCAGGCCCAGGGGCTGGCCCACCAGCTGGTGGAGCTGGAGGAGGAGACCTACTTCTTCCGGCTCAGCGCCTATCAGGACCGGCTGCTGGCCTACTTTGAGGCGCACCCCGGCTTCGTGCAGCCAGACTTCCGCTTCAACGAGGTCAAGCGCTTCGTGGAAGGCGGCCTTCAGGATCTGTCCATCAGCCGCACCAGCATCAGCTGGGGCATCCCGGTGCCCGGCGACGAGAAGCACGTCATCTACGTGTGGTTCGATGCGCTGCTGAACTACCTCTCGGCCTGCCCGGCCAACTGCTGGCCCCCGGACCTGCAGCTGGTGGGCAAGGACATCCTCCGCTTCCACGCGGTCTACTGGCCTGCCTTCCTCATGTCCGCGGGCATGTTCCTGCCCGAGACCATCCTGGCCCACGGCTGGTGGCTCATGGGCGACGACAAGATGTCCAAGAGCAAGGGCAATGTGGTCCGCCCGGACACCCTGCTGCGCTTCGGCAACGATGCGCTGCGCTTCTTCTTCATGCGGGAGATGCAGGTCGGCCACGACCGTGGCTTCTCCTTCGAGGGCTTCATGGACCGACTCAACGCCGACCTGGCCAATGGGCTGGGCAACCTGGCCTCGCGGACCCTCAGCATGATCCAGCGCTACCGCGGGGGCCTGGTGCCCATTCCGGCGCTTCCGGATGAGCAGGACCAGGAGATGGCGACCCGGCTGCTGGAGGTCTTCCCGGAGTATCTGGAGAAGGCCCGCGCCAACGACTTCCACGCTGCCCTGGACGCCCTCTGGTCCTACCTGCGCGCCCTGGACGGCTACATCGTCAAGGCCGAGCCCTGGAAGCTGGCCAAGGACCCTGCCAACGATCCCAAGCTGGACGCGGTGCTGGCAAACCTTTACCGGGCCCTGCGCGCCACAGCGCTGCTGGTGGCCCCGGTGATGCCGGCCCTGGCCCAGAGCCTATGGGAGAGCCTGGGCCACGCCGATCAGGTCGCGGCGCGGACCTTCCACGGCTTTGCCCTGGACGGTCCCGCCATCGGTCCCATTGGCGAGTCCAAGCCTCTGTTCCAGCGCATTGACAAGGAGAAGGAAATGAGTGAACTCGAGGCCGCCGAGGCCCCCATCGAGACCAAGGCCACCCTAGACGTTCCGGAGATCCGCGAGACCGTGGACGCCGAGAGCTTCTTCAAGGTGGACCTTCGCGTGGGCCGGATCCTTGAGGCCGAGCGCGTCCCCAAGAGCGACAAGCTGATCAAGATGAAGGTGGACCTCGGCATCGAGCAGCGCACCATCGTGGGCGGCATCGGCAAGGCTTACGAGCCCGACCAACTGCTGAACCGGCTGGTGGTGGTGGTGGCCAACCTGGCGCCCCGCAAACTCATGGGCATCGAGAGCCACGGCATGCTCTTGGCCGCCAGCGACAACGCCAGCAAGCCCTACCTGGTGGCGCCGCCGGACGACGCCCAGCCCGGCTTCCTGGTCAAGTGAGGCAGCCGGTCTTCACCTTCGAGGCGGAGATCCTCACGGATGCCCCCTTCGAGCAGATCGCCGCCCGGCTGCAGGGCCTGGCCTCCCCCGCCGAGCTGAGTAGCCTGAAGGCGTTCCGCGGCTGGTTGCCCGTGGATGTGGCCGCCGAGACCCTTACCCTGCGCTGGGAGCGCTCCCGGACCGGCGCCCTCGAGCAGGGGGCCATCCAGATCCGGCCCGATGAGCGGGGTGCCCACTTGCGGCTGGAAGGCCGCCTGAAGGGCTGGAGCGGCTTCCTGTTGCTGGGCTTGCTGCGCTGGCGCACCGACCGTCTGCTCGACCGCTTTGTGGAGGACCTGTGAAATTCTACAGCTGGAACGTGAACGGCTTCCGGTCGGTCCTCAAGAAGGGCTTCATGGACTGGCTGGAGGAGGCCGAGCCGGACGTGCTCTCGCTCCAGGAGATCCGCGCAGAGTGGGAAGAGGTGGACCTAGACGTGCGCCGCCAGCTGGAGAGCGCCTACGACGTCTGCTGGTTCCCCGCCACCAGCAAGAAGGGCTACGCCGGCTCGGCCACCCTCACAAAGAAGGAGCTGGGCTTCAGCCATGTCAAAGGCCTGGGCATCCCGGCCTACGACGCCGAGGGCCGCATCATCGTGTCCCGGAAGGACCACCTGGTCTTCCTCGCAGGGTATTTCCCGAACGCCTCCTCGGGCTTGGTGCGCCTGCCCTTCAAGCGGCAGTTTGCGAGAGATCTGGCAGCGGTCGTGGCCAAGCACCATGCCGCGGGCGACGAGGTGATCCTGGTGGGCGATATGAACGTGGCCCCCGAGGAACTCGACCTGGCCCGGCCCAAGGACAACACCAAGAGCCCCGGGTTCACGCCCGAGGAGCGGGAGGACTTCCAACTCTACCTGGCGGCGGGCCTGGGGGATGTGCTGCGCGAGCGGCATCCCGACGAGCCGGGCCTCTACACCTGGTGGACCGCCCGGGGCGGTGCCCGGGAGCGGAACGTGGGCTGGCGGATCGACCTCTTCCTGGCCAGCCGCCCGTTGCTGGCCCGCGTGACCGACGCCCGCATCCACGCGGACGTGCTGGGCTCGGACCACTGTCCCATCAGCCTTGAACTGAATTAGTTTCTTACAGATCCCTAAAGTCAGTGCCCCGATCGGGGCCCTGACTTTAGGGAAAGCACTCGCCTACTTGATCTTCTTCAGCGAGGGATCCTTGAGCATTTCCTTGGCGGTGGCGGCATTCTTCCCGGTGGGTGCCAGTTCGATGTACTTCTCGAGGTGCTGCTTGGTGCCCCGGAGGTTGTTGTCTCCGAACTCCACCATTGCCAGGAGGAAGTGGGCTTCGGCGTAGGTGGCGGAAATCTCGAGGGCCTTCAGGAAGTAGGCCTTGGCCTCCTTGCTGTGCCCGTTGTTGAAGGCCTCTACGCCCTTGTTGTAGACCACGTCCGGGTTGGGCCCCTGGATGACTTCCAGGGCAGCGGTGTACTTTGTCTCGGCGGCCTTGTCCTGCTTCGCCTTGCTGGTCGCAATCAGGGCATTCAGCACCCGCTCGTCCTTGGGATTGCGCTCCAGGGCCTTGAGCAGGTAGGGCTCGCCGGCTTCCTTGACGGCACCGGCCTGAGCCAGGCAGATGCCCAGGACCCGCTCGATCTTGAGGAACTGGGCGTCCAGCTCCGCCTTGGCGGTCTCGTCTGTGAGCTTCGCCTTGGCATCCCCGAGGATCTTGTAGGCCTTCTCGACCAGGGGCAGGGCGTCCTCGTATTTACCCTCGTTGTAGAAAGGAATGGCCTGATTGAAGGCTTCCCGGCCCTCGGAGTCCAGGGCCGCCCCGGGATCCTCGGCCTTCGCAGGGGTGCCGCCGCTGGCCAGGGTCTTGGTGCGGGACTCGGCCTGCGTCAGCATGGTGACATTCTTGACCAGGACATCGCCAAGAGGGATCTTGATGAGCTCTTTGTAGTCCGAATAGCCTTCAGCCGTGATGGAGAGTTCGAATTCCTTGGGCTCCAGGCCCACCTGGAGGTATTTCCCGTTCTTGTCCGGGGTCAGGTCCTTGGTCCAGTTGCGGTCGGTCCGCTTGAGGTTGACTTTGATCCCGGGAACGGGCTTCCCATCCTTGGTAAGGATCTGTCCGGAGATCCGGCCGGTGGATTCGGCCTGCACGGAAAGGCAGGCTGCGGGGAGCATGAGGGCTAAAATAAGGCGTCGCATGGGTCTTCCTCCAAACCCATCCATGGTTTCACAGGGCCCGGTCCCCGCCGAGTGCTTTTCGTCAAAAGACGGCTTTGTCTTGGCAGTTAGGCCCTAGAGGTCACGTATTCACGTGGAGGGTGCAGGAAAATTCGGGCTGTGGTAGGCTTCCCGCCAGACAACTCCTGAAAGTGTTCGAGGTATCCCATGACCCCAGCCATGCCCGAGGCATCCTTGACGGCTCTGATGCACCTGCTGACTGAGCAGGCCCTGCTCGCCATGGGCGTGCCGCACCCGATGATGAAGGAAGTTCCGCCCGCGAATCCTGCCGCCGCGAGGTTTTACGTCGATCTGCTTGGCGTGCTCAAGGAGAAAACGGAAGGCGCCCGCAGCGAGAGCGAGTCGGCGGAGCTGGAGGAGATCCTCTACCAGCTGAGGATGCGTGCCATGGGCCTGAAGCCCGCGCCCGAAGCCACTGCAGGCTCAAAATCATGAAGCAGTGGCCAGGCAGGAGGGTTGGCATGGGACTCAAGCGAGGCATCCGGATCACCCTCCTGGTGGCGGCTGCGTTCCTCTTTCCCGCGGCAGACCTGGCGGCCGCAGGGGCCGGCGCGCCAGCCCCCTCCCCGGCGGAAACCCTCCCGGCGGTTGCGCTCAGCCACCGGGCCCGGCACCTCATGGATGCAGTGGCCGCCACCGACCCGGAAGGCATCCGTGCCGCCCAGCTGGAAGTGGAAGCGCTGCGTCGCAGCTACTCGACCATGGACATGTCGCCCCTGGTCGAGGCCATGGCCTTCTGGGCCCGCCAGCAGGGCCTGGCAGGCAAGGCTTCGTTGGGCTTGGAGGGGCTCCAGGCGGTGGAACGCTGGGCGCCCGACCATCCCACCCTGCTGGGAACCCGCATCGTCCTCATGCGGCGGCAGGGCCTCCAGGGCTGGCTCTGGAGCTTCCCGGACCTGCTCCGCCTCACCCGACTTCGCGTCGAGCATCCGGTGCACCGCTGGCTCTGGCTCGTCCAGCACCTGGGCATGCTTCGCCTGGCCGCGACGCTGCTGCTCTGGGGGTGGGCGCTCACCATGGGACTCCGCTACCGCAACGCCCTCAGAAACCTCTGGGAAGAGGGTCTGCGGCGTCGGCGAATTCCAGCTTTCCTCGCCGCCGTGGTGGGAGCCCTCATCCTGGCAGGGCCGGTGCTTCTGGGCCTCGATCCGATGGTGGCGGCCTTCCTATGGCTGTTCCTCCTAGCCCCTTTCCTGCTGCCTGCGGAAGTCCGCGTCACCGCCTTCATCCTGGTGTTCCAGTTGGTGCATCCAGCCCTCGCCGCCCTCGAACCCTGGGCCGCCCGGGAGCCCCAGCCCAGCCTGCTGACCCTGCAGTTGCAGCCCCAGGTCTACCCGGTCTCTCCGGCGACCCTTCGCCTCCAGGCGCCGGCAGACCAGGTGTTCCTCGCTGGCTGGGCGCAGCTGCAGAACCAGGAATGGACAGCTGCTGAGGCCAGTTTCCGCAGCCTGGTGGGTCGCCATCCCGAGCAGGCCGAGGTGCTGAACAACCTGGGCGTCGCGAAATTCCAGACCGGCGATGTGGCTGGCGCCCAGCAGGCCTTCGAGCAGGCCCAGTCCGTGGCCCCGAAAATGGAGGTGCTGCTGAACCAGAGCATCCTCGCCTTCAACCGGCTGGACACCGCGCTGGGCTCCTCCAAGCGTGACGAGGCCCAGGCAGCGTCGCCGGAGGCCTATGCCCTCCTGATTACCCTGAACGATGCCAGCAAGGAGGCCCGCACCTACCCGATACCGCTGCCGGATACTCCGGAGCGGGTGCAGGCATTGAGGGATGCCGCGGGAACCGGCACGGGGGAGGGGCTGGAGCACCTCACACAGCCCGCCTTCGTCATTACCCTGTTGTTGCCCCTGCTGGGCCTCGGCCTCTTCCTGGCGAGGGTCCGGGCCAGCATCCGCATGGCCCATGCGACCCAGTGCATCCGCTGCGGCGAGCCCTTCCACACCACGGACAGTCCCAACGTGGAGGTCTGCCCCAAGTGCCATCACCTCTTCGTCCTCCGGGATGGTCTCCATCAGGAGAAGCGGCGGAAGAAGCTCGATGAAGTGGCGGCCCACCAGCAGGCCACCCGCTGGCTGCACAAGAGCCTGATCGTGGTGCTGCCGGGCTGTGACCTGGCTTTCCTGGGAGAGACCCGCGAGGGGCTAGTGGAGTTCCTCTCCCTCAGTCTGGCCGTGGGCATGGTCCTCGCCACGGGACGCTCGGTGCGCTACCCCGGCGAGATCCTGGCCGACCCTACTTCCACCTGGCTGGCCGTGGGCGCAGCGCTGCTGGTGCTGTTCTACGGCCGCTCCTGGCTGAAGCTGTTTCTAGGGAGGTCCTGAGATGGCACTGGAAGGCTCCCTCCGGGATTTCGACCTGTTCTCCCTGTTCAACATGATCAAGATCCAGGGGAAGAACGGCACCCTGGTGCTCTCCCAGGGCCAGGAGTTCGTGAAGGTTTTCTTCGAGAACGGGGAGATCGTTGGTTGTGACTCCAACCAGGTGCGCCTGGAGGATCGGCTGGGCACCATGCTGGTCCGCCTTGGGCGTCTCACGGACGAGGAACTGCTGGCCATGGTCCAGCTCCAGCGCCAGACCCTGAAGCGCATGGGTACCTTGCTGCTGGAGGCGGGCAAGGTCACCTCCTCAGACCTGCAGGACGCGCTCTTCAATCAGGCCACGGCCATCCTGCACCGCACCTTCCGCTGGGTGGAGGGGGACTATCGCTTTGACTCCATGCTGCCCCAGGATCTGGACCGGGACCACTTCGTGCCCATTCCCGTGGACACGGTGCTCATGGAGGCCGCACGCATCCAGGACGAGTGGCCCGAGGTGGAGCGAAGGCTGCCGGGAATGGACACGCCCCTCGGCAAGTCGGCCGGCGCCCAGGCGCTCCAGCTTGACCTCGACCGCGACGTGTCCTCTCTTCTCGATGGGCGGGGCCAGATGCAGCAAGGCTCCTCTGGGCTGACCCACGAGCAGGAAGTGGTTCTGTCCTACTTCAGCCAGGCCCAGACCACTGCCGAGGTCACCCAGATCAGCCGCTACGAGGAACTGGACACCTGCAAGGCCGTGGCCGTTCTCGTCGAGGCCGGCCTGCTGGTTCCCCTTGTGGGCCAGGCCCCCAAGCAGGCCAGTCTTCGGGGCAAGGGCAGTGAGGAGGACCAGCCGCTTAAAGCCTGGGAGCCGAGTTCGCTGCTCTGGCCCCTGGTGGCGGTGGCGTTTATCCTGCCCCTGGTGATGTACGTTCCGCATCACCGCGGCTCCATGAACCTGGGCTTGGCCAGCTTGCAGCCGGTGGATGTGCGAGTGATGCCCGAGGGACCGACCCGGCTTCGTCAGGCCTGGGCTCTTCGCATGGCTTCTCCGAAAGACGGCGGTAACCTGTTGGCGAGGGAACTCGGTAGGCCCCTGGACGGGAAGAACCCTGTTCCGGATCTGGCGAGGCTTCCTGATCCAATGATGCCTCAGGCCCATCGGGCCCCTGAGTCCGCTGCCACCCCGAAGCCGAAGTAAGGATTTCCGATGTTTGTGCACCAGCGCCAGGGTTCCCTGGAGGTGATCTGCGGCCCCATGTTCTCCGGCAAATCCGAAGAGCTCATCCGGCGGATCAAGCGGGCCGTCATCGCCCGGCAGAAGGTCCAGGTGTTCAAGCCCGCCCTGGATGATCGCTACGATGTCGCGGCCATCGCCAGCCACAGCCAGCGCAAGCACGAGGCCATCCCGGTGAAAGACACTGTGGAACTGGCCCGGCAGCTGGATCCGGAAGCCCAAGTGGTGGCTCTGGACGAGGTGCAGTTCATGGACGAGGGGCTGATTCCCATCATCGAGGGCCTCGCCAACCGCGGGGTGCGCGTCATTGCTGGCGGTCTCGACCAGGACTCCAACGGCGAGCCCTTCGGCATCATGCCGATCCTGTTGGCCAAGGCTGACTACGTTACCAAGCTCCAGGCCATCTGCATGGTCTGCGGCGCCCTGGCGAGCCGCACCCAGCGCATGGTCCACACGGGTGGCCAGGTGCTGGTGGGCGCCGCCGAGGCCTACGAGGCCCGCTGCCGGCACTGCCACGAGGTGCCCCACGCCACCGGGCAGCGGCTGCTGGAAGGGGACTGACTTTCCACTTCGTCAAGGCGATGGCCGTCCTGACACCCATGAGTGGCGCCGGCCCCCCGGTGCTGGGTGGCGCAGGGTCCGCGCGAGGTTAGACTGGCCGCGGCGCGCTGCTGCAGCGCCGTGTCCATTCATTCCGCCCGAGGCTTCAGGGCAACCCAGGAGGTTCACATGGCCGGCGCCTACGCCACCTTCACCCACATCACGGACTACATGGGCTTCGAGGGCCTGCTGACCGACGAAGAGCGGATGATCCGCGAGACGGCCCGCAAGTTCATCAACGCCGAAGTGCTGCCCATCATCGAGCAGCACGCCCAGGCCCAGACCTTCCCCCGTCACCTCATCCCGATGATGGGCGAGTTGGGGTTCTACGGGCCTTCCCTGCCGGAGGAATACGGCTGCATGGGCGTCTCCAACGTCGCCTACGGTCTCTTGATGTACGAGCTGGAGCGCGGCGACTCTGGTCTGCGCTCCTTTGCCTCGGTGCAGGGCAGCCTGGTCATGTGGCCCATCTATGCCTACGGCAGCGAGGCCCAGAAGCGGCGCTGGCTGCCCAAGCTCGCCACAGGCGAGGTGGTGGGCTGCTTCGGTCTCACGGAGCCGGACTTCGGCTCCAACCCCGGCGGCATGCTCACCCGCGCCGTGCGTGAGCCCGGCGGCAAGTGGCGCCTCAATGGCACCAAGATGTGGATCACCAATGGCACCGTGGCCGATGTGGCCATCGTGTGGGCCCAGACCCCCGAGGGCATCCGTGGCTTCCTGGTGGAAAAGGGCACCCCGGGCTTCAGCGCCCCCGAGATGAAGGGCAAGTGGAGCCTGCGGGCCTCCACCACCTCCGAGCTGGTGCTGGAGGACGTCATCGTGGATGAAGAAGCCTCCATGCTGCCCAACGTGAAGGGCCTCAAGGGCCCCCTGGGCTGCCTGACCCAGGCCCGCTACGGCATCGCCTGGGGTGTCCTCGGGGCGGCCGACGCCTGCTACCAGTGCGCTCTGGACTACGCCAAGACCCGCATCCAGTTCGACAAGCCCATCGCCAGCTACCAGCTCCAGCAGGAAAAGCTGGCCTGGATGGTCACCGAGATCACCAAGGGGCAGCTCCTGGTCCATCAGCTGGGCCGGCTCAAGGACGCCAAGACCTACACGACCGCCCAGGTCTCCATGGCGAAGATGAACAACGTGCACATCGCCCTGGAGATCTGCCGCAAGGCTCGCACCATACTCGGCGCCAATGGCATCCTCGACGAGTACCCGGTCATGCGGCACATGGCCAACCTCGAGAGCGTCTACACCTACGAGGGGACGCACGACATGCACACCCTCATCATTGGCCAGGAGATCACGGGGATTCCAGCCTACCGGTAATACCGTCCTTTATCAGATGAGAAACGGCCCGGAACGGGCCGTTTCTCATAGGTAGAACGACTGCTAGGGCTGGGAGCGAACGACCACGGGCCTGACCATGATGAGGTCGCGCTGGGGGTCGGTGCCCAGGGGGAAGATGTGGTCGCCGACCTCCGAGAACCCGAACTTCCGATAGAAGGCGATGGCGCGGGGGTTGTGCTCCCAGACGCCCAGCCAGACCTGATCGGCACCTTCCTCCTCGGCCTGGGCGAGACACCGGCGCATGAGCTCCGGCGCCAGGCCCTTGCCGTGCCAGGCGCTGGTGACGTAGAGGCGCTGGATCTCGCAGGGCCGGGTCGCACGGACACAGAGGGGCGCCGGGTCGCGCCGCAGCTGGGCGAAGGCGATGAGTGCGCCATCGTGTTCACAGACCAGGGTTGTCACCCCCGGGTCCAGAATCTCCTGGCTCTGAATGGGCTCGCTGTAGTGGTCCCGGCAGTGCAGGGCCATGTCCTCGGCGGTGTTGGTCGCCTCGAAGGTGTCCCGGAAGGTCCGTTCGGCCAGGGCCGCGAGGGGCCCCGCGTCGCTCAGCATGGCCTTCCTGAGGATCGGCATGGGGGGACTCCAGGGGGCGCCAAGGGCAGGCGCGGAGGGGGGCCGCTGGTTCACTTGCCAGGGCGGGGGGTCAGGATCGCGAGGGTCACCGTGGCCTTGGACACCAGGCGCAGGTCCTCGGGCGAACCACAGAAGACTTCGGACTCCACCACCGTCAGCGCGGACCCAGGCTTGAGGACCTTGGCCGAGCAGGTGAGCAGGCTGCCCTTGGCCGGTCGGAGCAGGTTAATCTTGAACTCGGCGGAGAGCACGAACTGGCTGGGCTCGATCAGGGTGGCGCCGGCGGCGCCCGCCGTGTGGTCCGCGAGGGTGGCCTGGACGCCGGCATGCACGTAGCCATCCTGCTGGAGGTGGCGAGCTTCCAAGGTCAGGGACGAGCGGCACTCCCCGGGGGCGACGGCGACCAGCTTCGCGCCCAGGTCGCGGATGAAGGGCGCGGACAGGAAGATCCGCTCGACTTCGGCTTGGTTGATCTCACCCATGGTGGCTCCATCGCGTGCTTCTTGGCAGGTTGACCCAGCCTATCAGAGCCGTCGGCAGGTTAGGTCCGAGGATGCCCCGGGCCGCTTGCACGCTGCCGAATGGACCTTAACTTACCTTCACCACATGGGGTTCCCCCACCAGGTCATGCAGGCAGCAACGGGTGGGACTGAAGCCGAAGAGGGCGGGGGTGCGGCCCGCCTTGAATCAGGTCAGACCGAGTAACCCGGCCGAGGGGTTCTTTCCCCCTTGTCTGGGGCGCACCAGGCAGGTCCGCAGCTCCTCAATCCCAAAGGGCTTCGGTAGCAGTGTCACGCCGGGATAAGCTTCCACGAGATCCAGGGCGCTCTGATCCGCCCGACCCGTGGCCAGCAGGATGGGCACTGCTGGTAGCAGGCGGCGCAGCTGGGGGAGTGTCCCGCGCCCACCCAGCCCCGGCATGTCCATGTCCAGGATCACCAACTCAGGCTGGAAGCCGGCTTGGAGCCTGGAGAGGGCCTCTTCCCCGCTCTCCACCGTGATCGCCTGGTGCCCCAGGACCTGCAGCACCAGCTCGATGGCGATCCGGGCCAGGTCATCATCGTCCACCAGCAGCACCCGCAGGGGCTTCCCCTGGGGTACCAGCCCGGGGGTGGACACGGGGACGGCTGGTCTGCCCACCGTCCTGCCGGCCGGGAAGCGCAGGCTCACGCAGGTGCCCACCCCTGGTTCGCTGCGGATCTGCATCTGCCCTTGGTGGGCCATGACTGTGCTGTGGGCCAGGGACAGGCCTAGGCCGGTGCCCTTGCCGACGCCCTTGGTGGTGAAGAAAGGCTCCATGGCCTTGTCCAGCACCGCCTGGGTCATCCCGGCCCCCGTGTCCTGCACCTGCACCTCGACCCAGGCGCTATCAACATTCATCGTGCGGAGGCTGAGGGTTCCACTCTCGGGCATGGCATCCACGGCGTTCACGCAGAGGTTCATGAGGGCATGGGAGAGGGTGCTTCCGTCTCCGCAGATGGGACGCAGGTCAGCGGCCAGATCCAGCTCGAGCTGGACCGAGGCCAAGGTGGTGGCGCCCAGCAGGCGGGCCTCCTCGCGAATGATTTCATTCAGGTCCAACACCTGCTCTTGGGCCGGGCTGGTGCGGGCGAAGCTCAGCAGAGTTTTGACCATGGTTCCGCCGCGCTTGGCTGCCTTGATGATGGTCTGGAGAGCTCCCCTGATCGAGCTCCCCTCGGGCTGGGCGGGGAGGTGGGCAGAGGCCAGGCCGAGAATGGCTGCAAGTACATTGTTCATGTCGTGCGCCACGCCGCCCGCGAGGTTGCCCAGGCTTTCCATCTTCCGGGAATGGTGGAGTTGGGCCTGTAGGCTTTCACGCTCAGCCTCCGCTTGCTTGCGTTCGCTGATGTCCTGGATGAGCGCCACAAAGTAGTCCACGGTTCCACTGGCTGCTCGCACGCAGCGCACCGCTATCTCTGCGTAGAAGGCGCCGCCGTCTTTCCGGATGAAACGCTTTTCCAGTGAGTAGCCCTCGGTCTCTCCCCCCATGACCCGCTGGAACTGGGCGAGGTCCGAGTCCAGATCCGCGGGGTGGGTCACCTCAGCCCAGGTGGTTCGCGCCAGATCCTCCCTCGCGTAGCCAAGCATGCTGCAGAAGTGGTCATTGACCTCCAGCCACCCACAGGTGGGCGAGGTGATACAGATCCCGACGAGCGGTAGCTCAAACCAGGCCCGGAACCGTGCTTCCGTCCGCTGCGACTCCGCTTGCACCAGTCGCCTGGAGATCTCCTCACCAAGCTGCCGGGTGGAGACCTGGAGCTTCCGGGTCATGGCATTGAAGGCCTGAGCCAGTTCCGCGAATTCATCACTGCCGCTGCACTCGAGCTGGAGGCCCAGGTTCCCCTGTGCCACGGTCTTCACGCCGCTGTGGAGTGGTAGCAGGCGCCGGTGGACCAGCCTCTGAATCTGGACCGAGGTGAGTATCGTAATCGCCGCCAAGGCGGTCGTGATGAGGCTGATGAGGATGGCCAGGCGCTGGAAGGCCTGGCTGATCCGGGCGTCGCAGGCCTTTACGAGGGACACGCTGGCTTCGCGGACAGCCACGGCCTTCAGCAGGAGCTGGCTGACCAGCCTCCTGTCCAGTTCCTCGTAGGCCGCATGGCTCTCCTGGCGCGGTTCGAGCCTGGCCGTGTTCTCGACGATGCGTCGGAAGACCGCCGCGTTATCCTGGAGATGTCGGCTCAGCAGCTCCAACTGGGTCTGCTCCTCGCTGCCCGGGAAGCGGCGCTGGGCTTCTCTGAGTAGCTCATCAGCCACATCCTTGCGCTGCTCCCACAGGGCCCGGACTCGCTCTTCGCGGTAGAGGAGATAGTGGTCGCGGATCGAGGTCCGCTCGAAGAAGTTGTCCTGCAACTGGGTGGCGAGCAGGAGGTCGGCCTTGGCCTCACCAAAGCTCATGAAGGAGAAGACGAGCACCGGCAACAGCAGAAACAGGGTGGCGAGGGCGCCAGCCGAATTCCAGGTCAAGCGGGTGGAGATGCGCATCGGAGTCTACCTGGTTTGCTTGGTCGCTGTGGCCTTGATGGCCAAGAGGCTGTCTTCGTGGATGAACTTTCGATAGTCGGGCATGACCGTCCTGTCAGTCAGCTTCTGCTTGATCGCCCAGCGGGTCTCATCCTCCAGGGTGATCAGGAGGGTCTGGTCCAACCGGACCGAGTAGTTGAAGGCACTCCACACGGCACGGATGAGGTGCCGGTCGATGCCCGTCGCGGCGACCATGATGGCCTGGGCCTCCTCGGGCTGCTCGGCCACGAACTGCTCAGCCTTGATCAAGGCCCGGAGAAAGGCACGGACCGCCTCGGGCCGCCCCTCCATGACCTCTCGGCTGACCGCGATGTTGAAGGTCTCCGTATAGATTTCCCGGTCGTAGAAGACCACGCCGGTGGTGCCCAGGTCCCGCTCGATCTGAGAGAGTGGATAGTTCCAGGTGCAGACCGCAGCGACGGCCCTCTCCCGGATCGCCTGGCGCATGGCCTCGGGCTTTAGGGGCACGGGCCGGAGGTCCTTTCGGGAGAGGCCCTGCGCCGTCAGGAAGGAATCCAGGAAGAACTCGGACGTGGTGCCGGGGGTGAAGCCGATGCGCTTCCCCTTCAGGTCGCGGGGTTGAGAGATCCCCGCCTCCCGCATGGCCACGATCGCATTGTTCTGGGTGCTGGCTTCAATGTTCGCGATCACGAAGAACTGCTCACCCTGCAACAGGCCGAACATGACCGGGGTCTCTGCGACTGTCGCGAAGTCAGCCTTCTGGTCGAGCATAGACCGCAGCGCAGCCTTGCCGTAGGTATGAAGCTGCGGCTGGACCTCGAGGCCCTCCTCGATGAAGTATCCCTTCACCACGGCCACATGGACGAGGGTGCTCTGCGGCTGAGTGGTATAGGCGACGGTGATTTTCGGGAGGGGGAAGCCCGTCTTGGATCGGACCTTCTGGCAGCCGAGGACTACTGCGAGCAGAAGCAAGGCCAGGGCCGCCCAGAGGAAGTAACCCTTGGCGGGTTCTGGACCATTGCGGTGAGGCACGGGCGCTCCTGGGTGCGCGTGGTTGGGGTTGATCAGGGAGCCGTGGTTGCGGATGGGGAGCCAGCCTCCACTCCCCAAGGTCCGCCTCGTGCGCCGGGCTGCATCTCCCGGAGGATGGCCAAGGCGTTGATGACGTCCGCAGTCATCTTCTGGGTAACCTGATGGAGATCGGCGCCTTCGAAAACATGCGGATTCCTTTGGTACCGCGTGGCCCAGGGCTCGGCATCTTCAAGAAAGAGGCGGATGGTCTGCAGTGTCGTGCTTGGGGTGAACACAGGGGACTCCTTCTCTCAGACCAGATCGACGGTCTCAAGCCGAAGCTTCTTCGAGGGCCATCAACTCGCCATCGGAGAGCAGGCGGTCCAGGTCGAGGAGGATCAGCATGGTGTCCGTGCCCGAGGCCCCGGGGAGGGTCGCCAGGCCCGCAATGAACTCCCGGTCCAGTGCACTGTCGGTGCCCAGCTCCGGTGCCGGCCGGATGGAGTTGGGATCGAGGTCGAGTACGTCAGACACGGAGTCAACCCGGATGCCCAGGGTTCGCTTGAGTGCTTCCACGATGACGATCACCGGCCGGGTGTCCTCGGGAGCCGCCCCCAGGGAGAAGCGGTGGCGCAGTTCGAGAATCGGGACGATGGCGCCCCGCAGGTTGATGACGCCGGGCATGTAGGGTGGCGCCTTGGGGATCCGGGTAATGGTGGCCTGGGCCTGGATCTCCCGGACTTTCAGGATCGGCAGGGCGTAGGCTTCGCCCGCGAGGGCGAAGCACAACACCTGCTGGAGCGCCTGGGAACTGGCTTCGATGGTAGCCATGGTGTTCTCCGAAGGGGGCTTGCTGGAAACGGGAAGGGTGGTCTTGGCTCAGGAGCGGCTGCGCGGTTGGTCGATAGGCCGGGCAGGGGGGATCAGAAGGATTCCCACTGCCCGTCCTCACTGTCCTTGGGCGTGGCCACGGGCTTCTTGGTGGTTCCCAGTTCGGGGAGAGCCGCCCCCCTGACGGAGCTGCGGGCGCCGCTAGTCGCCATGGTCTTGCGCGCGGGCGGTTGGGAGCGCCGGGCCGCGGGATGGGCGGCCCCGTTGGAGGCCCGGGCGGGTTCGGTGCGCCGGGATTCCGCGCCGGTCTTGAAGCGCGAGACCACCTCGGCCAGGGTGTGGGCCTGGCTGTCCAGGGTCTCTGCGGCGGCCGCCGCCTCTTCCACCAGGGCCGCGTTCTGCTGGGTCACTTCATCCATCTGCACCACGGCCTTGTTGAGCTCGATGAGGCCGGTGCTCTGTTCCTGCGTGGCATTCGCGATCTCGCCCACGAGGGCGGTCACACGCTGCACGTTCGCCACCACTTCCTGGATGGTCTCGCCGGCGTGGGCGGCCACCTTGCTGCCGTCCTGCGACTTGGCCACGCTCTCGCGGATCAGGCCCTTGATCTCCTTGGCCGCGTCCGCACTGCGCTTGGCCAGGTTCCTGACCTCGGCGGCAACCACCGCGAAGCCCCGTCCCTGTTCACCGGCTCGGGCAGCTTCCACCGCCGCATTGAGCGCCAGCAGGTTGGTCTGGAACGCGATCTCATCCACCACCCCGATGATCTCGTTGATCTTGGCGGAAGAGGCGTTGATCGACTCCATGGCGGCGATGACCTGGGTGACTGCCGTGCCGCCGTCCTGGGCCACTTGGCGAGCCTTGACGGCCTCCTGGTTGGCCGACTGGGCGTTCTCCGCCGTCAGGTTCACGTTGCTGGTGATCTGCTCCAGGCCGCTGGCG
>CAIMQW010000276.1 GCA_903843705.1 uncultured Holophagaceae bacterium | reverse complement strand
GCGCCGCCAGGATCTGGTCCAGGTAGGCTCGCTGCTGCTCGATGCGGCTTGCCTGGGTCTCGATGGCCGCGCGGTTGGTCTTGAGGTCGCGGGTCATGGCATTGAAGGTGCGGGCCAGGAAGGCCAGCTCGTCCTCGCCCAACTCCGGCAGCTGCACCTCTAGGTCCCCGGAGCCCACGCGCTGGGCGGCCTTGGCCAGGGCACGGATGGGCTCGCTGAGGGACTTGGCCAGGGCGAGCCCCGACCACACGGCGAAGAACAGCGTGAGCATGGTCAGGAAGAGGAAGGTGCTCTGGGGCAGGGTCTCGAGCGTGGCGCGGTTGGCACGGATCTGCTGGCTCTCCTTGAAGCGCTGCTCCAGGGCCAGCACCCGGTCCAGGGTGTCCCGGGGCATGAAGACGCCCACTGCCCAGACCCCATCGCCCCGCGGCACGGCGCGCAGCAGCCAGAGGCCGTCCCGGCTCTCCAGCTGGGTCTCGTCACTCAGAGCCGACAGGTCCGGCGGCGGCAGCCCGGCGCCCAGGTCCAGGGCCCGGAGGCCGCTCTCTCCGCGCTTGCCCAGGAGGCCCACCAGGTCCAGTCCCGTGGCCTCGCGGATGACCTGGGGCTCTGCTGAAATGGAGGCCCGGAGGCGTGAGACCCCGAAGGTGAGGCGCGCCTGGGCCGCATCCCGCAGATCCCCCGCGGCCTTGTGCCCATCCCGGATGGCCACCTCGGTCTCGGGACTGAACCAGCGCTGCACGTTCTTATTGATGAAGTCCCGGCCCACCAGGAAGAGGATCAGGCTGGGCACGATGCCCACCACGAAGAGCGTCAGCACCATGCGCGTGCGCAGGCGGGAGCCGAGGATGCCCATCTTCCGCTCGAAGTAGAGCTTCGCCAGGCTGCGCGCCACGATGAAGCAGAGGGAGCCGATGGCCAGGACATTCAGCAGGCCCAGGGCCACCAGGGCCCAGCGGGTCGGCGCGTCCAGGCCGCCCTCGGCGATGCGGTTGCCCACGGTCTTGTAGAGCAGGATGATCATGATGATCAGCACGACCAGTCCCGCGGCCACATAGAGGCGCGTAAGCTCGGGGTGGCGCTTCGGCTGCGGGGAAGCCATGGTCAGCAGGCTATCCTGGAACGGCCCCCATGGGCAGGCGGAAGCGGATGGCGACCTTAAGCGCGGAGGCGGGGCGGCGGAATTTCCTGGCGGGTTTCATCCCCGGCAGTGGGCTGCCCATCTTCGATCCACCTCCACCTGAGGAGGCCTGGGACACGGTCGAGACGGACCATGGCACCTACCCGCGCCTGGCCCTGGCGTTCTGGACCTCGAAGCAGCGCCAGGCTGCGAACCTGCACGAGATCAGCTACCGGGCCTGCTACAAACCCCAGCTGCCGCGCCACTTCATCGAGCGCCTTACCCGGCCCGGCGACCGGGTCTACGACCCCTTCAGCGGGCGCGGCACCACCATCCTCGAGGCCGCCCTGCTGGGGCGCCGGGTGGCGGCCAACGACGTCAATCCCCTGTCGCGGATGCTGGCGGAACCCCGGCTTCAGCCCCCGGAAGCTGCCGCCGTGGCCAAGCGGCTGGCGGAGATCCCCCGGGCGGGCCGCCCGGATGGACTGGACCTGACCATGTTCTTCCACCTGGACACGGAAGCCGAGATCCGCGGCCTCCGGGACTGGTGCCTGGACCGCGCCGTTGCGGGCAAGCTCGACGCGCTCGACACCTGGATCCGCATGGTGGCCACCAACCGCCTCACGGGTCACAGCCCTGGCTTCTTCTCGGTCTACACGCTGCCCCCCAACCAGGCCCTCACCGCCGAGAAGCAGCTGCAGATCAATGCCCAGCGGCAGCAGAACCCCACCTATCGGGACACCCACGCCCTCATCCTGAAGAAGACGAAGCAGCTGCTCTCCGGCCTGGAGCCCGCGCAGTGGCGACACCTGGCCCAGGCCAGCCGGGATGCGGCGTTCTTCTCGGGGGACGCCCGGCGGACGCCGGGCCTGGCCGATGCCAGTGTGGCCCTCACCGTCACCTCGCCGCCCTTCCTGGACGTGGTGGACTACACCGGCGACAACTGGCTGCGCTGCTGGTTCGCCGGCCTGGACGCTGCCGCCATCGGTCGTGGCATCAGCACACCCCGCACCGTGAGCGCCTGGTCCGAGACCATGGCCGAGGTCTTCGCGGAGCTGCACCGCGTCACCCGCCCCGGCGGCTTCGTGGCCTTCGAGGTGGGCGAGGTGCGCCGCGGAAAGCTGAAGCTAGACGAGGTCGTGCTGCCCCTGGGCCTGGCCGCGGGCTTCCGCGCCCACGGCGTGCTGGTGAACACCCAGACCTTTACCAAGACCGCCCACATCTGGGGCGTCGGGAACAACGACAAAGGCACCAACAGCAACCGCGTGGTGCTCTTCGAGCGGCCTTGAAGTGGTGGTTTCGAGGGCTTTTCAGCCTCAGGTGGCTGCTGCACACTGCTTGGCCCCGCGCACGCGGCCGGAGGCCTGAACACGGAGGTGGGCGGGCTGGTGGCCTTCGCTGCGCAGGGCCAGGGTATCGAAGCGCACCGAGGCGAGGAAGTCGCTCAGCACCTGGGTGGCGTCCACCCACACGGACTGCACGGGGCAGCTCGCCGCCAGGGGACAGACCCGCCGATCACTCACACAGTGGTTGAGCGCCATGCTGCCTTCCGTGGCCTCCACCACCTCGCCCAAAGAGATGTCACCCGCAGGCCGGGCCAGGCTCACGCCGCCCCCGGAGCCACGGGAGGTCATGAGGATGCCCGCCTTCACCAGGTCGCCCACGATGCGGCGCACGAAGTCCAGGGGCAGCATCCGGTGCTTGGCGATGTCTGCGAGGGGCACCCGGGCGCCGGGGGCCAGGCAGGCCAGGTGCAGCACCACACGGGCAGCGTAATCGGTCTGACGGGAGATGCCGAGCATGGGGGACCACCTGGAATGCCAAATATGAGTGCTTAAGTGCTATTGGTCAACCATACGACAACCCAAAGGTCATCAATGAGGCTCGCTGGCCGTTCGTTGGTAGAGGGTCGCGTCCTCGCCATCCGGATAGTAGCCAGGTCGCCGGCCGACGGGCTTCCAGCCGCAGGCGCGGTACAGGCGGATGGCCGAGGCGTTGGCGGCCCGCACTTCCAGGAACAGCTGCGTCATGCCCGCGTCAGCCAACTCGCGCTGGCAGGCCTCCAGCAGGGTCCGACCCAACCCCTGCCCCCGGGCCTCGGGGGATACTGCGATGCGAAGCAGCTCCGCCTCGCCGGCGGCGGGAATGCAGGCCCAGCGGGCGAAGGCCAGCTCCGGGATCAGCCAGAGGGCCTCATGGTCCGCCGGGGCCTTCCAGGGCGAGCCGAAGGCCGTGCGGTCCAGCCGGGTCACCCAGGCCGGCAGCGCCTCTCCTGCTTCCAGGCGCCAGACTCCCGGAGCGAGGTTCTCCTTCACCGGGCCACGCCACGGCGCAGGGCCTCGGGCAGCGAGGCGGCGGCCAGGGGGAAGTTCAGCTCCGCGTCGGTCTCCCGCAGGTAGAAGGGCACCAGGGGGGCTTCCGGCGGCCCCAGGGCCACGCGGCGCGCCAGGGCTACCAGCCCCGCCAGGGTGGCCTCACTCTCGTCGGACAGGACCACCCGGCCGCCTGGCAGGACCGCCTCGACCCGGGGTGCAAAGGCCTCCGGGGCCCACCAAGCCTCGGCGCCGACCCAGGTGGGCAGCTCGGGCAGGGGATGTTTGGCGGCGGGGGTTGTCGGCTCTGCTTCCCAGCGCTGGTGGAAGGCCTCGCCCCGCTGGCCGTCCAGCAGGATCCAGGCCGGTCCGAGCACCCCGGCCTGGCGCAGCGCCTCGGCTCGCAGGGCGAAGGCTGAGAAGCCCCAGGTGGGGAGGCCCGTGACGCCAAAGCCTTCGGCCGTGGCGACCCCAATGCGCAGGCTCGTGAAGCCACCGGGGCCCAGGCAGGCCGCCACGCCCGAGAGCTCTGCGGGAACGGCGCCAGCGATTGCCATGAGTGCATCCAGGGCGGGCAGCAGCCGCTCGCTGTGCCCCCGTCCCACGCCCGACAGCACCCGCTTCGTCCACACCCGGTCCCCCCGGATCAGCGCCAGGTGCAGGATCTCCGTGGTGGTGTCGAGGGCGAGGAGCATGGGATCAGTGTGACAGCCGGTAGCTTACAGCCCCCCAAAACGCAGCGCGGCGGCCCTCGGGCCGCCGCGCTGAGTTCTGGAAGAACCTAGCAGGCCTTGATGACCTTGCCAGCCTGGATGCAGGAGGTGCAGACCCGCAGGCGCTTGGGGGCGCCGCCCACCAGGGCGCGGACGCGCTGGATGTTCGGGTTCCACCGGCGCTTGGTGATGTTGTTGGAGTGGGAGACATTGTTCCCGAACTGGGGCTTCTTGCCGCAGATTTCGCACTGACGGGACATGGGAACCTCATGAACAAAATGGTCAAACGGCCAAGAGAACCAGTTTAGCCAAGGAAGGTCGAAAAGCAAGGGGAAAGGGCTTGTGTGGCACCCCTTCCCCGACCCAGGATAGCCTCGCCTCCTCTGGATTCCACATGGATCTCCGCCTCTGGGCCCTTGCCTTCACGGTCCTCCCCCGGTCCGAACGCCAGAAGGCGGACCTCTGGGCAGCCCTCCAGGCCGGCGGGGAGCCAGCCCTACCTGCCCGAGCACAGCCCACCTGATGGATGAGATCGTGGCGGCCAGGGGCGGGGTCATCACGCTCTTCCCCCCGAGGCACCGCCCCTCAAGTGGCACTTCCCGCGCCGGAACTGGTTGCTGGCGGCTTGGACGGACGGCGTACTGGTCACGGAGGCCCGCCTCCGGTCGGGTTCCCTGGTCACCGCCCGCCCGGCCCTGGACCTGGGCAAGGAGCTTTGGGTCTGCCCGGGTTCCCCCGAAGATCCTTCCGCAGAAGGCCCAAATGAGCCACTAAGAGAAGGCGATACAAGGGTTTGCCTGATGCCAGAGGACCTACTGGAGGACCTGGGCCGGGGGATGGTCACTTGACAAACCTCTGCCCTTCGGTCCCATCCTTAGCCCCCAGGGGAGTTCTCAGTGACCAAGCTCGTGATCGTGGAAAGCCCGTCCAAGGCCAAGACCATCACCAAGTACCTCGGCAAGGGGTACAAGGTCATGGCATCCGTGGGCCATATCCGGGACTTGCCGCGCAAGCTGGGGGTCGATGTGGAGAACGGCTTCCAGGAGGAGTACGAGATCAGCCCCACCAAAGAGAAGGTGGTGCGGGAGCTGAGAGCCGCTGCCAAGACCGCCGACGAGCTGATCCTCGCCACGGACCCTGACCGAGAGGGAGAGGCCATCAGCTGGCACCTGCTGGAGGCCATCAAGCCGCCCAAGAGCCTACCCGTGAGCCGGGTCCTGTTCAACGAGATCACCCCCAACGGCATCCAGAAGGCCATGGCCGCCCCCACCACCATCAACAAGAAGCTGGTGGACGCCCAGCGGGCCCGTCGCGTACTGGATCGGCTGGTGGGCTACAAGGTGAGCCAGGTGCTCTGGGAAAAGGTCCGCCGGGGCCTCAGTGCGGGCCGCGTCCAGAGCGTCGCCGTGCGCATCATCGTGGACCGCGAGCGGGAAATCCTCGCCTTCAATCCTATGGAGTACTGGGTCCTGAAGGGGAAGTTCGGCGCCAAGCTGCCGCCTTCTTTCTGGATGAAACTGGTGAAGGTTGGCGGCCAGGCCCTGCAGCTCGGCAACAAAGAGACGAAGCGCCGGATCGCGGACGCCAAGCAGGCCAAGGACCTCAAGGCCAAGCTCGAGAAGGCGGACTACAAGGTCACCAGCCTCGAGACCAAGGAGAAGCGGCGCAACCCCTCCGCACCCTTCACCACCGCCAAGCTGCAGCAGGAGTCGGCCCAGAAGCTCAAGATGAGCGTCAGCCGCACCATGCAGAACGCCCAGCGGCTCTACGAGGGCGTGGATTTCGGCGAGGGGCTCGCGGGCCTCATTACCTACATGCGCACGGACTCGCCCCGCATGGCCCCCGAGGCCGTGGAGGCCGCCCGTGACTTCATCGCCCAGAAGTACGGCAAGGACTACCTGCCCGCCAAGGCCCGGGTCTACACCGGGAAGGCCGGCGCCCAGGACGCCCACGAGGCCATCCGCCCCACGGATATCACCCGCACGCCAGAGAGCCTGCGGGGCCACCTGGAGCCGGACCAGTTCCGCCTCTACGCCCTCATCTGGCGCCGCACCATGGCCTCCCAGATGGAGGCCGCGCGCTTCGACGAGACCATCGTCCAGACCGAAGCCGACCTCGGCAAAGAAACCGCCCTGTTCGAGGCCAAGGGCGAGATCGAGCGCTTCCCCGGTTGGCTGGCGGTCTACCGCGCCGACAAGACCGAGGCGGACGCCGAAGCCATCGCCGACGCCACCAAGGTCGACGAGGAAGAGGATGCGGACGATATCCAGCTGCCGGCCCTGAAGGCGGGCGAGGCGCTGAAGCTCGAGCAGCTCGACGCGGACCAGCAGCACACCAAGCCCCCGGCGCGCTTCAACGAGGCCACCCTGGTCAAGGAACTGGAAGAGGACGGCATCGGCCGCCCCAGCACCTACGCCAGCATCATCTCCACCATCCAGGACCGGGACTACGTCAAGAAGCACGAGGGCCGCTTCAAACCCACGGAGCTGGGCATGGTGGTCACAGACCTGCTGCTGCAGGGCTTCCAGGAACTGCTGGACCCCAAGTACACCTCGGGCATGGAGGGCAACCTCGACCGCATCGAGGAGGGCAAGCTCACCTTCAAGAAGGCCATGACGGACTTCTACGTGCCCTTCGAGCAGTCCCTGAAGGCCGCGGGGACGGACATGCAGAACCTCAAGGCCGGCGTGGCCACGGACAAGGTCTGCCCCAAGTGCGGCGGCGCCATCCTCAAGCGCATCGGCAAGAACGGACTGTTCTTCGGCTGTTCCAAGTACCCCGAGTGCAGCCACACCGAGGAAGTGGAAAAGCTGGAGGAGCCCGAGGACGCGCCAGAGTGCCCCCTCTGCGGCACCACACCCATGAACCTGCGCAAGGGCCAGTGGGGCCCCTTCTGGGCCTGCCCCACCTATCCCAAGTGCAAGGGCATCGTGAAGGCCGATCCCAAGGGCATCCCCGTACCGGCGGATGAGGCCACTGGTGAGAACTGCCCCAACTGCGGAAAGGGCTTCGTCAAGCGCCACGGCCGATACGGCGAGTTCGTCTGCTGCGTGGACTACCCGGGCTGCAAGACCGTCAAGAAGGAGATCCTGCCGGTGCCCTGCCCCAAGTGTGGCGGCGGCCTGAGCCCCCGCAAGACCCGCTTCGGCAAGATCTTCTACGGCTGCACCAACTATCCCAAGTGCGACTACACCGCCTGGGACAAGCCCGTACCCGTAACATGCCCCGCGTGCAAGAACCCCACCATGGGCGAGAAGACCAAGAAGCCCCGAGGCAAGGACCCCATCCAGGTCCTCATCTGCCCCAAGTGCCAGCACGAAGAGCCCATGGGCTGAGGCGTTCTCGCAAACGCCTAAGGGGGAAAAGCTTGATCAAGAACGGCGCTGCTGGGGCCCTGCCAGCAGGCCGGGCAGCTCCATCAGGCTGTCGATAACGGCATCCGGCTGGGCGTCGCGGATGTCGAGGCCGTGGTTGTAGCCGTAGCTCATGCAGACGATTCCAAACCCCGCAGCGCGGGCGGCCTGGATGTCGGTGATGGAGTCGCCGACCAGCAGCGAGTCTCCGGGGGCGACGCCGAAGTGGGCTGCCGCGTGCAGCAGCGGCGCGGGATGGGGCTTCATCTCCGGAAGCGTGTCGCCGCTCAGCACGATGCCGAACAGGTCGAGCAGACCCAGGCCTTGCAGGACCGGCGTCGTGAACCGCGCGGCCTTGTTGGTGACGCAGCCCAGGGGATAGCCCGCGCCCGCCAAGGTCGCCAGACCTTCCCGCACACCGGGGTAGAGGACCGAACGCACCAGGGTGTTCTCGGCATAGGCCGCCATGAACACCGGCAGGGCCTCTTCCACCAGGGTGGGGCCGGGGTCGCCGTCGAGGCTGCCCGTCAAGGCCCGGCCCAGCAGCCGCGCGGTACCGTTTCCCACCCAGGCGCAGACATCCTCCTCGCCGCAGGGCGGACGGCCGAACTTCACCAGCATGACGTTCACGCTGAAGGCCAGATCCGGAGCACTGTCGAGCAGGGTTCCGTCCAGGTCGAAGAGGATCATTTTCGGGCGCCGCATGAGGAAGCATAGCCTGAGCCCGTGCTTCATCTAGGCAGCGGCTCGGTCGTGTCAGCTGGAAACGAAAAAACACGAAAAAACGGAACACCGATGAACACCAATTAATGGCTGACCTGTCCTATCCCCGCTGACTCTGGGATACTCGCCCCATGTTCCAGGACATCGGCTCCTTTCTCTCCTACTGGCGCAACGCCCGCTTGCGCACGGTGCGGGTGCTGGATGCCCTTACGGCCGAGGATCTGGAGTGGGCACCCACACCGGGAGCCTTCACCTTTGGCGACCTGTTCCGGCACTTGGCCGGGCTGGAGCGCTTCATGTGGGCGGAGAACGTGCAGGGCCGTCCCAGCCGTTACCCCGGCCACGGGCAGGAACTCGCCTCGGGCCTCAAGGGCGTCCGGGCTTACCTGGACCAGTGCCACCAGGAAGCTATGGTCGCCTTCAGCAACCTTAGCGATGCGAACCTGCTGGCCCCCTGCCAGAACCCCTCCGGTGCCGAGATGGCCACCTGGAAGTGGCTTCGGGCCATGGTTGAACAAGTTGCCACCGCAATCCCCTTCCTCAACTCCGTAGGGAGGGGTTAGGTGGTGTCTTTGATCTTTGCGCAATCGGGCAACTTCGAAATGGTCAGGATTTGTCCAATTCTCGGCCCGATAATGTAGCTAGGAGAATG
>CAIMQW010000275.1 GCA_903843705.1 uncultured Holophagaceae bacterium | reverse complement strand
GTGTTGCCCTCCTCCAGCAGTGCCACGATGGCGGCGACGCCAGCGCGGGGGAGTTTGAGCTCCCGGGCCATGAGGTCGAGCACTTGATCCACACCTGCTCCTTGCTGCCCCCGCATCGGGGGAAAAGGGGATGATACCAAGCCCGCGTTAGATTAGGGTTTTCCGGCGCTGGCCCAGGGGAGCCCGCTCCAGCGTCCGCAGGGCTCTCTGCCAGTGGTCCCGGTCGAGACCCGTGCCGATGACCACGGCCGCGCAGGCCGCAGGGCTGCCGTTCGTGCCCAGCGGCAGCGGGGAGATCTCGAGGCGGCCGTCCGCCAGCTGGAAGGCCCAGCGGTCGCTGCCATCGGCCCGCTCGGCCCAGCCCGCAAAGGCGCAGACGCCCTTGGCGCGGAGCAGCTCGCCGCAGACCGGGGGGGCGAGCAGCAGGGCCTCCAGGGCCGCAGGATCCAGGGGGTGGTCCCAGTGCAGGGTGAGCGACCGGGCCTCGGCGAAGCTGGCGCCCAGCGTGGGGGCCCAGCCTTCGGGCAGGGGCCGCACATCGCCCAGCCAGGGGTCGGGGCTGCCCTCGGGGGTCACGCCATGTCGGGTGGCCACCAGGGGGATCTGCTTGAAGGTCGCGCGCAGCTCGCTCTCCCAGGCCACCGCCGCGGAGGGATCGAGGTCGCCCTTGCTGAGCTGGATCAGGCTGGCCAGGGCCGCCTGCCGGTGCACCAGGGGCTTGGTCCGCAGGTGGTCCACGGGAGAGAGGCTCGAGAGGACCGTCAACAGCCCCGCCAGCCGCAGGCGGCCAAGCAGCTCCGGCTCCAGCTCCAGGTCCAGCAGGTCCGTGGGGTCGGCCAGACCCGTGGTCTCCAGCACCACCCGCTGGGGGCCAACGCCCTCAGGCTGGTCGCACCAGGCCTTGAGGGTGGCCACCACGTCGTCGCGCAGGCTGCAGCAGGCGCAGCCGTTCACCAGGTTCTCCACTCCCGCCAGCTCCGGCCGCTCCGCGTCCACCAGGGTGCCGTCCACACTGATGGCGCCGAACTCATTGATGAGCACCGCCACCCGCCGCCCCGCGGCCACCTCGGCCTTGAGCAGCCGGTTCACGGCCGTGGTCTTCCCGGCGCCCAGAGGGCCCGTGACGATGAGGACTTCGACGAGTGCGGAGGTGACCATCCCTCCATGATGACGGGCGCTAAGGCGGGGTTCCAACAATGGTTGAGCGAGCCGCCGTGGAGCAGGGCCACCGCTGAAGGCGGCGAGGCAGACAAGCTCAACGGTCATTTGCCACCGAGAAACACCGAAAAAGCAAGGTTGGCCACCGATGAACACCGATGAACGCCGATCAAAAGCTGATCAAGAAATGGCCTTCATTCCTGTTTTTTCGGTTCACCTTCCCTCCCGCCGCTACACTGTGCCGACACTTTCCTGGAGGCACCCATGCGCGCGAGGCTCCCGGCAGCCTGGATCGTCTTGGCGATGCCCCTCCTGGCCCAGGGGGTGGTGGGAACCTGGTCCCTGGCGGGGCAGAAGGGCGCGATCACCCTCGTCCTGAAGGGGAGCGGCGACAGCGTCACGGGCAGCCTCTCCGGAGCGGGCCTGTCCTATCAGGTCCGCGGCCGGATCGATGCTGTCGGCACCTTCCTGGGCGAGGCGGCGGGGGCCGGTGCGCGCGCCTACCTGGAAGCCATGGCCAAGGGCGATGCGCTGGCGGTGGTCATGGCCGAGCTCGGTCCCGACGGCGCTCCGCAGGTCGCTACCGCGCGCCAGCTGGCGTTCACCCGCAGCGGGGGCCCTCCGGGTGGGGGCATCGTGGGCGACCTGACCGCGGGCCGTCCGGCGGGCAAGACGGCCACGGATCCCTTCGTGGGCCGCTTCTCCAGCGACCAGGCCACGGTGGTGCTGGAGCGGGAGGGGGCGGGCTATCGCGGCCGGTTCCTGCGCGCGGGGCAGGAGGCCGCCATGCAGGCCCGCCTCGTGGGCAAGAGCCTGTCAGGTACGATCCAGGACACCAACGGCACCACCTACCTGTTCCTGCTCCACCCCGACTCCAAGGGCGTGCAGCTGGAGATCAACGGCCTGAAGTTCCCCCTCCTGCGGGAGGAAGGTGGCGCGGCCACCGCGGTGCCGGGCCAGGCTGCCGGTGCTGGCGCGGGCTCCATCGGCACGGGTGCCCAGGACCAGCAGCTGGCCCAGCTGCTGCTCTCGGGACGCTGGTGCCACTCCAGTTACAAGGCCACGGGCGGGAGCGGCTCGGGCCGCAGCACCCAGGAGACCGTGGCCTTCTCCCGGGACGGCGTCATGACCGTGTCCCGCGGCGGCGAGAACTACTCCTCCGGCAGTGGCGGAACCTACGCCAGCCAGGGCCAGGGCGGCCCCCAGCGAATGTTCTGGAGGATCCAGGGCGGCCTGCTCCACGTCTCCACCGAGGGCGCCACCTGGACGCCCCTGCCCATGAAGGTGACAACCAACTCCAGCGGCTGGCCCATCATCACCGGCGACGGCAAGGAATACACCCGCTGCAACTGAGGCTCAGAAAGCTGGTAGATCCGTGAAGGGCGCTGGCCGCTGGGGCTGACTCGGTGGGCGGGTCAGGAAGTCGTTGAGGTCCACGGCGATGCGCCCGCCCTGGAAGGTGGGGGTCTTCACCGCAATATCGAGGAAGTGGTGCCGGGTGGGGTTGTACCGGATGTTGTGGACATAGGAACTCTCCGCTTCCATTTGTCCCGCTTCCATTTGTCCCGCCCTAGTCGTCCGCACAACATGCGGTTCCTGCAACGGGACACCCACCCAGCTGAGGTCATGGACGAAGTGGATGTCATACCTGAAGACGGCGGGTTGCGGTGCGGTGGAACCAGGCATGTTGGTAATAGGCACCGTTTCCGCCTGAGCGGGATTGAATGTCTGGTAGTACATTCGTCGCCCAGTTGCATCCAGGGTGTAGGTCTCATGGGAATAGGAGACGACAACCTGGGTCAGCTCGCCGGCGGAGACGCCCTTGAACCGTAGCTGGAGGGTCGGGCCTTCATCTGCATAGAATGACACATTCCATAGGCCTCTTTCCCCTTGCGCCATGCCCGAAACCAGATGCTTCTTGCCCGAGGCTGGATCAGTCCAGGTGACGTAGCCCTTCACGCCGGCGGGTTCCGGCCGCTCGCCGCTCACGTTGCTGAGGGTCGATGCGGGTTTGGCTTGCGCCTGGGCTGCAACCGGGAGGGCCGTGGCGAGGAGCAGGGCGAGCAGGGTACCTGTCGTGCGGGTCCGGTGCATGATGCCTCCTGGAGAGGGGACGTGAGGGAGCGCAGAAAAGGGGTGCGGACGCTGGATTACTTGGCCGACTGCTTGAGCCGGTGCTTGCCCTCGAAGTCGATGCGCAGGGTGGGACCCGCCTTGTAGCCCGGCGGTGGGCCCGGGGTCCGGTTGACGATGCGGTGCTGGCCCTCGAAGTCGATGCGCAGCGCGGGGCCTGCTTTGTAGTCGGCAGGAGGGGCCGGGCTCCGAGGGACGAGGCGGTGTTTCCCCTCGAAGTCGATGCGCAGAGGGGGGCCGGGCTTATAGGTCGAGGTCGCCTGCGCGAACAGGAGTCCCCCGCCCTGAAGCGCAAGGACAACAAACCACCTCCCTGAGAGGGTGTGCAGCTGCATCCGGACTCCTGATCGATAGGCGTGCGTAAGTCTTAGGTCGGCCCAGGCAAATGTCAAATATTCTCAACTTGCCCGGATGGCTGCGGACGCTTCCGAGAGCTACCGCCTAGGCCTGGATGTATGAGAGCGTGGAGGGGTGGACACTCTCGACCTCAGCTACCGCCTGGCCGTATCCCTGGCAGGTGCCGCGGCCCGGGCCTGCGCCCGGGGTCTGCCGGCGGCCTGGCGGCAGCGGCTGGGGGCCGAGGCGCCGGAGCTGCCTGCGGGGCATTGGGTGTGGTTGCACGCGGTGAGTGTGGGCGAGCTGCTGCTGGCGGATGGGCTGGTGGGCCGCCTGCGCGACGCGGGGCACCGGGTGCACCTGAGCACCGGCACGCCCGCGGGCCTGGAGCTGCTAACCCGGCGCCTCCCAGGCTGGGACGCTGGCACTGGGCGCGTCAGCGGCGGCGCCTTCCCCCTGGATGATGCCGCCGGGCTGGAGTCCTTCCTGCAGCGCCCACCCGGGGCCTTCATCGCGCTGGAAACCGAGCTCTGGCCGGGGCTGCTGGAGGCCCTGGCGGTCCGGGGCATTCCGCGCCTGGTGGTGAACGGCCGCCTCACCGAACGTTCCCTCGGACGCGGCGGCCCCTGGCTCCGCCGCGCCGCAGCCCGGCTCACGCTGGTGGCCGCCCGGGACGAGGCCAGCGCCGATGCCTTTCACAGGCTGGGGGCGCCCGCCGTGGCCCTGGGCGGCAACCTGAAAGCCGACCTGCCGCCCCCGCGGCCCCTGCACAGCGGCTGGCACCGGCTCCGCGCGGGCTGGGCAGAGGCGCCGGTGCTGGTGGCGGGCAACACCGTGGCCGGTGAAGAAGACCTCATCCTGGCGGCCTGGTCCGCGGCTCGGGCCCAGGTACCAGGCCTCCGGCTGATCCTCGCGCCCCGGCAGCCCCGGCGCTTCGAGGCGGTGGCGGAAGCCTTCGCCGCCCGGCACCTGGCCTTCCACCGGGCTTCCTCGCCCTGGGACGAAGCCCGGGTCTGGCGCGACGTGGACGTGCTGCTGCTCGACACCCTGGGGGAGCTGCCCGCGGCCTACGCCGAGGGCACCGTGGCCCTGGTGGCCGGGGGCTGGGCTGCAACGGGCGGCCACAACCCCCTGGAGCCGGTCCAGGCCGGGGTGCCGACCCTGCTCGGACCCGGTTTCGCAAACTTCGAGGACCTGGTACCGCCCCTGGTGGCCGCGGGTCGCGTGGAAGTGGTGGCGGCGGATCGGCTGGCGGTGCGGCTCCTCGCCGCCCTGGCGGCGGCCACCCTGAGGCCCGGCACTCCAGTACCGCTCCCGGCGGCGCTCACCGGAGCCCTGGAGCACACCTGGAACCTCATCGCACCGCAGCTGCCCCCCGCTGGATAGAATCACCCCAACGGAGCCCCCATGATCCGACGCGCGCCGCAAGTCCTGCTGATCGACGATGACCCGGCGGTCCTGGACATGGTGCAGGCGGCCCTGTCCCACTTTGGCATGGAGGTGCACTCCTACCCGGATGCGGCCCAGGCCCTGGAGCTGCTGCAGAACCCCTTGGCTCCGGAGTTCGATCTGGTCATCAGCGACATCAACATGGAGGGCATCGACGGCTTCGAGGTCATCGACAAGGTCAAGGCCACGCAGCCGCACCTGCCCGTGGTGCTGATGACAGGGCAGGCTTCGGTGGACTACGCCATCCGCGCCATGCGCATGGGCGCCGCGAACCTCTTCATGAAGCCCATCGCCCTGCGGGACATGGTGCAGAGCGTGTTCCACCTGGTGGACCTGCACCGGGACATCCGCATGGCCGACTCGGGCCTACGCGGGCTGGTGAATGAGCGGCGGCACTTCCTGTTCCGCTCGGACGAGGTGGAAGTCTCCAGCCTCGTGCGCCACCTCACGGACCGGCTGGTGCCCATGGGCTTCGCTTCCGCCAACAACGCGGATGTCATCGCCATGGCCGTCCACGAGGCGCTGGTGAACGCCCTCGACCACGGCAACCTGGAGCTGGAATCCCGCATGAAGGGCGACCTCATCATAGACGAGGACCCCTACCTCAAGTTGCGCGCGGATCGCCTGGCGGACCCGGTCTACGCGAGCCGGCTCATCGAGGTGCGGCTGGCCCTGGATACCGAGCGCTTCGAGCTGGAGATCAGCGACGAGGGCAAGGGCTTCGACGCCAGCCACCTCTCGCCCCTGCCCGGCGACTCGGACATGGCCCCGCACTTCGGCCGCGGCCTGCCCCTCATCCTCCTGGTCATGGACGAGGTCCACTTCAACGAGAAGGGCAACCAGATCCGGATGGTGCTGCGGAAGAAGTAGGTTTTGGCTGTCAGCTGTCAGCTGTCGGCATGGCCCCGAAGCTCGTTGCTCGACGGACCGCACAGGCGAGAATCAAGCAAGAGCTCCTCCTCGACGATGGTGATGAAGGGATGGGGATTCATTGAGGACCAAGCTACGGGCCATGGCAGGCAGGTTCAGATCGGTCGGCTTGGCGACCCTGGCCGGGGTCCTGCTTCTGGTGATCGCCCTGACCGGCTGTGGGAAGGGTGTAACCAGGGACATCCTGAATCCCGAAGAACGCCGCTGGCTCACGGAAAACCAGGGGCGGATCGTGCTCGGCGTTGAGACGAACTCGGCCCCTCTGGTCTTCCTAGATCCCCAAGCCCCCCGCGCCAAGCTCGTTGAGACAGGAGACACTTCAGAGTCTTATGTCGGGGCAGGGAAGGAAAAGGGATGAGCAAGGTCGTGAAGTTGGGAAGTGGGGAGGTGGAGTTGAGCCGCCCCAGTCGGAGGCGGTTCAGCG
>CAIMQW010000274.1 GCA_903843705.1 uncultured Holophagaceae bacterium | reverse complement strand
TTTTCCCCCGACCTGGGGGCAGCAAGGAGCAGGTGTGGATCAAGTGCTCGACCTCATGGCCCGGGAGCTCAAACTCCCCCGCGCTGGCGTCGCCGCCATCGTGGCACTGCTGGAGGAGGGCAACACCGTGCCCTTCATCGCCCGCTACCGAAAAGAGGCCACCGGCTCCCTCGACGAAGTGGCCATCCGGGCCGTGGAGGACCGGCACGCCTACTACAAGGACCTGCTGGACCGCCGCAAGACCGTGCTCAAGACCATCGCCGAGCAGGAGAAGCTGACCCCCGAACTGCAGGCCAAGATCGAGCGCACATGGGTGAAGGCCGAGCTCGAGGACCTCTACCTGCCCTACAAGCCCAAAAAGCGGACCAAGGCCACCGCAGCCAAGGAGCGGGGTCTCGAGCCCTTGCTGGACTCCCTGCTGGCCGACGGCAGCGGCGCCGACCCCTTCCTGATCGCCGAGCCCTTCATCAAGGACGAGGACGGCCTGCGTGCGCCCTCCGAGTGCATGGAGGGCGCCGGTCACATCCTCGCCGAGCGCCTCGCTGAGGACGCAGCCATCCGCGCCTGGCTGCGGCTCGAGTTCCACGAGCATGGGGTGCTGAAGTCCGTGATCCGCGAGGAGCGGAAGGCTGACCAGGCCGCCCTGCGCTTCCGGCCCTACTTCGACTTCTCCGAGCCCATCCGCAAGATCCCCAGCCACCGCCTGCTCGCCCTGCGCCGGGGCGAGAAAGAGGACGTGCTGGCCGTGAAGCTGCTCGTGGACCGCGAGACCTACGTCACCCAGCTGCTGGCGAAGATCCAGGTGGATCCGGGCAGCGGCTATCGGCGCTTCCTCCACGAGGTGGCCGGCGACGCCTACGACCGCCTGCTGGGGCCCGCCATCGAGTCCGAGGTGCGCTACGAGGCCAAGAAGAAGGCCGACGGCGAGGCCATTAAGGTGTTCCAGCTGAACCTGGACCACCTGCTGCTGGCCCCCCCCGCAGGCCAGCTCTGCACCCTGGGCGTGGACCCGGGCATCCGCACCGGCTGCAAGCTGGTGGTCATCAATCGGCTGGGCCAGCTGGTCCAAAACAGCGTGATCTATCCCCTGGAGCCCAAGCGGGACCTGGACGGCAGCCGAGCGATTCTGGAGAAGCTCTGCGCCGAGACCCCCGTGGAGGCCATTGCCATCGGCAACGGCACCGGCGGCCGAGAGGTGGAGGCCTTCCTCCGCGAGTGGCTGAAGGAGACTGGCCGCGAGGGTCTCATCTGCGTGACCGTGAGCGAGGCCGGCGCCTCGGTATACTCCGCCAGCGACATCGCCCGGGAGGAGTTCCCGGAGCACGACGTCACCGTGCGCGGCGCCGTGAGCATCGCACGCCGTTTCCAGGACCCCCTGGCGGAGCTGGTCAAGGTCGATCCCAAGAGCATCGGCGTGGGGCAGTACCAGCATGACGTCAACCAGACCTCCCTCAAGAAGGGCCTCGATGACGTGGTGGAGAGCTGCGTGAACCGGGTGGGCGTGGACCTGAACAGCGCCTCCTACAAGCTGCTGGCCTACGTGGCCGGCATTGGCGAGAGCCTGGCCAAGGGCATCGTGGCGCACCGCTTCGAGCACGGCGCCTTCAAGCGCCGCGAGCAGCTCCTGGAGATCAGCCGCTTCGGCGCCAAGGCCTTCCAGCAGGCCGCGGGCTTCCTGCGCATCCGCGAGGGCGAGGATCCCCTGGACGCCTCGGCGGTGCATCCCGAGAGCTACCCCGTGGTGCAGCGCATCTGCCAGCTCACCGGCAAGACCGTGACCGAGCTGCTCGGCAATGACGCAATCCTGAACACCCTGGATCCCAAGCTGCTGGTGGACGAGCACTCCGGCCTGGAGACCGTGAAGGACATCCTGGACGAGCTGAAGAAGCCGGGCCGCGATCCCCGCCAGCGCTTCGAGGTGGTGGCCTTCCGCGAGGGCGTCAACAAGCCCAGCGACCTGGAGCTTGGCATGGAGCTCCAGGGCATCGTCACCAACGTGACCGACTTCGGCGCCTTCGTGGACGTGGGCGTCCACCAGGACGGCCTGGTGCACCTCTCCGAGATCGCCCACCGCTACGTGAAGAACCCCGCGGACGCGCTCAGTGTGGGCCAGGCCGTGAAGGCGAAGGTGCTGGCCGTGGACCTGGAGGCCAAGCGCATCGCGTTGTCCATCAAGGCCCTGCTGCCCGCTCCCGAAGGGGCCGACCAGCCCCAGCCGCGCCACCACCGCCGCGGCCCGGGCCGACCCGAGGGCGGCCAGCCCCGTCCACCCCGCCCCGAAGGCCCCCGGCCCCCGCGGCCCGAGGGCTCGCGTCCGCCCCGGCCTGAGGGCTCCCGTCCACCCCGGCCCGAAGGCTCCCGTCCACCCCGGCCCGAAGGCTCCCGTCCGCCTCGTCCCGAAGGCTCCCGCCCGCCCCGGCCTGAAGGCACCCATCCGCCTCGGCCCGAGGGTTCCCGTCCGCCTCGGCCCGAGGGTTCCCGTCCGCCTCGGCCCGAGGGTTCCCGTCCGCCCCGGCCTGAAGGCCCCCGCCCACCCCGGCCCGAGGGTCCTCGCCCGCCCCGGCCCCAGGAAGCCCGGCCGCCCCGGCCCGAGCGCGAAGCTGTCCCGGCCCAGCCCGCGGGACCCGTGCTGCCGGCCTCCAGCGACTCCATCTCCGAGCTGATGGCCCGCTTCAACAAGGGTCATCGCTGATGCTCCGGGCCTGGAAGCTCCTGGCGCCTGCGGCGCTGCTGCTGGCCCTCGCCTGCCAGCCC
Organism: uncultured Holophagaceae bacterium; assembly: GCA_903843705.1. Classification (GTDB taxonomy): domain Bacteria; phylum Acidobacteriota; class Holophagae; order Holophagales; family Holophagaceae; genus Geothrix. The sequence continues at coordinate 19,094 of CAIMQW010000274.1, read as the reverse complement.
CGGTCCGCCGAGCCGCTCTACGCACCCTGGGAGGAGGGACTCACCCTCGCCTTCGAGGATCCCTCGCAGCCCCAGCCCCAGCGCTTCAGCAACCGCCTCCAGGTGCGCGTGGCCAAGTCCTCCCTCGCTCCCGGCACCGCCCCGCAGGTGCAGCTCGACCTGGCCAGCGTCCGGGGACAGGCCAGCCTGTTCCTGCGCCCGCAGGATGGCGGTCTCGCCCTGGTGGGCGGGGATGGCCGGGTCCTGGGTCAGCTGCTGCCCCCGGGCTTTCCCGCCACGACCACCTGGACTGAGCGCGGCATCGAGTTTCGCGTGATTGGCCGGGCGGCCTGGTCCGGTGCCGCCCTCCTGCCCGCCACCGCGGATCCCATCGGCGTCTGGGTGGAAGCCCGCCTGCCTGATGGCGCTCGCCGCCGCACCCTCTTCCTCCCCAACCACGGGGAGGTGGAAGTCCAGGAGCTGCGCGGCGCCGACTGGATCACCGTGAACCGCCTGGTGTCGCGCGGCTTCACTGACCTGCCCACCCGCCAGCACCCCTGACCGCGCCTCGCCCGGAGCCGACATGGCCGAACCGACCACCGCCGAAGACCTCGAGCTGACCCTGCCCCCGGGCGCGGAGAAGGGCACCGTCCGGGACAACCTGGAGGTGATCTGCTTCGCCATGGTGCTGATCCTGTTCTTCAAGGCCTTCGTGGGCCAGCAGTTCAAGATCCCGTCCGCGTCCATGCGCAACACCCTGATGATCGGGGACCACCTGCTGGCCAACAAGTTCATCTACGCCCAGCCCCAGTGGGCCTGGGAGGAAACCCTCTTCCCCATGCGTGGCGTGCGGCGCGGCGACATCATTGTCTTCCGCTACCCCATCGACCGCGACCAGGACTACGTGAAGCGCTGCGTGGCCCTGCCGGGTGACACCGTGGAGATGCGCGATAAGCGACTCTATGTGAATGGCAAGCAGGCCACCGGCGCCTTCGAGCACCAGTTCGGACGCGGCACCGAGGGCCCGGTACCGGGCCCCTGGCCGCCCACGCGCTTCGCCGGCGAGGCCGAGCGGCCCCAGGGCCTCTGGCGCCACGCAGACGCCGAGGTGCTCTCACTGCACACCCGCAACCAGATGCAGGGCATGAACAGCCTCATCCAGGACGGCTTCAAGGATCGACTGGGCCCCGTCACCGTGCCTGCGGGCCACGTCTTCGCCATGGGTGACAACCGCGACAACAGCATGGACAGCCGCTACTGGGGCTTCCTGCCCATGGACCACCTGCGGGGCCGTCCCTTCATCGTCTGGTGGAGCTTCCGCGAGGGCGCCACCGACAACGACAATGGCCATGTGCCCGAAGGCCCCGGCGACGTGGCCGGAGACTTCATCGACGCCGGCCGCCACTTCTTTACCCGCACCCGCTGGGACCGCTCCGGGACCATCCCGGAGTAGCCTGCCCAAGAATTGACCTGGCCCAGATGTAGAAGGGGCACACCACCAGTCCAGCTTTCATCCCCTTCATCCCCTGCATCCCTGTCAGATAGGCTTTTGAAACAGGGATGTGGCCGTTCCCGCAATCGATGGATCCCACTCGGCCTCAGCCATCCCTGGTTCACCTGAGAGGGGTCGCAGCCTTTCATCGTTGTCGGCGTGAACCTGCTATTCTCCGCCGCCGCAGACCTCCACTCTGGCAACCAGGAGTTCCCTTGAAATACGCCCTCCTGCTCCTCCTCGCCGCGCTACCTCTGGGGGCCTGGGGGGACCAGGGGCACCGGGCTGTGTCGACGCTGTCGCTCACGGCTCTGCCGCCGGGGCCCCGGGCCTGGTTCGCGGGCCAGGAGGCCTTCATGGCGAGCCATGCCTCGGACCCGGATCACTGGAAGTCGGATCCCAAGGAGCGCCCCCGCCACTACATGAACCTGGAGGCCTTCGGTGGCCCCGGCCACCTGCCCCGCACCCAGGAAGCCGCGCGGGAGCAAGCCGGTGGCGGCTTCACCCGCAACGGCGTGGTGCCCTGGATCATCCAGGACCGCTGGCGGGACCTGGTAACCGCCTTCCAGACCGGGGATCCCGCCAAGGTGGCCGAGGCGGCCGCGATCGTGGGCCACTACATCGGCGATGCCCACGTGCCCCTGCACACCTCCCTGGACCACGACGGCAAGACCACGGACCAGCGGGGCGTCCACAGCCGCTGGGAGAGTGGCCTGCTGGGGCGATTGCAGGGCCTGGAAGCGCTGCCCATCCCCACGGCCCAGCCGGACCCCGAGCTCCTCCAGCGCCCCTGGGCCTGGCTGGAGCAGGCCCACGCCCTGGTGCCGCAGCTCCTGGCCGACGACCTCGCCGCCGACCGCACGACCCCTCGCAGCACCCGGGGCAAGGCCCGCGGTCCCGCCTACTGGGCCCAGTTCAAGGACACCCAGGGCCCCGTCGTGAAACAACAGCTCACCCTCGCCGCCCAGCACCTCGCCGATGCCATCCTCAACGCCTGGATCGCGGCAGGGAAGCCCAGCCGCTAGAAGAGCATTCACCACGAAGATCCCATGCCGGGCGCCGCGCGTGGGTTGGGATAAAAATGCCACCACCAAGGCACCAAGGACACCAAGCGGCGCCGTCGCATCGCGCACGGGTCCGCCGCAGGCGGCTTCCGGCTGCGCCGTAAGTGATCCCGGGGGCGCCGGGGTCGCGTCCCAAGAAGCGCAGCCCTGGCGCCCCCGGGATCCAACCCGTGCTGAACGAGTGACAGTCCCCAATGGTTGCGCGCAAGGTGGCCCCACCTGAGGGGCCATGCTTTTCTTGGTGCCCTTGGTGTCTTGGTGGTGATCAGTTCTGGTCTGGCGGGGTGAATTTTCAGGGGAGACAGGAAGACCACGAAGGAAAGAGAGACCTGCCCCTCTTTGTGCCCTTTGTGTTCTTTGTGGTTAATTTTCTTTTCCGCTTTTCATCGTGGTCTTAGTGGTGAGCCTTTTTATCTTCCCCAGCCCACCCAGGACTCACTTGGGGTCTTCCCACCGCTTGCGGTCGAGCCAGACTTGCTCTGTCTTGCCTTTGGGGTCTTTGCCGACCCAGTGCAGCTTCTGCGGTCCGATGGCATCCTTCTTGGTCACGGACACACCGGGGCCTTCGCCGGTGCGCAGGAGGCGCAGCAGCGCTTCGACGCTGGGCGTCTGGGGCAGGAAGGGCAAGGGCAGGCCCGCCAGGGTGGCGGCGCGCTGGTCCAGTTTCTGGCGCGGGGCGAGCAGGTGGTAGCCCGCGGCTCGGTCACCGTCCAGCAGCACCAGTCGCTCGCCCTGCGCGTGCAGCTCCAGGATGAGACGGCCGCTCTTCGGCTCCAGGAGCAGGCTCAGGGTGCCGACGCCTTCCCCATCGGCGCCCGAGTAGCCCCAGCCGTACATGGCGCGGATCGGTGCCTTGACCGGGGCGGCTTCAGTGAGCGCAGGAGGGGCCTGGAAGAGCATCAGGGCTGGTCCTCTTCATCCTCATCCGGCGCGACGGTCAGAGCGGGTTCGGAAGCTGCTGCCTCCCGCTTCGCCACGGCCTCCTTGGCGAGGCGCACCCGCAGCTCGCCCAGGCGCTTCTCGAGCCCGGCCCGCTCCGGAAAGACAAAGGCCAGGGCGCGCTCCCACTGCTCGGTGGCCTCAGCCAGCTTGCCCTGTTTCACCAGGACCTCGCCGAGGTGCTTGCGGACCTCGGGGCTGAAGGGACTCAGTTCCACGGCCCGCCGCAGGGTGGCCTCCGCCTCGGCGATGCGGCCCAGCTTGAACTGCGCCCAGCCCAGGCTGTCCACCACATTGCCGTTGTCCGGGGTCGCCTTGGCACTGGCCTCGATGAGGGACGCCGCCTCCTCGAGCAGGGTGTCCTGCTCCAGGAGCAGGTAGCCGAGGTTGTTCTGGACCAGGGAGTTGGTAGGTTCGAGAGCCTGGGCCTCGCGCAGCACGGCCATGGCTTCCGCGTGCCGGTCGAGCTGGTCTAGGGCCTGGCTCTGCAGGATGAGGCTGTCCACGCTGCGGGTCGGCACCAGGCGGCGGGCCCGCTCCAGGGCCTCCAGGCACTTGTCCCAGCGCTGGAACTCCTGCCAGAGGGCGGCCATGCCCTCAAGGTGCAGGTTCTCCACGGCGGCGCGGGATTCTTTCCGGGAGAAGAACCGGTACTCGAGATGCTTCGGCGGCAGCTTGGCGGCCTGCTTGAAGAAGGGCATGAGCGGGAAGCGGGCGACGCCCTCCCGGAGGGCGGCCAGGGCATTCGGCCAGTCATCCTGGCTGACATGGGCCTGCACCGTGAAGACTTGTGCCTCCGCGTCCGTGCGCGGCCGGGGGGGCCGGTTCTGGAGGAAGGTCAGCAGCACTTTGCCCTTGCCCTGGAGCAGCAGGGCCTCGGCATACAGCATGTGGGCGCCGTCGCCAATCCAGTCTGCCTCGATGGGCTGCGCCACCAGCAGGCGTAGGCGGGCCTCAGCCTCGGCGAAGCGGCCCAGGTTCATGAGGGCTCGGGCGGTGTGAAAGGTGAGGTTTGGGCTGCCCTTGATGGCCTCGGCCTTGGCCAGCGTCTCCAGCGCCTCCGCAAACCGCGAGGTCTGCATCCGGATGAGGGACACGTTCTCCCAAAGTCCGGACTCCTGGGGCAGGTGCCGGGCCAGCAGCAGAAAGCTCTCCTCAGCGTGGGCCAGGTAGCCCAGCTTGATCTGCTCCCGGGCCAGCTCCTCCAGCAGGCGGAGGTTCCGGTCCTCGGCGCCGCGCGCGTTGAGGGCCAGCAGGGCTTCCCGCTTCCCCTCATAGCTCTGGGTGGCCCGCGCATGGATCAGGGCCCGCTCCCAGGCGGGGGTGAAGCCGGGCCGCATGCGGCCCAGGTGCAGCCAGGCCTTCAGGGCCTCGTCGCCGTCCTTCAACTGCTCGGAGACCTCGCCCAGGCGGGCCCACAGCTCAGGATCCTGGGGCAGGCGCTGGGCTGCGGCCCGCAGCTCCGTCGCGGCCTGGGGACCCACGGAAGGATCCTTCTGCATGCGTTGATACTGCAGCAGCGCCAGGTGAGCCTGGGCTTCAGCGTTCTGGGGAGCGAGCTCCACAGCCCGCGTGGCGGGAGCCACCGCCCCATTGGGATCGTCCGCCTCCTCGAGGGCCTCGGAAAGCCGGAGGTTCGCCTCGGCGCTCTCGGGCACCAAGGTGAGCACGCGGCGGTAGAGCACCACGGCAGCCTTGGGATTGTCCCCCCCGCCCCGCAACTGGAGCGCGCGGGCCTGGAGCATGAGGGCCCGCACATCCTCGGCGGAGGCGGGTACCGCCGCCAGGAGCAGGGCAAGAAGCGGGGACCGGAGGTCAGGCACGGGGGAACTCCTGGCGGAGCAGGGACAGCATGCGGGCATGGGCGGATTCCCAGATCTCGGGCGGCAGCAGGCGCTGGATGGCCGGTTCCCCGGGGCGGGGCAGGATGCAGAAGATCTCGATCACGGAGGTGGCGTCCACGGGCTCGGCGGCACGCCGAGCCTTCTTGTCCCGGGCCAGCAGCGGCAGGCACTCAGACCAGGGCGCCACCAGGGGCGCCAGCGGCGCCAGGCGCTGGGCCAGGGCCACCAGCAGCGGCGCCGGAAAGGGCTTGAGGTCCTGCTCCTCGGCCAGGAGGCAGGCGCCGAGCAGGCCCAGCCCCACGGACTCGCCATGCAGCAGCTGGTATCCGGAGGCCGCCTCCAGGGCGTGGCCCAGAGTATGGCCCAGGTTCAGCAGGCGCCGCTCACCGGATTCCCGGGGGTCACGGTGGACGACACCCGCCTTGAAGGCGAGCGCGCGCTCTACCCAGGCGAACTTGACAGGACCGTCCTGGAGCATCTCCTCGGCCCAGGCCATCTCGCCGAGGATGAGGGCCGTCTTGACCAGCTCCCAGCGGCCATTCTCGACGTGCCGCTCAGGGAGGGAGGCCAGGAAACCCGTGCAGGCCACCAGGCGACGGGGGGCGTGGAAGGCGCCCACCAGGTTCTTGCCGGCCTCGAGGTCGGCGCCGGTCTTCCCCCCCAGGGCCGCGTCGGCCATGGCCAGCAGCGTGGTGGGCCAGACCTGCCAGGCCACGCCGCGCAGGTAGAGCGCGGCCGCGAGGCCCGTGAGGTCTGACAGGACGCCACCGCCGAGGGCCACCACTGTGAGGTCCCGGTGGAAGGGGGCCCGGGCCCAGTGCTCCAGCCAGGGCAGGATGGCCCGGAGGTTCTTGTCCTCCTCCGGCACGGAGACCCAGAGGGCCTGGGGCGGTTCCGGCATGCCGGCACCAAGCCAGGCTTCGCGCAGGGCCTGATCACCCACCAGGGTCCAGGGGCCCTCAGGCAGCAGCTCGCGGTCCGGAGCCTCCAGCAGGAAGACCTCGGTGGCGAACCCGGGTGGCGTGGCCAGTCTCACTAGCGGCCCTTCAGGGTAGCTTCGGCCTTCATGAGCTGGTCGTCGCGCAGCCACTGGATGACTGCCTTGTCGCCGGGCTTGTAGCTGCCCAGGACCCCCATGTAGTCATAGATGCTCTTGATCGGCTTGTCCCCGAACTGCACCATGATGTCGCCCGCCTGCATGCCGATGGTCTCCGCGGTGGAGCCCTTGCTCACACCGTTGATGCGGAAGCCCTTGGCGTTGTCCGCGTAGTCCGGCAGGGTGCCGAAGGCGATGCGCATGGGGCCACCGTCGCCCTTCATGGGGATCTTGGCCGTCTCAGCGTCCCAGGCCGGCAGCACGGCCGCATTGGCGAGATCCAGGGTCACGGCCTTGCTGAACACGGCGAGGCGGGCCATGCCCGCGAAGTTGATGAGGTCGGCCGTGTCCGTGGGCCGGTGGTACTCCCCGTGGATGCCCGTGAAGAAGAAGAAGGTCGGGATCTTGGCCTGGGAGAAGGTCATGTGGTCGGAGCCGCCCACGCTGGCGCCGACATCGGCGCTCACGGAGAAATCCTTGGGCGCGAGCTTCTGGGCACCCTCCACGGCGGACTTCGGTGCGCCCAAGCCGCCCATCATCAGCTTGGGCGCCTTCAGATCCAGGCGGCCCACCATGTCGAAGTTGAGCATGAACTTCACGGACGCCAGCGGCTGGGTGGGGTGCTGCACCCAGTACTGGGAGCCCAGGAGGCCTTCTTCCTCCCCGCCGAAGTGCAGCACGAGGATCGACCGCTTGGGCCGGGCCTGCTTCAGCTGCCGGGCCAGCTCCACGATCATGGCCGAGCCGGAGGCGTTGTCGTCGGCCCCGGGATGGATCACTCCGCGGCCCTCGGCGCCGGCCATGCTGTGGCGCTCACCCATGCCGAGGTGGTCCATGTGCGCGCCGATGGCGATGAACTCCTTCTTCAGCTTGGGGTCCCGGCCGGGGATCACCGCCACGACGTTGGGCACTTGGGCCTCTGCGCGGGTCAGCTTCAGGTCCAGGTTCAGGGCCGTCCAGGGCGCCAGCACAAAGTCCTGGCTGGCGGGCTTGCCCGTGTCCTTGATGGTCTTCAGCCGGGCCACCAGGTCGCCGCAGCTGGCGGCCAGGGCCTCGGCGGTGATGCCAACCACAGGGATCTCCAGCTTCACCGGGCCCTCTTCGCGCAGCAGTGACCGCACGCCGTTCTCCTCGAGCACGATGACACCGGCCACCTTGGCGGCTTCCAGGCGCTTCAGGCGGGCCAGCAGGCTGCGATCCATGCGCGGCAGGTGGGCGAAGATGTCCAGGTCAGGCACCGTGCGGGCAATCACCGCCACGTGGCCCTTCAGGTCGATGCCTGCGAAGTCATCGTAGCCGCCGGGAATCTGGACGCCATAGCCCAGGAAGGCCAGGGGACGGTTCCGGAAACCCGCGTCGGCGCTGAGTCCCAGGGCCTCGATGTCCTTCCCCCACACCAGGGGCCGGAGGCTGTCGCCATGCAGCAGGCTCGCGTCCTGGCGCTCCCGGACCACCTTTGCGATGAAGGGAAAGTGCTGCAGCTGAGTCTTCAGCCCCAGGGCCTTGAGCTCCTTCTCGATGCGCAGCGCGACGGCCTCCAGCTCGGGATAGCCATTGCCCCGCCCCTTCTGGGCCGGGGCAGCCATGAACGTGACGTCCTTCCGGAGCCGCGCCTCCGCCGCCTTGTCCAGGCTGGACTGAGCCGGCGCCTGGGCGACAAGGCTGGTGGCGATGAGAAAGCAGGTCCAAGTGCGCATGAGGTCTCCAACGGAAGCTCCAGTTTACAGGTCGAGCCCCGTTCCGGCGAGGCGCCGCCTCTCTGGAGGGGCCAGGTGTGGGACAATAGGCCCATGTCTGAACAGGGAGCCTTCTTCCGGTCCGATCAGGTGGACCAGCAACCCATGCGCCACGCGCTGCTCTGGCGCCTGGCTGGCTATCTGCGGCCCCAGTGGGCTTCCCTGCTGGCCCTCCTGGTGCTCATGGCCCTGGGCGCCTTCCTGGAGGTGCTGCCCTCGGAGCTAACGCTGCGCCTCATCAACCGCTTCATGGGCCAGGGCAGCCTCCGGGGCGCCGCGCCCCTGATCGCGGGCTTCTTTGGAATCCTTGTCGCGGGCTTCCTGGTCAGCTTCGCCCGCTATTTCCTGCTGGCCCGGGTGGGCCAGAGGGCCATGCTTGACCTCCGCGTGCAGCTCTTTGCCCACCTGATGGGCCGCAGCACGGACTTCTTCCATCGCAATCCCGTGGGTCGCCTCATGACCCGGGTCACCAGCGATGTGCAGAACCTAAACGAGATGTTCGCCTCGGGCTTCGTGGCCATCGTGGGGGACGCCCTGTCCCTGCTAGCCATCGTGGGCTGGATGTTCTGGACCCACGCAGGCATGGCCCTGGTGGCCCTGGGCATCCTGCCCTTCCTCCTGGTGGCCACCGAGGTCTTCCGGCGCCGGGCGGGGGATGCCTTCCGCGAGACCCAGCGACGCTACGCGGCCATCAACGCCTTCCTCCAGGAGCAGATCTCCGGCATGGGCCTGGTGCAGGTCAACGCCCAGGAGGCCCGCAGCGCCGCGCAGTTCCAGACCATCAACGAGGACTACTTCCAGGCCTTCCTCCGCACCATCTTCGCCTACGCGGTGTTCTTCCCTGTGGTGGAGTTCATCACCTCCGGGACCCTGGCGGCCCTAATCTTCTATGCGGGGTTCAAGCTCCAGGCCGGGGCCATCACCTGGGGCCTCCTACTGGCCTTCATCCAGCAGTCCGGGCGCTTCTTCCGGCCCATCCGCGAGCTGGCCGAGCGCTACAACGTCATGCAGACCGCCCTGGCTTCCAGCGAGCGCATCTTCCGGCTGCTGGACAACCAGGAGGCGATTCCCGAGGACCCGGCGGCCGAGTCCGCGGCCTTCACCCGCGAGATCCGCTTCGAGGACGTCACCTTCGCCTACGAGGAAGGTGGCCGGAAGGTGGTCCGCGGCCTCAGTGGCGTCATCCCCCGGGGCCGCCGCGTGGCCGTGGTAGGCCACACTGGCGCGGGCAAGAGCACCCTCATCAACCTGCTCATGCGCTTCTACGATGTGCACGCAGGGCGCATCACCGTGGACGGCACTGACCTGCGCCGGCTGAAGGTCCCCGAGCTGCGGGCCCTCTTCGGCCTAGTGCTGCAGGATGTGTTCGTCTTCTCGGGCACCCTCCGCGACAACATCGTACTGGGCCGACCCCTGGACCTGGCTCGCCTGGACTCCGTGCTGGAGCAGAGCCAGCTCAAGGATCTGGTGGACCGCCTACCCCTGGGCCTGGACACCCAGGTGGGCGAGCGAGGCCAGAAGCTCAGCGCTGGCGAGCGCCAGCTGCTGGCCTTCGCCCGCATGCTCTACTTGGAGCCGGCGGTTCTGCTGCTGGACGAGGCCACCGCCAACATCGACTCCGAGACCGAGGCTAAGATCCAGAAGGTCATCGAGCGCGTGAGCCACCGCCTCACCACCTTCACCATCGCACACCGGCTCTCCACCATCCGCGATGCCGACGAGATCTGGGTGCTGGACCAGGGCGCCCTCGTGGAGCGCGGCACCCACGACAGCCTAATCGCCCAGGACGGCGTCTACGCCAAACTCGTCCGCCTCCAGTTCGCCGAAGGCGAAGCGGCTTAAGGAAACAAGAAAAGATCCAACGCGAAGGCACGAAGAAAGGAAGAAGAAAGGCAAGGTAGGAACGGGATACCGCAGATGGCCCTTGTTTCCATTTTCGCTTTTCTTCGCGCCTTTGCCCCTTCGCGTTGGATGAGTTGTTTTTCTCTCCCTTGTTCTTTTCGAGGGCCGCGAATCTGGGCTGTAAGCTGGTGGGATGTTGCAGCTGCCGCCGCTCTATCCGATCACGGACGCCACCCGGGAGGAGTCGCTGTCGGCGCAGGTGCGGCGGCTCGGCGAGGCGGGGTTCCCGCTGGTGCAGTTCCGGGGCAAGCCGCTGGATGCGCGGGCCCAGTGGGTAGAGCTCCGGGCGGCGCTGGCGGAGGCCTCGGCCAATGGCGGCTGGCCTCAGATTTGCGTGAACGACCGGGCAGACCTGGCCATGCTGGCGGCCCGGGAGGGCCTGGCGCCCTGGGGCCTGCACTTGGGTCAGGGCGACCTACCCGCGACCGAAGCCGCACAGCTGCCGGGCCTCAGCGGCTGCCACTTCGGCGCCTCGACCCATGCCCCCGCCGAGTGGGAGGCGCCCGAAGCCGGCTGTGATCATGCCGGAGTCGGCCCCTACCGAGGCACCACCACCAAGGCCGATCACGCGGAACCCATCGGCGTGGAAGGTCTGCGGGCGGGCTGTGCAGCCCTGCGGGCCCGGGATCTCGCGCCCATCGCCATCGGAGGCCTCACCGCCGCCGATGCGCGAGACTGCTTCGCGGCTGGCGCCGAGGCCCTGGCGATGGTCGCCGAGCTGCACCGGGCTGGGAATCCCGCTGAGCTGGGCTGGGAGGTCCAGCGGCAGCGCTGGCAGCTGCGCCCGGTCTTCCGAGCCGGACAGGGCGTCGTCATCCTGGGTGGCAGCGGCGCGGGGAAGACCACCCTGGCCAAGGAACTGGCCCAGCGGGCGGACCTGCCCTTCCACGACCTGGACACGGTCATCGAGCAGCGGCAGGGCCGGCCCATCAGCGCCATCTTCGCGGCGGCCGGGGAGCCGGCCTTCCGGGCCCTCGAGGCCGAGCACCTGGCATCCCTGCTGGGGACCCCGGCCATCGTGGCCCTGGGCGGCGGCGCCTGGGAGGCTCCAGCCAATCGGGCCACCGTGGCGGCCAGCGGCTTCGCGGCCCTGTGGCTGGCCGAGTCGCCCCTCCGCGCCTGGGCGCGGGTGGGCCAGGATCCGAACCGGCCCCTTGCGCAGGATCGCGCGGCCTTCATGGCCCGCTGGGCGGCGCGAGTGCCCGCCTGGTCCCTGGCCCCCATGGCCATCCCATTTGGTCACAGTTCCAGGGAGTTGGCCCCGGCCTTGCTAGACTGTTAGCCAACCCCCAGGCACCCCGTGGACCTGATCCTTTCCGATCTGCACTCGAACCTGCACGCCCTTCGCGCAGTGCTACGGTTCACCCGCAGGCGAGCGATCCACCGGTTCGTGCTGCTGGGCGATCTGGTCGGCTACGGCGCCCACCCCAACCAGCTGCTGGACAAGATCCGCGAGTTGCGCCCCCGGTTCATGGTGCGGGGCAACCACGACAAGGTCTGCGCCGGCCTCGAACCAGACAACACCTTCAGCCTCCCGGCCCGGCAGGCCGCGGACTGGACCCGGGAGCGGCTGCGCCAGGACAACTGGAGACTGCTGGCCGAGGCTCCTATGGGCCCGGTCTGGGTGGGGGAGGACTACCTTATCGCCCACGGCTCGCCCGTGGACGAGGACGCCTACCTGCTCCACATCCGCGAGGTCAGCCAGGCCTTCGACGCGTTCCAGGGCCAGCTCTGCTTCTTCGGGCACACCCACGTGCCTGGCTGCTTCGAGCTGGACGAGGGCCGCAGCCAGCTGAACTGGATCACCCTGACACCGGGGGAGTGGTTCCAGTTGCAGCCCCACTGCCGCTACCTGGTGAACCCAGGCTCCCTGGGGCAGCCGCGGGACCGAGATCCCCGGGCCTCCTTCATGACCTACGACCCCAAACACCACCGACTGAGGCTCCATCGCCTCGACTACGACGTGAAAGGCGCAGCCAAGGCCATCCAGGCCGCCGGACTGCACCGCAACCTGGCCGATCGACTCAGCCAGGGCATCTGAAAGGCAGTCACCCATGACCAATGAATCCACCCTCTCCGCGCCCGTGCTTGAGCAGTTCCTGATCCAGGCTCGCCTGACAAAGGCGGTGGCCAGCCTCCGGCTGCAGAAGGCCAACTCCCGCCTGCTGGGGGACCTGCGGGTCCATAGCTTTCGCGCTGGCACGACCTTGTGGCTCTCGGGCCTCCACGCCCGGGACCTGGTGCCCTCCGAGGGCACTCCCGTCACGCTGACCGTGCTCCTGGGTGACGAGGTGCTCAGTCTGGAATCCACCCTGATGGCTCCCGTCCAGGATGACGACGGCCATACCCTGCTCCACCTCAGCTGGCCCCAGGAACCCGCCCAGCTCCACCGCCGTCGCGATATGCGGGTGGCCGGTCCCGACCAGTCGCCCCTGAAGGTCCGCGTGCGCCTGGGCGACCGCCAGCTGGACGCCCTCCTGGTGAACCTCACGGAGACCGGTGTGGGCCTGGCCTTCGAGGAACCGCTGCTGGTGGACCTCCACGCCGCCGTGGAGATCGACGCGGAGCTGCCGGACGGCGCCATCCTGCACTGCCCCGGTGAGGTGCGGCACCTGAACTTCCTCGAGGGCCAGGACTATCCCACCCGCCTGGGCATCGTGCTCCATCCGCTGCCGGGCACCGACCTCGAGCCCATCCACCGCTTCATCCAGGCCCGCCGCACGGACCGCTCACACATCTAGGCCCGCCAGTCAGGGTTCTTCGGAAATCTCTCCAGCCGGTGCCGTGAGGGCGCGATTGACGGGCAGGAAGCAGACGCCATCGGGTCCCTCGGTGCAGGGCTGGTAGGTCACCCGCAGCCGGGCGGGGTCCTCCAGGGCGCGGCCACTGAGGCGTACGCGCACGGTGCCCCGCAGGATCGGATCGCCGGCGTCATCGGTCTCGCGGGTGGGCGGCAAGGCCGCGCAGGTGAGCGCGCCCCGGGAGATCAGGGCCACCTTGAAGCTTCGGACCTTTAGGTGCACACCCTCCGGCAGGGTAACCGACAGCACACCCCCGGCCAGGACCACAGGCACATCCTTCAGGGGATCAAAGGCCGCGGCGGGGAGGACCTGCGCCGCTGCCAGGAACAAGGTGAGCTGGGCCGCGCGCCGCACCTCAGGCCCCGCCCGGCAGATCGGAGATGCGGGCCATGCCCGAGGTGGCGAGGAGGTCCCCGGCCTCAGTGATCAGGGCGCCTTCCACGGAGGGCGTTGCCTCCAGAAGCTGCAGGCCGCACTCCGGCCCCAGCAGGAAGGACGCGGTGGCGAGCCGCCCGGCCTCAGAGGCCGTGGGCGCCACCACCGTGGCAGAGGCGAGGCCCCGGGCCGGCCAGCCCGTGGTGGCGTCGAGAAGGTGGTGATAGCGAACGCCCCCGGACTCGAAGCCGCGCTCGTAGTCCCCGGAGGTGGCCACACCGCAGTCGGCCTGGGCGCGGATCGCGAAGCGGCAGCGGGCGCGGTCGCGGGGATCCTGCACGCCGATGATCCAGGGCGCCCCATCGCCCCGCCGACCCACGGTGCGCACATCTCCCAGCAGGTTCACCATGGCCGATTCCACCCCCCGGGCCTTAAGCAGCTCGGCCACGCGGTCCGCGGCGTACTCCTTGCCGACGCCGCCCAGGTCCAGCTCCATGCCCTCCCGGGCCAAGCGGACCGTGCCGTGGCTCAGCTCCACGGCCCCGTGGTCCACGCGGGTCAGCAGGGCCTGGATAGCCGCCTCCGCGGGCACCTCGGCCCGCTTGAAGTCCCAGACCTGGCGCAGCACCCCCACGGTGGGGTCGAAGCGGCCCCCAGTCAGACGCGCCAGCTCCAGGGCACTTCGCACCAGGGCCTCGGTCTCGTCGTCCACCGCCAGCGGGGCGCCGCCGGCCTCGTCGTTGAGCTGGCCCACCACACTGGTGGCGCGGTAGCGGCTGAACTTCTGCTCGATGCGCCGAGCCTCGGCCACCGCCTCGCGGCCCAGGCGGGTGGCGGCAGCTTCGCCACGGTCGTCCACGAACTTCAGCAGCGCGTCGCCCCCCATGAGCGGGAAGCTCACGGTGTAGAGGGTCCGCTCCAAGGCGGGGGTCAGTACTTCCACTTCAGGCCCAGCGTGACGGTGGTGGCGTTGACATCCGCTGCGGAGGTGGCGGGGCCCGCATAGATCGCCGGGAGGCTGCCGCTGCCCGCGGTCTTGAGCGGTGTCACCTGGTCCCGCCCCGACTGGAGCTGGTAGGAGGCTCCGAGGCTTAAGGTGAGCCCTGGCTTGAGGTCCACGGCGACGGCACAGCCCAGGAGGAGGCTGCTGAAGGCCGAGAGCCGGTAGTCCGCCGACATGAAGGGCTGGGCCGCATCGAAGCGGGCGCCGTAGAAGGAGGCTGCGCGCTGGCTGTAGGCCCGCAGGCGCGGCGTCAGGATCCAGCCTTCGTCCAGGTGCTGGTCGTAGGTGAAGTCCAGGGTGTGCGCCTTGATGCCCCAGTCGTCCGTGTAGTAGCGGTAGGAGGTCTTGAGGGCCCCGTCCCATTCGAAGTAGTGTGCGTGCTTGACCAGGAAGGCATCCCGGACGCGGGTATCCGGCCGGTGCTCGCCTTGGGTGAGGTTTCCCACGGTCACGATGAGGTAGGGTTCGTCCAGGTAGCCGCTCAGGTTCATGCGAGAGGCACTGAAGTCGATCAGGTCCTCGGCGCCCAGAATCCAGGTCCAGCCCAGAGCGTAGCCGCGGGTCTTCTTGGGCAGGCGCAGGGTGCTGGTTACCGGGGCCACGGTGTCGTTGGCCAAGGACAGTCCGTAGTGGAGCGTCCCGCGCCCCTGGGCCATGGTCCAGGCGTCCGAGAGCCCGAAGCCCTGGGAGGTGTAGTCCTTCTCCACCGAGTGCGAGATGTCCACCGAGGGGAGGTGGGCCCCGATGCGGCGGCCCCAGGTGAAGCCCTCGGCATTGCGCTCGTCCATGTACTGCACCATCGGGATCTTGCCCGCGGCGTTGGTGGTCCGGTTGCCCGAGGCGGAGGTGGTGGTCGTGACGCTGAGGGTCGGATAGCCGCCCGTGGGCGAGGCCCCGGAGACGCTGTCGTGGGCCAGCAGGAGATCGATCTGCCCAAGGGCCTCGCTCAGCTCGTGGTGCAGCAGCAGCGTCGGGCTCTTCACCTGGGTGCGGCCGTCGGCCTCGTTGTAGAAGAGGTAGCGCAGCTCCACAGCGGACTGAGCCAGGGCCACCCGTCCCGTGAGGATGCCCATGCCCGCAACCATCCAGGGCAGGCCCTGGAGTGCCAGACGGCCCCTGCGCCGGACCTTGCGCGCGCGCTCAGTTGCAGCCACAGCCACCTCCCGCCGCGCCGCCATTGCCCGCGGCCCCTTCCTTGCTGGCATGGATGTGCTCCCGGAAGAAGCCCGTGAGGGTGTCCCCGTCGAGGCTCATGATGGGATCCGCCAGGTGGCCCCGGCGCCAAGCCTTCAGGCTGCCTGTGGCCTGCAGCCCTGAAGCGACGCGGACCTCCTTCGGCGCCGGGCTGCCGGCCAGCAGGGCCGCCACGGCCGTGGCCTCTTCCTGGACATGCCCCCCGCCCTCAAAGCGGGCTGCGATGCGGCCCTCACGGTCGATGAGGAAAGTGGTGGGCATGGCCACCACCGAGAAAGCCTCCCCGATGCGGCCCGTGGGATCCTGCAGGATCGTGAACTGCACCGGAACCTGCTCCAGGAAGCTGCCAAGCGAGGCCGCCTCCTCGTCCAGCGAGATGCCCACCACCTTCACGCCCTGGCCCGCAAACCGGCTCTGGAGCTTATCCAGCTCGGGCATGCTCTTGCGGCAGGGCCCGCACCAGGAGGCCCAGAAGTCCACGACCACCACCTGACCCTTGAGCGCCGCGAGTGAGAAGACCTTGCCCTTCGAGTCCTTCAGCTGCACCTCCGGCGCCGGGTCACCCTTGCCCGCGGCGGCCAAGCTGGACCCCGCCAGGAAGAGGGCCGCGCCCAGTGCCAGCCAGGCTATCCGGCCTGGGAATCGAGGGGATGGGTTCAGTCCGAGCATGGGTCTCCTATGAGCCCAGGCCCCGGCGCTGAAAGCCTCCGGACCCTGAGCTGATAATGCGTGTTCTTACATCTATGCTGCCACCGAACAGAAGGATCCCGGGAAATAAATCTCCAGAGAACTCAATCATTTCGGGCAAGCGCTTCCTGAATCACCCTAGCCGCCGCCCCGCTGGAAGCCCCGTTGGAAGCGGGCCATGAAGGTGGCCACCTCGGCCTCGGAGTGGCCCTCGAAGGTTAATTCCACCCGGTGCCTAACCAGGGACAGGCGGCCCAGGCGCAGGGGCTCCAGCGGGTGTAGCGCCAGGGACCAGCGGCGGGCACCCTCCGCGTGCCGAAAGACCCCATCCGCCCCGGCCCGCGGCACGAGTCCCAGGGCCTCGGGCAGCAGGCGCAGGAAGTCCTCCCGGCTGATGGTCATCTCCAGGCTCAGCCGCTGATCCCGGACAGAGTCAGAGCTAGCCACCGGCGACTGGCGGCCAAATGGCAAGGGCCTGGCCGGCCTCCAGGACCTTCGTGGCCCGGTCCCCCACGGCCACCCAGACGCCGTCCACCAGCACGATGGCGCACTCCCCCGACTGCAGGCCCATGAGCCGAATCACGTCCAGCACGGTGGTGCCGGGATCGAGCTCCAGCTCCAGGCAGTGGCTGGCGCGCGCCTCCGCCGGGAGGCGGATGCTGAGGGACGCGAACAGCTTGAGCGTGATCTTCATGCCAGGCGATGCGCCGCCGCGAGGTAGGCCGGCATGACCAGCGTGGGATCGTCCAGCAGGCGCTGCTTCCAGGGGCCCAGCCGCAGTTTCCCTTCGATGAGTCCGCGCAGGGCGCCGATGTGGTCCGTGAAGCCGACGGTGTTGGCGCCGACCAGACGGTCGCCGTCGAACTGCAGGTTCATGTAGCGGTAGCGGGCCTCGTCCAGCAGCTCCGTGGACTCGCCACCGGGCACGCCCTCCCACTCACCGAAGGACGAGGAGATGAGGCCGAGGGTGGTGAGGACGTTGAACACCAGACTGCCCTGGAAGGCCGTGGGCTTGCCGGCCATGTTCAGCGCCGCGATGCGGCCCTGCTCCACGGCATTGGGCTGGATGGCGTTGACCTGGCGCTTGCCGCTGAGGCAGTCCACAGACTCGGCCACATC
Organism: uncultured Holophagaceae bacterium; assembly: GCA_903843705.1. Taxonomy (GTDB): domain Bacteria; phylum Acidobacteriota; class Holophagae; order Holophagales; family Holophagaceae; genus Geothrix. The sequence goes on along the minus strand of CAIMQW010000274.1, from coordinate 1,863 downwards.
TCCAGCGGCGTAGATGCCGGGGATGCTGCTCTGCAGGTGCGCGTCCACCACGATGCCTTGGTGGATCTCGATGCCGCTGCCGGCCAGGAACTCCAGGTTCGGGTCCACGCCCACGGCACTGAGATAGATATCGGCGGGCAGCACCCGTCCCTCGCCCAGGTCCACCTTGAGGACGCCGTCCTTCTGGCTCAGGCCCTTGGGCTGGGTGCGGGTCAGGATCTTCACGCCCTTGGCCTCACACCAGCGGCGCAGCATGTCGCTGGCGGCAGGATTCATCATGCGGCGGACCATGTAGCCGCTACGCACCAGGATCGTCAGGTCCACGCCCTTGGAGAGCAGGCCCTCCATGATGATGCAGCCCACGAAACCGGCGCCCATCTGGACCACGCGGGTGCCCGGCTGGGCCTTGGCCAGGATGGCGCGGGCGTCAGCGAGGGTCCAGCAGGCCTGCACCCCAGGCAGGTCGATGCCCGGGATCTTCTCGAGGCTGGGCCGCGAACCCGTGGCGATGAGCAGGCGGTCGTAGGCCAGGAGGCTGCCCTCGCCCAGGTCCACGGTGCGGGCAGTGGCATTCACGGCGTGGGCGCGGGCCTGGACCAGACCAATGCGCATCCGCTGGAAGTGGTCAGCGGTTTTCCTGAGGTGGGTGCCATCCTCGGCGATGTCCCCCCTGAGCAGGTAGGGGATGGCCATGCGGGAGTAGGGTGCCTCCCCTTCGCCGCAGAGCATGAAGATCTCTGCGGCGGGGTCGGCCTTGCGCAGGGTCTCGGCGGCGACCACACCCGCGGGACCGCTTCCGATAATGACGTGTCGCATGGGGATCCTGGGTTGGGTCAGAGGCTGAGACGGGAGCGGGTGGCGGGGGTTGGCACGCCGTCGGCACTCCACCCGCGGACCTCATAGTACTCCGGCAGCATCTTGTCCAGGTGGCACACGGCGCCCTTCTGGGGACCGGTCTTGATGGGTTCCGTCAGCAGGCGGGGCGGGAGGGTGTCGTCCTTCTTGCTGAGACCCGCGCCCAGGTTGAACTCGCGCTCCAGGTTCCAGATGCGCTCGCCGACGAGTAGCAGGCGTTCCTCGGACCAGTCGCCCTCGCAGGCGGCCTGGATCTGGGGCTGGATGTCCTGCAGGCCCCAGGCAAAGGTGGTGAAGAGGCAGATGCCGGCCGAATCCACCACGGCTGTGAGGTCCTGGAAGGCCTTGAGCATGGCGGGCTTGCCCTCGGTGGCCTGGGGCTCCATCTTCACGGGGATGCCCAGCACCTCGGGGGAGACCATGTAGCCGCGGACGTGGCAGGCGCCGCGGTTGCTGGTGGCGTATTCCAGGCCCATTCCCTGCAGGCCGCGGCCGTCGTAGGCCGGGAACTCCTGGCCCTTGACGGTCATGGACAGCTCGGGGCGGCCGTACTTGGCGCAGAGCCGCTTGGAGCCGAGGCCGATGATCTTGCCGAAGCCTTCGCTCACAGCGGTCCACTCCGCGAGCTTGACCAGCGCCTCCGCCGAACCCCAGGTCAGTTTGAGGCCCACCTCGGCCTCGGTGAGGATGCCCAGGTCGTAGAGTTCCATGGCCGCGCCCACGGTGGCCCCGAAGGAGATGGGGTCGAAGCCGTCCTCGTTGCAGAGGAAGTTGGCGTAGGTGAGGGCTTCCAAGTCCGACACACCGTTGGCGGCGCCCAGGGCCCAGGCAGCCTCGTATTCCACGCCGCCGGAGGCGCCGTGGTAATGGGGCTTGTCCTTCACGCTGAAGTGGTTCGGATCCATGCGGGAGATGCGGCCGCAGGCGATGGTGCAGCCGAAGCAGGCGCCGTTCTTCACCAGGTTGGGCTTGCCATCCGTGGGCCGCTTCTCGTGCATGGCCTCGCCG
>CAIMQW010000273.1 GCA_903843705.1 uncultured Holophagaceae bacterium | reverse complement strand
TCCACACCAGGCCCGCTGACCAATCTTTGTGACGGCTTTAACCAAGACACGACCGGCCTTCCACCGAGGCCTTCCACTCCTAGCATCCTACCTTTTCATCCCAACCCGCGCGCCGGTAGGCCGGCATGGGATCTTTGTGGTGATCCATTGTTTTTTCTACTGAAACATCCTTACCCTTCAACGCTGACAGTAAGGCTCCAGGACCGCTCAGCGCCGGGCTCGACGAGGAAGCTGCCGGGCTTGTCGCTGAATTCGCCGTCCCAGCCGGCGGGGCTGGCGTAGCCCTCCCAGGGCTCAATGCAGAGGAAGGCGGGGCCGGAGTCCGGCTTGGTCCAGACACCCAGGTGCGGGAAGCCCTCCCAGGTCAGGACGAGGCTGGTGGCGCCGGGGGCCTCGAAGCGCAGGCTGCGGCTCTGGGGCTCCAGGAAGAGCAGGGCGTCCTCGAGAAAGAGTCCCTCGTGCAGGGGCAGCTCCCGGTCCTGGATGGGCGTGGGGTGGAGGGATGGAGTCAGGAGGCCAATGGCGTCGATGCGGCGCAGGGGGCCGGGTTCGTCCGTGGGGAAGACCAGCCGGTGGGCGGCCTTGGGTAATTCTGGCTCCAAGGGCCAGCGGAAGGCCGGGTGCAGGCCCAGGCTGGCGGGCAGGGGCTCTCGCCCGGGGTTGTGCAGCGCCAGGTCCATGCGCAGCGAGGTCGGCGCCAGGGTGTAACGGATGGTCAGGGCGAAGGGGAACGGGTAGGCGGCGCGGGTGCGGTCGTCGTCCCGCAGCTCCAGGGCGCAGGCGGTCTCCGACCCCCCTTGCCAGTCGAAGGCCCGGTCCTGGGCGAAGCCGTGCTTGGGCATGGGGTAGGCCGCGCCCCGGTGGCGGAGCGTGTCCCCGGCCAGGGCGCCCACCACTGGGAAGAGCAGGGGGGCATGGCGTGGCCAGAGCGCGCCGGCGTCCCAGAGCAGGTCCCTCCCGCCCAGGCGGAGGGCCGTCAGCTCAGCCCCCTGCCGGGCGATGACTGCCCGGGAGCCGTTCCGTTCAAGCGTTTGGAAGTCCATGGGGAAAGAATACCTGGCCGTGGTAGATTGGCCTCCCGTGCCTTCCTTCAGGGAGCCAGCCATGCACTTCCAGGTGGACGCCATCGCGACCATCCTCCACGCGCCCCAGGCGAACGTGGAGGCTCACTGGCCGCTGATCGTGGACGCCCTTGCGGCGCTTCAGATCCTGGACCCCGGCGTGGAGGCCGCGGCCATCGCCAGCATCGGCACCGAGAGCTACCTCTTCGCCCCGGAGAAGGAGGTGGGCACGGCCTCCTACTTCCGCCGGATGTACGAATTCGACCGGACACTGGGCAATGTCGAGCCCGGGGACGGCAGCAAGTATTGCGGCCGGGGCTTCCTCCCCCTGGTGGGCCGCGCGGCCTATGCCCGCTTCGGCAAGCTGCTGGGAGTGGACCTGGTGGAGCAGCCCGATCTGGCCATGGACCCGGCCGTGGCAGCCCGGATTCTGGCCTACGACTTCATGCTCAAGGGTGTACCCAAGCCCACGGCCGAAGGGGACTGGGTCAAGGTCCGGCGCCTGGTGCACGGGGACCTGGCTGGATGGAAGCGGTTCAACGGGATCCTGATTCCGCTCCAGAAGCTTCTGGCCTAGTCCCGAAAATCAAGGAGGGCGCGCTGGTTCCCGAATCAGGGGACAGTAGGGTAGCCAGTGGTCCCGTCGGCGGCGGGCAATTGGCTGCGTTGCAGGGGAGTCGCCCATGCGCGTCAATCAGCCGGTCACTCGGGTCGAGCGTCACCTCCAGGAAGGGGCCTTCGTCGTCACGACCACGGACCTACGGGGCGTGATCACCTACGTGAACGAAGAGTTCATCCGGATCAGCGGCTTTTCTCCCGACGAGCTGATCGGGCAGCCCCACAACCTGGTCCGGCACCCGGACATGCCCCCGGCGGCCTTCGAGGACCTGTGGCGCACAGTCAAGGCGGGTCAGCCTTGGCAGGGCATGGTCAAGAACCGCTGCAAGAACGGCGACTTCTACTGGGTCGATGCCAGCGTTACGCCCATCGAGGAGAAGGGCAGCGTCATTGGCTACGTCTCCATCCGCAGCAAGCCCTCAGCCACCCAGATCGCGGAAGCCGAGCTCATGTACACCCGGGCCCGGGCCGGGCAGCCCATGATCGAGCCCGAAAAGGAGGTCTGGATTCCCTTCCCGGCGATGGGTTTCCAACAGCGGCTCTGGGCGGCGGCAGGCGTGGTGATGGGGCTCTTCCTGCTGGTCTCGGCCCTCAGCTTCGGCAGTGCCGCCTTCACCCGGGGCGATGCCGTCGGCATCCGGGATGAATACCTGCCCACGGCCCTCCTGGCAGAGGAGATGGCCTTCCAGACGGTGATGATCCAGCAGGCGCTCACGGATGCCTCCCTGACCCACCGGGCGGAGTCCCTGAAGGAAGCCGCCGGGGCCGCCGCGGCCTTCCACAGGGCCGAGGCGCAGTTCCGGACCCTCTCCGTGAAGGATCAGGGCAACCTCAAGTCCCTCGACAAGCTTGGCAAGGACTTCGACGCCCTGCATGACTCGGGGCGCAACATGGTGAGCGCCTACAAGAGCCAGGGGGCGTCTGAGAGCCTCCGGGCCATGGAGGCCTTCGATCGCGCCGCCGAGACCCTCACGACCGATGTGCTCAAGCTGCGTGACCATGAAGTCAGCGACGTGCAGGATCGGCTGAGCACCGTCGCGGACCGGTCCCGCCTGACCCTCTGGGTGCTGGGGGGCGGTATGATCCTGACGGTGGTCGCGAGTCTGCTGATCTTCGGCAAGCTGATCCAGATCCTGGACCACCAGCTCGGCGGCGATCCCATGGCGGCTCTGGAGGCCAGCCGGGCCCTGGCCAAGGGCAACCTGCGGGCCGACATCTCCCTGCGCTCCGGGGACCGCAGCAGCTTGATGGCCAACGTCTGGCACATGCAGGCCAGCCTGCGCAACACCATCAACCGCATCCGCTTCGATGCGCAGCGGGTGAGCCTGAACAGCAGCGAGATCGCCGTGGCCACCCACGAGATCGCCAGCACCAGCCACGATCTGGCCCGCAACGCCGACGGCCAGCGACACTCCACCGAGCAGATGTCCTCGGCCATCACCGAGCTCTCCGCCTCGGTGCGCGAGGTGGCAGACCACGTGCGGGCCAGCCACAGCCGCTCTCTGGAGGCGGCCAGGACCGCCCAGAGCGCCGACGCCGCAGGGCAGGCGGCCATCCGCGCCATGGCCCGGGTTGAGGAAGCCACGGGGCAGATGGTGGAGGCGGTGCAGGTGATCCAGGAGATCGCCCGACAGACCAACCTTCTGTCCCTGAACGCAGCCATCGAGGCGGCCACGGCCGGACGATTGGGTAAGGGCTTTGCCGTAGTCGCCGAGGAGGTCCGGAAGCTGGCTGAGCGTAGCGATGGCTCCGCCCGGGAGATCGCCGCGCTCATCCAGGGCAGCAACCTGGCCGTGGCCCAGGGCAAGGCGACGGTCCTGGAGGTTGTCCAGGCCCTGGAGACCATCCGCGACCACGTGTCCGAAGTGGCCTCCATGTCCACCCAGATCGAGACCGCCTCCGGCGAGCAGGCCAAGGTGAGCGAAGAGGTGGCCCGCCAGGTGGAGCTAGGCGCCCAACAGGCGGAGCAGAACGCCAGCGCCAGCATCCAGCTCTCCAGCACTGTGGACAGCAACGTGGCCGTCACCGAGCAGTTGTCCCGCACCGCCGAAGGCCTCGCCGCGCTGGTGGGGCGGTTCAAGACCTAGGACTGGTGCGCCCGGGGGGACTCGAACCCCCACGCCTTGCGGCAACGGATTTTAAGTCCGGTGCGTCTGCCATTCCGCCACGGGCGCGCGGCTCCAGCCTAACGGGAGCGGGCCCGGCGTGGTAGGTTCGACCCATGGCCCCGCGTCCCTTGGCGCTGCTGCTGGCGCTCCTGTCCGCCTCCCTGACCGCCGAGGTCCGGGACCTGAAGGCGTTTTTCCAGCAGCGCTGCGCTAGCTGTCACGGCAGCGATGGCTCGGGCCGGGGCCCCAGCGGCCTCCTCGGCGGCTCGAACCTGCTGGACGGCCGGCGATTGGCGGGCCAGGAGGCAGCGGACCTGGCGGGCATCATCCTCCAGGGCCGGGGCCCCATGCCGGGCTTTCGCCGCCAGCTCTCCCAGGAAGAGGCCCTCAAGTTGGCCCGGGAACTCCTCCGGCGGGCCGGGAAGGGACGGGCGGCCCAGGCGGGTTAGCATGGACCCATGCCCGGCCACCCCTCGGAACCTCTCGAACACCCCCTGCTCCGCAACCTGAATGAGCCCCAACGGGAGGCGGTCCGCCATGCCCGGGGGCCCCTGCTGATCCTCGCCGGGGCCGGGTCCGGCAAGACCACCGTGATTACGCGGCGCATCGCATGGCTCATCGAGGAAGAGGGCGTCCACCCGGGCTCGATCCTGGCCATGACCTTCACCAACAAGGCCGCCGAGGAGATGCGCGACCGGGTGCAGCGGCTGGTGTCCGTGCCCGCCGCGCAGATGTGGGTGAGCACCTTCCACAGCTTCTGCACTCGCATCCTGCGCCGGGAGGGCGAGCGCACGCCCGTGGGCCGGGACTTCGTCATCTTCGATCCCGCGGATCAGAAGAGCCTCGTCAAGCAGGTGCTGGCGGAGCTGAAGCTGCCCGAGAAGCAGTTCCACCCCAAGAAGGTGCTGGAGGTCATCAGCGACTTCAAGAACCGCTGCCTTCTGCCCGACGAGGCCCGCGCGGAGGCCTTGGACCCCTGGACCCGCAAGGTGCTGGATGCCTACGAGCTCTACCAGAAGGGCCTGAAGAACCACCGCGCCTGCGACTTCGACGATTTGCTGCTGTGGACCGAGCGCCTTTTCCGTTATCCCGTGCTGCAGGCCACCTACGGCGAGCGCTTCAAGTTCATCCTGGTGGACGAATACCAGGACACCAACCGCGCCCAGTACCTCCTCGTGCAGCACCTCGCGCGGCGGCACCACAACCTATGTGTTGTAGGTGATGAAGATCAGTCGATATATGGATGGAGAGGAGCGGACATCCGCAACATCCTCGACTTCCAGCAGGACTTCCCGGAGGCCGTGCGCATCGAGCTGCTGCAGAACTATCGCTCGACGAAGAAGATCCTGGACGCGGCCTCGGAGGTCATCGCCAACAACTCCCAGCGCGTGGCGGGGAAGGGTGCCTTGATCACAGAGCTGGGTGACGGCGAGTCCCTTGTGTTCAAGCTGCTCGACGAGGGACGCCTGGAGGCGGAGTGGGTGGCGCAGCGCATCTCAGACTTGCGCTACACGGCTCCGGAGGCCAAGGTGGCCGTGCTCTACCGCGCCAACTGGCAGTCCCGGCAGATGGAAGAGGCGCTGCGGGCCCAGAACATGCCCTACCGACTGGTGGGCGGCGTGAAGTTCTACGAGCGGCAGGAGGTGAAGGACCTCATCTCCTACCTGCGGCTCATCTCGAATCCCTTCGACCTTGTCAGCTTCCGCCGCTGCGTCAACGCGCCCACCCGGGGCGTGGGGCCCACGACCCTGGGCAAGATCGAGGGCGCCATTCCCGAGGGCGGCACGCCCCTGGCCGGGCTGGAGCGGCTGCTGCGTTCCGGCGAGCTGAAGGGCCGGGCCCAACGGGAGATGATCAAGTTCCTGGACCTCTTCGCCCGGGCCGAGAAGGAGCGCGAGGCCATGGGTCTGGCGGGGGTGGTGAAGTGGGTGCTCCAGGAGAGCGGCTACCTCCAGAGCCTGGAGGACGAGGCCACCCTGGAGGCCGAGGGCCGCATCCGCAACCTGGAGGAGTTCCTCAGCGCCGCGGCCGAGTCCGAGACCCTGGGCCTGCGCCTCTCGGAGTTCCTCGATCGCATCACTCTCGCCTCGGACACGGACAACCTGGAGGAGGCCTCCCACCTGAGCCTCATGACCATCCACTGCGCCAAGGGGCTGGAGTTCCCCTCGGTCTTTGTCATCGGCATGGAAGAGGACGTCTTTCCCAACCGCAACGCCCGCGAGACGCCGGATGGTCTGGAGGAGGAACGCCGCCTCTTCTACGTGGCCATCACCCGCGCCCAGCGGCGCCTCACCCTCAGCGCCGCGCGTCGCCGCCGCATCATGGGCACCGAGATGATGTCCATGCCCAGCCGCTTCCTGCGGGAGCTCCCGGCGGCGGTGCTCACCACGCCCATCCGCTGGGGGACCGAGCTCTACCAGGCCGGCGAAGGCATCCGCCCCGGCGCCTCATTCACTCGGGGAACTGGCGGCGCCTCGGTTGCCACAGAGCTGCAGCGCATCCGCGGCTTTTTCGATCGCGTGAAGGAACTCCCCGTACCACCGGGCGAGCGGGAAGGCGGCCGGCTCTCCGAGCCTGCCGAGAGTCAAGATCCGGGTGCTTTTCCTGCGGGTACCCGAGTGCAGAGCGCCCGCTTCGGCTCGGGCACAGTCCTGGCCGCTTCCGGCAGCGGCGATGGCCTGACCTACACCATCCGCTTCGACCACAGCGGCGACAAGCGCATCCTGGCCCGCTTCGGAGGCCTCCAGCGCGGCTGAGGGCTCACCACGGCTGAAGGAAAAGAAAACCACCAAGGCACCAAGAAAAGCGACTGCACACCTGCTTTTGCAGTTCTTGGTGCCTTGGTGGTGAATCCTTTTTTAGCTTTGGCCGGGAAACTTCTCGGCGAGGACTTGTCTGCGGTAGTCGAAGATGCGCTGGATGTCGTGGCGGACCCAGAGGGCGGTGACGAGGGTGCCGAGGAAGCCCCAGCCCACGCGGTAGCGGACGGTGTCGGTCATGCGAGTGCCGCCGCCGGGCAGGTCCTGGAAGGCGTGGGTGTGGTGCCACAGGGCGTAGGGTCCCTTGAGCTGGCGGTCCACGAAGCGCTCATCGGGGACAAAGGTCTCGATCAGCGTTCGCCAGCGGAGGGGCAGGCCGCGCACTCGGACCCGGTAGTCGAAGAGGGCGCCCTCGCCCTGGGGCAGAGGGCGTGGCGTGAGCACTTCGAAGCCCAGCCAGGGCGGCGTCAGGGTCTCCAGGTTCGCGGGGTCCGCAAAGAAGGGGAAGACCTCTGACCGGGGCACGGGCAGGTCCTGGACGGAGATGAAGAGATCTTCGCTCACAGCAGGTTCTCCAGCGCCATTTCTGCGGTCGGAAAGCGGAATTGGAAGCCCTGTGCCAGGGGCCGGGTGGGCTTCACGAAGGCGCCCTGCAGCAGCAGGGCCTCGGCGAGCTCGCCCAGCACCAGCTTGGTGGCGGCGGCGGTGAGGAAGCCGGGCACCGGCAACAGGGGTCGGTGCAGCCGCTGGGCAAGGGCGCGGGTGAAGGCCCCGTTGGAGAGCGGCTTCGGGGCTGTGCCGTTGAAGGCGCCGCGCCAGGCCGGATTGCGCGCCGCCTCCACGAACATGGCCACCAGATCGTCGAGGTGAATCCAGCTGAGCCCCTGGGTGCCGCGGCCCAGCTTGCAGCCATGGAACCACCGTACAGGCAGGGCCATCTTGGGCAGGGCGCCGCCCTCCTTGGCCAGCACCACGCCGACGCGGACCAGGGCGACCCGGACGCCGAAGGCCGCCGCCGCCATGGCCTCGACCTCCCAGGCCCGGCAGACCTCCGCCAGGAACCCCATCCCCGAGTCCGAGGTCTCGTCCACAGGTTCCCGGTCCGCGGGGACGTAGAACCCGATGGCCGAGGCGTTCACCAGGGCGGCGGGGGGCTGGGGGCAGGCCCGCATGGCCTCCACCAGCCGCTGGGTTGTCTCGACACGGCTGGTCAGAAGGACGGCCTTGCGGGCCGCGCTCCAGCGCTTGTCCGCGATGCCCTCGCCCGCCAGGTTGATGACCGCATCGGCCCCGTTCAGCGTGGTGGCCAGGTCCTCCCAGCCCCGCGCCGAGGCTCCCGCGGGCAGCCCTCCGCGACCGGGATTCCGGGTCATTACTGTCACGTCGGCGCCCAGGTCGACCAGCGCCTGCACCAGGGGTCGCCCCACCAGGCCCGTGCCTCCGGCCACCACCACCCGCTTCAGATTTGCCGTCATGACGTTCCCCGCCTTCTGTTCATCCCATCCTGCCGATGACCTTCTGATGATCCCAGTCGGCGAAGCGTTGGCCCAAATAAAGGGTTACCCGGGAACCCGGAAGCCCCGGAATATTGGTTGGGCCTCCTGCAATCCAGAGGCGGGGATGCGAACATGGGAGTTACAGGAACCCCATGAACGCACTAAACCGACAGTTTGAGCTCATCCGCCAGTCCGCCACCGTGGCCATGGCGGACCGGATCCTGGCGCTGAAAGCCAGCGGTCTGCCCATCATTGGGCTGCAGGTGGGCGACCCGGATTTCGGGACTCCCGCACCGGTGCTGGAGGCCGCCACCCGGGCCCTGCAGGCCGGCCTGACCCACTACGGGCCCTCCAGCGGCACCCTGGAGCTCCGGCAGGCCATCGCCACGAAGCTGCGACGGGACGAGGGTGTGGCCTACGATCCGGCGGCCGAGATCCTGGTCACCCACGGCGGCATCCACGCCTACTACACCGCCCTGCAGGCCATCCTGAATCCCGACGATGACGTCCTGATCCCCGACCCCACGTGGGCCACCCACGCCAACATGGTGGTGATGCTGCGTGGGAATGCGGTGCGGGTGCCAGCGCCCGCTGAGCATGGGTTCATCCCCCCCCTGGAAGCCTGGGCGCAGGCGCTCACGCCGAAGACCCGGGCCATCGTGCTGAACTATCCTTCCAACCCCACCGGGGCCTATCCGTCGCGGGACTACCTGGAGCAGCTGCAGGCCTTCGCCCAGGCCCACGACCTCTGGGTGGTCAGCGACGAGGTCTACGGCAGCCTCTACTACGGCGAACGTCCGACAAGCGCGGCGGCGCTGCCGGGGGCCAAGGACCGGAGCCTGATCGTCAACAGCCTCTCCAAGACCTACGCCATGACCGGCTGGCGCGTGGGCTTCCTGGCCGCCCCGGCAGCGGTCATTGCCAATGCCCTGAAGGCGAGCCAGAACTCCATCACCTGCGTGGCGCCCTTCGTCCAGAAGGCCGCGGCCTTCGCCCTGGTGGACCCGGAGGTCCAGGAGGCCGCGGCCCGGATGCGCAGCGCCTACGCGAGGCGCCGGAGCCTGGTCCTGCGCCTCGCCCAGGAGCTGGGCAGTTCCCGGATCCTCGTGCCGCCGCCCATGGGGGCCTTCTACTTCTTCCTGGATGTCCGCCCGCTGCGACGGTCCTCGGTGGAGGTCTGCGAAAGCATCCTGGAGAAGGCCCAGGTGGGCCTGGTGCCCGGCTCCGCGTTTGGCGCCCAGGGCGAAGGCTTCGTGCGCATGACCATTGCCGCCTCCGACGAGGACGTGGCGGCGGGCTTCCGGAAGATCATCGGGTGGGCCGAAGGGGAGAGCAGATGAAGATTGCATTCCAAGGCGAGCCCGGTGCCTACTCCGAGCAGGCACTGCTGGGCCACTTCGGCGAGGTCGAGACGCTGCCCTGCGAATCCTTCGAGGGGGTTTTCGAGGCGGTCCGTGCCGGGGCCTGCGACGCGGCCATGGTGCCCATCGAGAACTCCCTCGCGGGCAGCATCCACCAGAACTACGACCTGCTCCTGCGCCATGACCTGGTCATCGTCGGAGAGGGATCCCTGCGGGTCCGCCACTGCCTGATCGCACTGCCCGGCGTGGAGCAGAGCGAGATCCGGAAGGCCCGCAGCCATCCCCAGGCCCTGGGCCAGTGCGCAGGCTACCTGCAGCGCCGCGGCATCATCGCGGAGCAGGCCTTCGACACCGCCGGCAGCGTGCGGCTGCTGAAGGAATCCGGGGCCCGGGACACCGCGGCCATCGCCTCCCGGCGGGCGGCGGAGCTGAACGGGATGCAGATCCTGGAGGAAGGGATCGAAGACGACCCGGAGAACTTCACGCGCTTCCTGGCCATCCAGCGGGAGCCGAAGGCCTTCCAGGGCGAGGCCAAGACCTCCATCGTGTTCACCCTGAAGAACCAGCCGGGGGCGCTGTTCAAGGCCATGAGCGTGTTTGCCCTGAGGGACATCGACCTAACCAAGATCGAGTCCCGTCCCTTGCAGGGGAGCCCCTGGGAATACCTCTTCTACGTGGATCTCATCGGCGACACCCGCGAGGAGACCGTCCGGCGCGCGCTGGATCACCTGGGCGAATACGCCACCATGCTGCGGGTGCTGGGGTCGTATCCGCGTTTCAAGGGGTAGACTGGGTCCTGGCCTTGAGTCCCGTGGACTCCTTCCGCCGAGGCGACCATGCGCTACCTCCTGACGAACCTGCCCCTGAACCTGGGTGAGGAAGCGCTGGACTTGGCCCTGTCCCTGGCCCGGACGCTGGGGGGTGCGGCGAGTGACTATGCGGGCGTGGTGTTGGAGCGGCGCAGCCTGGACGCGCGGCACAAGGGGTCGATCCGATTCCTGACGGCCCTGAGCTTCGAGAGCTCCTTGCCCCTGGCCTGCGGCCCGCTGCCGGGGGGGCTGAAGCTGGAAGCGGCGCCGGAAGCCGTGGCCCATGCGGTGGCCCCCGTCCCGCGGCGGCCCCGCGTGGTGGTGGTGGGCAGCGGACCTGCCGGCACCTTCTGCGCCCTGCGCCTGCTGGACTACGGCATCGAGCCCATCGTGCTGGAACGCGGCCCCGCCATGGGCGAGCGGGTGAAGGCCGTCTCGGGGCTGTGGCAGGACGGGGTCCTGGATCCCGAGGCCAACGCCCAGTTCGGGGAGGGCGGGGCGGGCACTTTCAGTGACGGCAAGCTCACCACGCGTATTGGCCACCCGGCCACGCGCTATGTCCTGGAGGCCTTCGTGCGCTTTGGCGCGAACCCCCGGATCCTCTACCTGGCCAAGCCCCACGTGGGCACGGACGTGATTCGGCGCTGCGCCGTCTTGATTCGGAAGGCCGCCGAGGCCCGGGGGGCCCAGTACCGGTTCCGGGCCCGCCTGGAGGACGTTCGCTTCGATGACCAGGGGCGCGTCTGCGCGGCGGTGCTGGACAGCGGCGAGGAGCTGCCCTGTGAGGCTCTGGTGCTGGCCCCGGGGCACAGCGCCCGCGATACCTTCGAGATGCTGCATCGCCGGGGCGTGGCCCTGCGGCAGAAGCCCTTCGCCATGGGCGTCCGGGTGGAGCACCCCCAGGAGCTCATCGACCGCTCCCAGTACGGGCCCGGCGCCGGGCACCCATCCCTGCCCGCCGCGGACTACCGGCTGGTCTGCAACTTCGGTCTGAACCGCGCCGCCTACAGCTTCTGCATGTGCCCCGGCGGCGAGGTGATCCAGTGCGCCAGCGAGCCTGGCGGCGTGGTGGTGAACGGCATGAGCCTGGAGAAGCGGGACTCGGGCTTCGCCAACTCGGGGCTGGTGGCCAAGGTGGGCACCGCGGACTTCGGCAGTGACCACCCCCTGGGCGGCATGTACTTCCAGCGGCAGTGGGAGCAGGCGGCCTTCCGGGCGGCGGGGGAGACCTACGGCGCCCCAGCCATGGCTGTGCAGGACTTCCTCAAGGGCCGCGCCACGGGGCGCCTGCCGCGAACCAGTTTCCGGCCCTTCGCAGTGGCGGCGGACCTCCGCACCTGCCTGCCGGACTTCGTCCAGGAACAGCTGGCCGGGGCCCTGCCGGTCTTCGACCAGAAGCTGCACGGCTTTGCGAGCCGTGAGGCCATCCTGCTGGGCATCGAGAGCCGCACCAGCAGCCCGCTCCAGCTTCTCCGGGGCGAGGATGGCCAGTCCGTGTCTCATCCCGGGCTCTACCCCTGCGGCGAGGGCGCGGGCTTCGCCGGGGGCATCACCTCCGCCGCCGTGGATGGCATCCGCGTGGCCGAGTGGATCGCCCAGGCCGCCGGCGCCCCCGAGTTCCAGCCCTTCGCCAAAGCCGCCCGCGCCGGGGACCTGGCTACGGAATACTGAACCTTGGTAGATCACGCCCAGGTCGAAAATAAGCTAATGTGGGCTTTGTATCGAAAAGGCAAGGCATCCCTCCCGGAGGAACCATGTTCGAATCCGCGGAACTCGGCCACAAGGTAGAGAAGGACGTCTGGGACCGGGAGCTGCCGGCCCTGCGGGAGGCCCTGCTGGACGCGCAGTTCGACCTGGCGGCGGCGAAGTTCCCGGTGGTGATTCTGGTGGCGGGCGTGGATGGCGCTGGCAAGAGCGAGACTGTGAACACCCTCAACGAGTGGCTGGACCCACGACACATCCAGACTCACGGCCTCGACGTGCCCTCAGACGAGGAGCGCGAGCGGCCGCACATGTGGCGCTACTGGCGCATGCTGCCGCCCAAGGGGAAGATCGGCATCTTCGATGGCTCCTGGTACACCTGGCCCATCCTTGAGCGCACCTCGGGGAACATCAAGACCTCAGAGCTGGACCAGGACATGGCCCGCGTGGCCCGCTTCGAGCAGATGCTCATCCAGGAAGGCGCCCTGGTCCTGAAGTTCTGGATGCACCTCAGCAAGGATGCCCAGAAGAAGCGCTTGAAGCTGCTGGAGAAGGATCCCAAGACCCGCTGGCGGGTGACGCCCCGGGACTGGAAGCACTTCGAGCTCTACGACAGCTTCCGCCAGGTGTCCGAGCGGGCCCTGCGCGCCACCAGCACCGCCGCCTCCCCCTGGATCGTCGTGGAGGCCTCGGACTGGCGGTACCAGCGGCTCACGGTGGGCAAGATCCTGCTGGAGAAGCTGCGCGCCCGCCTCGCCAACCCCGCGCCGCCGCTGCCGCCACCCGCGCCCCAGCCGGTGGTGAGCCTCGACGAGATGAACGTCCTCAGGGCCCTGAATCTCACTCGGACCCTGGAGAAGAAGGACTACGAGGAGGAGCTGCTCACCCTGCAGGGGCGCCTGAACCTCCTGACCCGGCACAAGAACTTTGCGAAGCACTCGGTGGTGCTGGTCTTCGAGGGCGTGGACGCGGCGGGGAAGGGCGGCGGCATTCGGCGCATTACCCAGGCCCTGGACGCCCGGACCTACCACATCCAGCCCGTGGCCGCGCCCACCGAGGAGGAGCGCGCCCAGCCCTACCTCTGGCGCTTCTGGCGGCACCTGCCCCGGCGGGGCAAGGTAATGATCTTCGACCGCAGCTGGTATGGCCGGGTACTGGTGGAGCGAGTGGAGGGCTTCTGCTCCGAGGCCGACTGGCAGCGGGCCTACAGCGAGATCAACGACTTCGAGGACCAGATCGTGCGCAGCCAGACCCTGCTGCTGAAGTTCTGGCTGTCCATCAGCCAGGAGGAGCAGCTGCGCCGCTTCGAGGAGCGCCAGGTCACACCCTTCAAGCGCTTCAAGATCACCGACGAGGACTGGCGCAACCGCAAGAAGTGGCCCCAGTACGAGCGGGCCATCTGCGACATGATCGACCGCACCAGCACCGAGATCGCCCCCTGGACCCTCGTCGAGAGCGAAGACAAGCGCTATGGCCGCCTCAAGATTCTCCGCACGTTGGTCCAGAGACTTGAGGACGAGCTGTAGGTCACACCGCCCGTTCTTTGCCGAAGACGCGGTCCAGCACCAGGCCGGCTGTCTCTTCGATGCTGCGGCCGGTGACGTCCAACACGGGCCAGCGGCGGTGGGTCTTGAAGACCTCATCGGCGTAAGCCAGTTCGTCCATGATGCGGCCCAGGTCGCTGTAGCTGTCGGCGCTGCCCAGGGCGCCCAGGCGCTTCAGGCGGTAGGCGCGGATCTCCTGCAGGCGGTCCGCCTGGATGGTCAGGCCCACGATGCGGCCCTGGGGGATGGGCGCCAGTTCCGGCGGCAGGGGCACCCCGGGCACCAGGGGCACGTTCATCACCTTGAAGCCCTCCATGGCCAGATACATGGACAGCGGCGTCTTGCTGGTGCGGCTGATGCCCACCAGCACGATGTCGGCGTCGGCCAGGCCGGTCATGTCGATGCCGTCGTCGAACTTGAGGGCGAACTCGATGGCCTCGATGCGGCGGAAATACTTGTCGCCCACGGCGTGGAAGCTGCCGGCCTTCTCCTCGGGGCGCTCCCGCAGGTAGAGGGTAAGGGTGTCCAGCAGGTTTCCGAACAGGTCCACCTGGGTGATGCGCAGCTCGGCGCAGCGGACGGCCAGGTAGGTGCGCAGCTCCTGCGAGACCGTGGTGTGGACGATGACGGCGCGCTTGTCGCCGGCCATGCCCAGCACGCGGTCCAGGTCCTCCAGGGACCGCACGTTCTGGAAGCGGCGGACCAGGGAGGAGCTCTCCCCCTTGGTGAACTGGGTCAGGGCGGCCTGCACCATCCGGTAGGCGGTCTCGCCGGATCCTCCGGACACGATGTAGATGGGCTGTCTCTCCATCCAATCAGATTAACCTGATGGCATGAATCCCCGTGTCCTGTCTTGGCTGCTGTTGGCCCTCCCCCTCGGGGTGGTGCTCGTCGGTGTGGTCATGCTAGCCGTACGCTGGGCCCGGACCCGGCGGCGACTGCCCGCGGATCCCGAGGCCCTGCTGTTATCGGCGGTGTCCGGCAGCCTCCGGGAGCGGGGTGAGCTAGCGGCCTCGCTGGGGGAGCTGCGCACGGTCCACGAGCGCCTGCTGGACGCCCTGCCCATGGGCCTGGTGTGGGTGGACCAGCGCCAGCGGCTGGCGGCCCTGAACCGTCGAGGCCGGGAGCTGCTGGGGGTCACTGTCGGCGTGGTGGGCCTAGAGGCGGCCTTCGTCCTGGAGCCCTTTCCCTGGCTGCGGGAGGCCCTGGGCCGAGAGCCCGGGCCGCCCCACCGGTTGGAGGCCGCCGGGCGACGCTGGCGGCTGCAGCGCATCGAGGCGCCGGACCGCATCGGCGCCCTGGTGCAGTTCGAGGACGTTACCGAGGCCGAGCTGGAGGACCGCCGCCGGCAGCTCCGGGAGCGCTTCGCGGAGCTGGGTGAGATGACCGCAGGGGTGGCCCACCAGCTCAAGAACGGGCTGGCGGTACTCAAGGGCCAGGGCCAGCTGCTGCAGCGGGCGGGCCATGGCGAGGCCGCCCGGACCCTGCTGGAGGAGACTGAGGACCTGGAGCGGCTGGTGCAGCGCTTCCTCCAGTGGGCGCGGCCCCTGGCACCAGCCCTGGAGGAGGTGCGGCTCGAGGAGGTGGCGGGCCAGGCCCTGGCGGAGCTGAAGCGCCGGCCCGTAAGCCAGGGGCGGACGCTGGTCGCGGAGGGCCAGGGCACCGCCACCGGCGATCCGCTGCTGCTGCATCAAGCGCTGGTCAACCTCCTGGAGAACGCTTGCCAGGCGACGCCTGTTGGGGGCCGGGTGCTGCTCCGCATCGGCGACGGCCGGCTGGACGTCGAGGACGGCGGGCCGGGCCTGACTGAGGACGCGGCTGTCCGCATGCTGCGGCCCTTCGAGAGCGGCCGGCCCGATGGCACGGGCCTGGGCCTGCCTCTGGCTTTGAAGTGGCTGAACGCCCAGGGGGCGGACCTCCAGCTGTGCCCCCGGCCCGAGGGGGGCACCCGGGCGGAGATCCGCTGGTAACTTGGTGGGATGAAGATCGCCCTGCTCCAGCTCAACGCCCGCCTTGGGGATCCCGAGGGGAATGGCCGCAGCCTGGAGGGCGCCTACGCGGCCGCTGTGGCAGCCGGAGCGCAGCTCGCGCTGGCACCGGAGCTGGCCATCCCCGGCTACCTGCTGGAGGACCGTCTCTGGGAACCTGGCATGCGACGGCGCATCGAGGCGGAGTCCCACCGGCTGGCTGCGCTGACGGGGGCGGTCCCGCTGGTGTTCGGCACCGCCCGCCCGGCGCCCTCGGGCCGGCTCTGGAACGAGCTCTGGTGGTGCGAGGGGGGCGCCCTGCGGCACTGCGCCCACAAGCGCGTGCTGCCCAGCTATGACGTCTTCGACGAGCACCGCTACTTTGAACCGGACTACCGACCCCAGCCCATGGTGCACTTCGGCGGCCACCGCATCGGCCTGTCCATCTGTGAGGACCTCTGGGCCGATCCGCAGCTGGGCAACGTGCCCGTGGGCTACGGGGTGGATCCCATCGCGGACTTGGCGGCGGCGGGCGCCTCCCTGATCCTCAACGCCAGCGCCAGCCCCAGCGCCCTGGGCAGCTACCTGCCCCCGGGCTGTAGCGCCCCCTGGGCCATTCCTTCCAAGGACGCCCAGCGCCGCCGCCTGCTGCCGGGTCTGGCCCAGAAGCATGGCCTGGCCATCGCCTACGCCAGCCGCGTAGGCGCCGAGAGCTGGCTGCTCTTCGACGGCGGCTCGGGCCTGGCCCTGCCGGATGGCCGCTGGCAGGGCTGCGCGGCCTTCCAGGAGAGCCTGCTGATGGTGGATCCCGGCGCGCCGGGCGAGGCCTGGGCGCCCGCCGAGGAGGGTCCGTGGCTGCGGAAGGCCCTAGTGACGGGCATCCGCGACAACCTGGCCAAGCAGGGCCTGGCGGCGGTGGTGCTGGGCCTGTCGGGCGGCATCGACAGCGCCGTGGCGGCGGCCCTGGCCGTGGAGGCCCTGGGCACAGACCGGGTCTTCGGCGCGGCCCTCCCCACCCGCTTCAGCAGCGCCGAGAGCTCGGCCCTGGCGGAGCAGCAGGCGCGGCACCTGGGCATCGGCTACCTCAGCCTCGACGCGGAGGCGCCCTTCGCCGGGTTCACGGCGGCCCTGGAGCGCGCCCTGCCGGGCCGCGATTTCAGCCTCACGGACGAGAACCTCCAGAGTCGCTGCCGCGGCAGCCTCCTGCTGGCCCTGACCTCCGAACCCGAGATCCAGCGACGCCTGGGTACGGACCGCGTGGCCGTCCTCAACACCGGCAACAAGAGCGAAGCCGCCACGGGCTACTTCACCCTCTACGGTGATGGCATTGGCGCCTTCGCGCCCCTGGGCGACTGCCTCAAGGCGCGGGTCTACGCCGTGGCGCGGGACCTGGGCGAAGCCGTCCCCCGCGGCGTGCTGGAACGCCCGCCCACCGCAGAGCTGCGGCCAGGCCAGACCGACGAGGCCAGCCTGCTGCCCTACGTGCAGCTGGACGCCATCCTGGGCGCGGCCCTGGAGGCCCAGCGGCCCGAAGAGGGGCTGGCGGAAGACCTGGCCCTGCTGCTCGACGGTGCCGCCCTGGACCAGGCCCGCAGCGCGCTGCCACGCATCCTCGCGCTGCTCCGCCGCACGGAGTTCAAGCGTCGCCAGCTGCCCTTTGCCTTCAAGGTGAGCCCCAAGGCCTTCGGCGCCGGCCGGCGGATTCCGCTCACCGCGCTTTGAACCTCCGCGCCGCCACGGTATCCTGGCCCTTCTGGCCGGTGTGGCGAAATGGCAGACGCGACGGACTCAAAATCCGTTTCCCCCTAAAGGAGTGTCGGTTCGAGTCCGACCACCGGTACCAACACTTAGCCCTGATCTTCAGGGCTATTTTTTTGCTGATTCCGCCCTTGTCACACCCTTGTCCCACGCTGCGGAAGTCGGCGCCCGTCCAGGCCTGGCCGGTGGCGCAGGGTAGTGGCGACTAATTCAGTCCCGGTGTAGCTCTGGCGGCGTAGCGCAGGGCGGCGTGGGGTCCCATGCCTTCAACTTTCGCATCGGCGTAGTGGGTCCAGAACAGGTCAGAAGACAGCCGAGTGCGGCCCACCTGATGCATGGCCTCATGGGCCCAGGCTTCAGCCAGCACCAAGGTGTCCCTCATGTCTGCGTCTTCGTACCGGTGGTAGAAGTAGAAGTCCACCACTTCATCCCACACCCCATCCATGCGGGTCTGCCAGGGTTCGGGTAGCGGCTTGGGTGAAGGCATGGGTGGATCCAGGGGGGTAACGACTGCCCAAATATGGTGCCGATTCGACGGGTAGGCAATCCGTGCTTAATTACTTACCTATACCAACTAGGCTCGACCGTTACTCCCTGGCACTTTGCCCGATCACGGGCAGAGGCTGGAGGGCGGTCAGCCCGCCCCGGGTTACCATCCAGCATGCTGTCGGTACTGTTGCTCTTCCTGCTGCCCATAGGGGGCGGAATACCCGCGGGGGTCCTCCTGGCCCGGGCCCAGGGTCTGGCTTGGCCCGCCACAGCGGGGCTCTACCTGGTCTCCGATGTGCTCCTGGCCCTGGCCTTCGAGCCGATCCTGCGGCTGCTGGTGGTCCTGGCGGGTAAGGTTCCGTTCCTGGCCCGGCTCGGCGCGGCCCTCAAGGCGGCCATGGCCAGCACGGCCGCCCAGGTCAGCGGCACCGGTGCGGGGCCCTTCACCCTGGTCATGATCGCCTTCGGCGTGGATCCCATGACCGGGCGCGCCTCGGCGCTGGCGGCAGGACACGGGTTCTTGGCGGGCTGGGCCATCGCCATCGCGGGGGACATGCTCTACTACGCCGTCATCGCACTCGTGACCCTGCGCCTGAATGCGTATTTCCGGAACCCGGAGGCCACGGTGATGGCCGTGCTCGGGGCCATGATTGTCCTGCCCCTGCTGGTCCGGCGCCTCCGCGGCCCCGCCTAGACTCTGAACCTCGCTACGATCCGGTTGAGCTGCTCGGCGAGCTGACTCAGCTCATCCACCTACGCGACCACCGCGAAGCCCCGGCCGTGCTCGCCGGCCTTGGCGGCCTCGATGGCGGCGTTCAAGAAGAGCAGGTTGGTCTGGTAGGCGATCTCGGTGATGACCGTGAGGATGCTGCCGATCTGCTTGGAGTTCTCGTTGATGGCCTGCATGCCCGTGATGGCGCTGCCCGCGGCGGTGTCGCCCCGGGTGCCGGCCTCCTGGGCCTGTTCGAAGACCTGGAGGGCCCTCGCCACGCTGACATTCACCACCTGGGAGGCGCCGGCGATGCCCTGGACGCAACAGGTGGTGGTGGCCACGCTGGCCTTCTGCTTCTCCGCGGCCTGGGCGATGCTCTGGGCGGTGCTGTGCATCTCCGTCATGCCCGAGGACATCTGCCGGGACCCGGAGGCAAGGTTCGTGGAGATGGCCATCACCCGCTGGATGATCTGCTGGATGTTTTCCACGAAGCGGTTGAAGCGGCTGGCCAGGCCCGCGGTCTCGTCCCTGCCGTGAACCTCCAGTCGGGCCGTGAGGTCCCCCTCGCCTTCGGAGATGTCCCGCATGCGCTTCTGGATGTTCTCTAGCGGCGTGACCAGCGTGTTGCCCAGGAAGTGGGCGTAGCCAAAGCCGACGGCGAGCAGGGCCATCCCCAGGATGGCACCTCGCTGGCTCCCGCGCAGGCGGTCGCGGTTGACGATCAGCAGCAGGAAGGACTGCTTCGGCGCGCCTTCGGCCTTGACCAGGCGGCCCAGGAGCAGGTAGCCATCCTTCTCCAGGAACAGGTGGGTCCGGGCCAGGTCCTTGCCTGCGGTGCCCTTCATGAATGCCTCCGCGAAGGGTGCCAGGTCCAGCTGGCTCTCCTTGGTGGGCAGGACATTGGGCACTCCGGTGGTGAGGCTCGGGGAGACGAGGACTGCCTGGGTGATGTCCGTGTCTTCCTTGAGGCCGTCCAGGGCCCGCGCGATGAGCTCCAGGGAGTTCGCCTGCACCCCGGGCTGAAGGTTGTCGGAGACCAGGGCCGCGAGGGCGCCGGCCTTCAGGTAGAGTCCGTCGTTCAGGGCCAAGTTGAGCCGCCACAGGGAGAAGGCGGTCGAGTCGGTGCCGAGTAGAGCGGTCAGGGCGAGGATTGAATACAGGAGCTTCTTGCGGATGCTCAGGTTCTTGAAGTATTCCATGGCCATCCCTTGGTTGGTTTTGCCCTGCATCGGGCCATGGCCTGGACGGGGTGAGTGCTGGCGTCTCGATCGGGGCGTTGTCGAGAATTTTCCGTGAGAGAGCCCTCTTTTCCCGACAAAAAGAGACCCCGCCGGGGCGGGGTCTCATGGGCGAGAGGAACCGAGGGGGGTCAGATCCTGAAGCGGGCCACGATGGCGTTCAGCTGCTCGGCCAGCTGGCTCAGCTCATCCACGGTACGGGTGGACTCCTTAATGGTGGCGGCCATTTCCTCCATGGCCGCGGCGTTCTGCTCGGCGATGGAGGTGAGCTCACCCATGGCGGAGACGACATACTGGCTGTCGTGGCTCTGGGCTTCGCTTTGGCCGCCGATGGTCTTCATGCGCTCGGCGGAGTCGGTGATGGCGCTCTGGATGCTGGCCAGGGCGTCACCGGCGGTGTTCACCATCTTGGTGCCGTCGGTGATGGCGCGGTTGGAGGTCTGGATCAGGGCCGTGATCTCCTTGGCGGCGGTGGCACTGCGCTCGGCCAGCTTGCGAACTTCCTCGGCGACCACCGCAAAGCCCTTGCCGTGTTCCCCGGCCTTGGCTGCTTCGATCGCGGCGTTCAGGGACAGCAGGTTGGTCTGGTTGGCGATCTCGGTGATCACCGTGAGGATGTTGCCGATCTGCTTAGAGTTCTGGTTGATGGCCTGCATGCCCGTGATGGCGCTGCCCACGGCGGTGCCGCCCTTGCCGGCGGCCTGCTGGGCGTGCTCGAAGACCTGGAGCGCACCCGCGACGCTGGCGTTCACGACCTGGGAGGCGCCGGCGATGCCCTGGACGCTGCTGGTGGTGCTGCCCACGCTGGCCTTCTGGTTCTCGGCAGCCTGGGCGATGCTCTGGGCGGTGCTGTGCATCTCGGACATGCCCGCCGACATCTGCAGAGAGCCCGAGGCGATGTTGGTGGAGATGGCCATCACCTGCTGGACGATCTGGTGAATGTTTTCGACGAACCGGTTGAAGTGCCCGGCCAGGGCGGCGATCTCGTCGCTGCCGTGCACGTCCAGGCGGGCCGTGAGGTCGCCCTCGCCTTCGCTGATGTCCCGCATGCGCTTCTGGATGTTCTCCAGCGGCGTGACCAGGGCGTTCCCCAGGAAGTAGGCGAAGCCGAAGCCGATGGCCAGCATGACCACGCCCAATAGGGCCATGCCCACGAAGGCGCCGAGCTGGTTGCGGTGCAATCGGTCCCGGTTGACGATGAGCAGCAGGTAGGACTTCACAGGCGCGTTCTCGACCTTGACGAGTTCCCCCACCAGCAGGTAGCCGTCCTGCTCCAGCACCAGGTGGTCCTTGGAGAGGTCCTTGCCGGCAGCCGCCTTGAGAAAAGTCTCGGCGAAGGGCTGCAGGTCCATCTGACTGGCTTTAGCCTTGGACTTGGCCATCACCTTGGCGACCCGGGTCGCGGGGTCCTGGATCACCAGCGCCGCCTGGGAGATGTCGGTGTCCTCCCGCATGCCGTCCAAACCCCGTTCCACTAGGCCCAGGTCCTCGAACTGGACGCCGGACTGGATGCCGTCAGAGACCAGGTTGGCGAGGCTCGCGGCCTTCAGCTGCAGGCCGTCGTTGAGGGCGGAGTTGAGGCGCCAGAGCGAAAAGGCGGTCGAAGCCACGCAAAGCACCGCCGCCAGGGCGAGGATCGAGTAAAGCAGCTTCTTGCGGATGTTGAGATTGATCCAGAAGACCATGGGCGCCCCTGAGCAGGTATGTCGCTGCATCGGGCCGGAACCGGAGGGGGTTGAATATCAGACTACCTAAGAGTGATGACAGTGGCCCCCGAGCCTCCTTGGGCCTGGGGAGCGTCCTCCACTTGAATAATTCCGGGGTGCCCACGCAGGGCTTCCCGCACGGCGGCCTTGAGCCTCCCGGTGCCGTGACCGTGGACGATGCGGAGGTATTTGCGTCCGGCGGCCAGACCCTCCTCCACGAAGCGGTAGATCTCGC
This sequence comes from uncultured Holophagaceae bacterium, assembly GCA_903843705.1. Lineage (GTDB taxonomy): Bacteria > Acidobacteriota > Holophagae > Holophagales > Holophagaceae > Geothrix. The sequence goes on along the minus strand of CAIMQW010000273.1, from coordinate 5,321 downwards.
TGTCCACGTCATCGCTGGCCCGGCCGATGAGGTTGAGCTCCGAGTCGAGTTCCTGGACTTCGGCCCGCACCCGCACCTTGCCGCTGGCCCTCGGGGCGGCCTCCCGGGCGCCGATGGGTTCCAGTTCACCGGTCCGGCACTCCAGCCGGCGGCCCTGGGGAGTCTCCAGGCTGACCCGGTCGCCCTTCAGGCTGATGACCTTGCCCTCGACACCAAGCCCCCGGTGCCGGGCGTAGCCGCCCTCGCGCACCTCCGCCGGGGCCCCGGCCGGCTTCCGGCGCCCGCCTAGCTCGGCCTCGGCTAGCCGGGTCAGCTGCTTCACACGCTCATGGGCTTCGGTGCCCAGGCGGTCGGCGTTGACCTCGGCCGCCTTCTGGCGCTCCTTCAGCTCTTTGACCAGGCGCTTCCCCTCGTGGTCGAGGAAGTCCAGTACCCGCGCCACCTTCTCGCGGGACTCCTGCTGGAAGGTCTCACGCTCGACGCGCAGCTTCTCCTCGCGCTGCCGGAGGATCTCCCGGTCCTTCTCGGCCGCCGACTGCTGGGTCCGCAGGGTCTCAGCCTCCTCCAGCAGTCGCGTCCGCTCGGCCTCGAGCTCCCGGAGGAAGTCTCTCCAGTCCTGCTCGCGCTGGCCCAGCACTTTGTCCGCGTGATCCAGGACGGGGCGGGGCAGCCCCAGGCGGGCGGCGATGGTGAGGGCCCGGCTCTGGCCCGGCTGGCCCAGCAGCAGGCGGTAGGTGGGGGCCAGGCGCGCCTCGTCGAACTGCACCGAGGCATTCTGGAAGCGAGTGTGCCGCAGGCCCCACTGGCTGATATCCCCCAGGTGGGTGGAACAGAGGATCCAGCAGTGGCGCCGCGACAAGGTCTGGAGCAGGGCGATGCCCAGGGCGGCGCCCTCCTTGGGATCGGTGCCGGTGCCCAGTTCGTCCAGGAGCACCAGACCGCCGATGTGATGGTTTTCCAGGATGTCCTTCAAATGCAGAATATGGCTACTGAAGGTCGAAAGGCTTCCCGTGATGGTCTGGTGGTCGCCGATGTCCGCATGGAGGCTGGGCAGGGCGGGAAAGCTGGAGCCCTCCCGGGCGGGCACGGCGCAGCCTGCGGCGGCGAGGGCCGAGAGCAGGCCCACGGTCTTGAGGACCACGGTCTTGCCACCGGTGTTGGAGCCCGAGATGATCAGCCCGGGCCGGCCGGCCTCGAGGACCAGGTTCAGGGGTACCACTGGGTGGGGCAGGGGCTCTAGGCCCAGCGCCTCGCGCACGGCAGGCAGCAGCAGGGGATGCCGCGCCTCGAGCAAGCAGAGTCGGCCTTCCCGGGGGTTGGGTGCCAGTTCCGGCAGCAGGCCGCCGCAGAGGCTGGCCCAGCGCAGCAGCGCCAGGCCCTGGTCCGTGCGGCACTGGAGGTCCCGCCAGCGCAGGAAGTCCTCTCGACGGGATCTTAGGTCCGCCAGCAGCTCGCGCAGGAAGACCTGTACCGCCTGGCTGTATTCGCTGTCCGCCTCAACGAAGGCGTTGTTGAGCGGCACGGCCTCCATGGGCTCGATGAAGACGGTGGCACCGCTGCCGCTGCGATCCAGCACCAGGCCCGGCACCAGGCTCCGGCGCTCGGAGCGGACCGGCAGGCAGTAGCGCCCGTTGCGCTCTACCACCATGGCCTCGTTGAAGGCCTCCGGCGCGCCTCGGAGGGTCCTCTGCAGCTTGGCCTGCACGGACTGGAATGCATCCTGCCGCTGGCGGTGGAGGCTGGCCAGGGCCGGCACGCGCAGGGGGTCCAGCTGACCGTCCTGGGTGAAGGTCCGGGCCAGGCGCTCCGCCAGGGAGGCGGGATCCGGCAGCAGGGCCGCCGTGACCTGGAGTCGGTCGATGCCCAAGTGGGTGCCAGCCGGGGCCGGTCGCGCCTCGGGCCAGGGCAGTCCCGAGAGGGTCTGCAGCAGCCGGGACAGGGACCGCAGACCCTCGCGCAGCTCCCGCCAGTGCTCTGGCAGCAGCCAGCCCGCAGGGTTGAGCAACTCATCCAGGGCCTCGTCCATGGCCAGCACCGGCAGCTGGTCCGGCGCGGCAGTCCAAGCTTCCTGCAGCTCCAGCTGATAGAGGCGGCGCAGCCCCGCCAGACCATCCCAGGGATCCATGGCGCCCAGCTCCACCCGCGCCGACGCCGTCCGCGCCCCGCCCTGGATGAGCCGGACCGCTTCCGGGAATTCAAGCACCTGCAGTTCAGGGTTCATGGGTGAGGTGGCTACCTTCAATTCCTACCAGTTAATCAAAAGGGCCCGCTCTCGCGGGCCCTTTTATAGATAAAGCGAAGCTTTATCTCAACCGATCATCCGACGCTCTTGCGCGAGGCGCTTGAGGGTCTTCTTACGGGCGGCGAGCATCTTGCGCTTGCGCTTGGCACTGGGCTTCTCGTAGTGCTGACGCTTTTTCAGCTCGCTGAGAATGCCGGACTTCTCACACTTCCGCTTGAAGCGGCGAAGGGCGAACTCGAACGTCTCGTCTTCTTTGACCTTGACCAAAGGCATATAGATGCACCTCCTTCCGCGGGAATCTGGCGTCGGGCCTGCAGGGCGGGACCGGGCCGAATGAGAAGTCTATCCTATCTTTCCCGAGATGGCGAGGCCGGATCCCTGCCGCTACCCTGAAGGCCTCCCCCATGCCCGGAGCGCCATGCCCCGTCCCCTGCTTCTGTTCCTGGATAGCGAGTCCCCTCGGACGCCTGGGCTGGCGTCTGCCCTCGAGGTGGATGGCTGGGCCGTGCGGTGTGCCCATGGCACGAAGATACCGGAGTTCCTCCAGTCCGGCCTGACGCCTGGCCTCCTGCTGCTGGACCTGGCCGCGCCCGGGGAGGCCGGCCGGACCCTGGCCCGGGTGCTGCGTCAGCGGCACCCCCGCCTGGCGGTGGTGGCACTCTCGGAGGACACGGCGCCCCCCACCGATGGCCGGGGCCATGTGCTGGACATCCAGGCCTACCTGGACCCGGCCCAGACCGACGGCGCCCTGGTCACCGCCCTTCGCAGCTACCTGCCCGAGGCGGCCAAGCGTCCATCGGAGGACCTCTTCGGGGACTTGCTGGCCGACCTGGACACCCCCCCGCCGGTGCCGCCCCTGGATCCCTTCGCTCTGTTCGACCCGGCGCTCCACTCCCCCTCCTCCCAGACACCCGTGAGCCTTGGCCACCTCCTGGGTGGGGGACCCGACGAGACCTCTACCCTCGCCATCCCGGACCGCAGGCGGCTATCCGTCCCCTCCGTGAAGGTGCCGCCGGTCCTGCGTCCGGGGGGCAGCCTCTTCGCCACCACAGAACCTGCCAAACCCCCGGCGGAACCTGAGTTCGCCTTCAGCAGCATCTCGGGCCTTGAGGACCCCTTCGGCTGGTCCATGGAGCTGGTCCCGGCACCTCCCGCGCCGAACCCGCCGCCGCGCCCCCCGGTGTCCGGTGACCACGAGGAATACGGGAACTACTTTCTGCTGGAGAAGATCGCCGTGGGTGGCATGGCGGAGCTGTTCAAGGCCCAGCAGCGCGGCGTCCAGGGCTTCCAGAAGATCGTGGCCATCAAGCGCATCCTGCCGCACTTCAGCGACAACGAGGACTTCGTCACGATGTTCATCGACGAGGCCAAGCTGGCAGCCCAGCTGACCCACCCGAACATCGTGCAGATCTTCGACCTGGGGAAGGCCGGCAGCTCCTACTACATCGCCATGGAGTATGTGAACGGCCGCGACCTCCGCACCCTGCTGAAGAAGGTGCGCGAGCACGGTCTGCCCTTTCCGGAGCAGGTGGCAGCCTTCGTGGTGATGAAGGTGGCGGCGGCCCTGGACTACGCCCACCGGAAGCGGGGCTTCGACGACCGGGAGCTGAAGCTGGTTCACCGGGACATCAGTCCGCAGAACGTGATCCTCTCTACGGATGGCGCGGTGAAGCTGGTGGACTTCGGCATCGCCAAGGCGGCCAGCAAGGCGAGCCACACCCTGGCCGGCGCGCTGAAGGGGAAGCTGCTCTACATGAGTCCCGAGCAGGCCACGGGCCAGCCCCTGGATAACCGCTCAGACCTATACTCCCTGGGCCTCGTGCTCTTCGAGCTGCTCACCGGCGAGCGCTGCTTCCAGGCGGACTCGGAGCTGGGCGTGCTGGACAAGGTACGCCAGGGCCGGATCGCGGACCTGGCGACCCTGAATCCCACGGTGTCCCGGGACATGGCGGCCATTGTGGCCCGGGCCCTGCAAAAGGGCGTCGACCATCGCTACCCCTCAGCCCGCTTTATGGAGCGCGACCTCCGGGACTACCTGCAGCGGCTGGCCACGCCCCTCACCGAGCATGATGTGGCCGACTACCTGCAGGTGCTGCTCAAAGGCACCCGGGAGGAGTTGCAGACCCTGATCGCCCAGCGCTTCCCCGTTCCAGCCGACCCCGCCAGCGGCGGCCACCGGATCGTCGGCGAGGGGAGCAACGCTCCGGCGGCGCTGCCCCGGAGCGAACCGCTGCCACCGGAGCCCGAGGCCGACCGGCCGACCCAGGCGGATCCGCCGCTCCGGCCCCGCTGGCTGCTGCCGGTGATCCTGGCTCTGGGTGTCCTGCTGGGGGTGCTGCTGGCCGTGGCCCGGTGGTCCTGAGCTAGTGGCTCTCAAACCGCATCAGCGGCGCGGAGCACTTCTGGCAGTTGACCTGGTGTGGGGGGTTCTTCTTCCCGCAGTGGCTGCAGACCTGGATCTTCGCCTGCTTGCGACGCCAGAAGCGGAGGTAGAGGAGACCCAGCAGCACGATGAGGAGCACCCCCTTCTGCCAGGGCAGGAGGTAAAGGCCTGTGGGGCTGGGCTCGGGAGCCTTCGGCTGCTCCTCGAGGCTGAGGGTCTGCGGGGTCATGCGGGGTTCCCGTCAGTCGGCGGCGGCTCCGCTTCAGGGGTCAGTTCCAGGTCCAGGTCCGGCTCGGGCTCCACGTTCAGCACCCCGGAGCCGAAGAGGCCGTCCTCAGGGAGGGCTGGCTCCAGGGCGGCCAGGGCCTCGGCCTCCAGGCGCCCTTCGCCGAAGTCCGCGAGCCGCGGCAGGTCGTGCAGGCTCTTCAGGCCGAAGTGCAGCAGGAAGGCCTGGGTGGTGGCGTAGGTCATGGGCCTGCCCACCACGGGCTTGCGGCCCGCGGGGGTGATGAGCTGGCGCTCCATGAGGCTCTTCACTTGGTTGGCGCTGCTGGTGACGCTCCGGATGGCGTTGAGCTCGGTGATGGTGACGGGCTGCCGGTAGGCGATGATGGCCAGGGCCTCGATCTGGGCGGGGGTCAGCTTGCCGCTGCGGGTGGTGGTCACCAGTCGCGCGACCATCTCCTTGTAGACCGG